>NZ_QSNX01000007.1:92556-271663 GCF_009498575.1 Rahnella sp. RcJ3
GGGGGGGTCTTGGGGGGCGGCGGCGATAAGCCGTCCCCCAAGTCGGTGTGGGCCGACGCCCACGACCTTGACCTTGACCTTGACCTTGACCTTGAATTTGAATTTGAATTTGAAATTAAAAACTAAACGGGATCGAAAGGCACTCCTTTCAACTCCCCCACTTTCCGCTTAATCAGTTGTCTGAGCCTGAGCGCCGCCTGCGACGCCGGTTGATCCCGGCGGCTCAGCAAAATCACCTCAAATGGCAGGGGTTCCACTACCGCCACGATCTTCAGTTGATCAACATACCGCCGGGCGGTAAACGTATCGACCACGCCGACACCGCCGCCTGCCAGCACCATGTCGGCGATCACCGAGTAGGTTTTGATGAACAACGCCGAGTGCGGCATCAGACCGTTTTCGCGCAGGACGCGGTTGAGCACCTGCCCCAGC
The DNA here is from genome assembly GCF_009498575.1 of Rahnella sp. RcJ3. NCBI lineage: Bacteria > Pseudomonadati > Pseudomonadota > Gammaproteobacteria > Enterobacterales > Yersiniaceae > Rahnella > Rahnella sp. RcJ3. Next base: position 92,989 of record NZ_QSNX01000007.1, read on the forward strand.
GGATCCTGCTGCTGCAACATCAGCAGATCGTTTTCGCACAGCCACGCCAGCGTTACCGGCCCTTCCACCGGGGAATCTTTGGGCAGGAGCGCGACCATATTGGCCTGATAGATCGACTCAGCAACCAGTTCCTGCGTGGCCTGCTCGCCAAATGCCAGCGCGAAATCCATTTTGTATTGCAGCAAGTCCTGACTCAGCGTGTTGAAATGTCCGGTCACCAGTTCGACGCTGCCGCCGGGGGTCTGACGGCGGAAATCCACCAGCACCGGCGCCATCACGCTGTGTCCGAGGGCGTGTGCCGAACCAATGCGCACATGCTGGCCTTCGCCCTGACGTAACTGTTCCGCCAGCTCACCGATGGCCTGAATATGGCTGAATAACGCTTCGACTTCCGGCATTAACCGCCGCCCTTCCGGCGTCACAATCAGCCCCTGCGGTGTACGGTCAAACAGCGTGAAACCCAGTTGCTGCTCAGCGTGATTCAGCACGCGGCTGACATTCGGCTGCGACACGTTCAGCAGGCGCGCCGCGCCGCTGACGCTGCCCGCCTGTAACACGGCCTGAAACACTTCGATGTGGCGTAAGCGCATTGCTGCCCTATTTCTGCGTGATGGCTAAGTACGAGAAAGCACTTAACAGGCTGATAATATTAGCAACGGTCGGGCTGTGATAACCGACGGTGACGGCATCGAGACGTTCAACGCCGGGGATCAGACAAAATAAATCTGCCAGGACCGGTTTCGCAGTCATCAGTTCGAGATGGTATGGCGCGCTGAATCTTCCGGCAGTGAGCGGCGCAGGTTTGCTGACGGCAATGGTCGCCTGTTTACGGATTTTGGCACAGGCAATCGACGGGCTGTCGGATTCGGCCGCATTGGCAGAAATCGCCCGTTTGACGCAGACATATTGCGATTCCGGGTAATAACGGCGGATCCAGGTTTCGAGGTGATCGTCGCCGGTCACCAGCCATAACGGCACGTTGAGTTCCGCACCGGCAGCGGCGTATAAGTCGCTTTCGCCGACCACGTTACCGTTGAGTTTAACGCGGTAAAAAGCGCGGCCATTGATGGTGTGCGCCAGTACACCGTTTTCGCCTGCGGCAGTGTGATAGCCGACAAACATCAGGCCGTCGTATTGCTGTTGTTGCAGCCCTTCGACCATCGATAAACCACGCGGTTTACCCTGTACCAGCCTGGCTCGCGGGTCGATTTTATCGGCGCGCAGGTTTTGCATCATCGCGTGGCTGTCAGCCACCGTCACTTCCATCGCGCCACCGGCAAAAGCGCCGTCGATGGCGGCGTTAACTTCGCCTTCCATCAGTGCACGGGCGGCCTCGTAATCTGAATTCCCCGGGCTGCACTGCTCAGGACGCATGACACCCGCAATACCTTCAATGTCCGCAGAGATAAACACTTTCATCAGTCGTTCCCTTTTTGGTTTGCCAGAGCGTCCAGGACTTCAGACAACCCCAGCCGGTAATGTCCGTCGAATCCGCAAACGGTTTCAGCACTCAGTAAGGCATCAATAATAGCGTGTTCTGTGGCGTCTGCCGCCAGTGCCAGTAAAGGCTCAAGTTCGGCATCCGGTAATGTGACACCGTCACGTTGCGTCGAAAATGCCAGCGCGATATCCCCTGAGCCATGCCCCCAGTAACTGCCCAGACGCCCTAACCCGGCACCGGCGCGTTTGGCGATACGTCCGAGCTGACGGCTGTCGAGATAGCAATCGCAGGCCATCACAATAATCACCGAACCGGCGTCCACCTGCGGCGCCAGTTGCGGCAGGATTTGGGCGATGGCTTCGCCGGCACGCACGCCGTCAAGCGTCAGGTCAGAGAGTTTGCCAAAGTTCGCCAGCACCAGTACGCCTAATGTCGCGTTTAGCGTTTCGCACCAGCGCGAGGCGGTGCCGATGCCGCCTTTTAAGCCAAAGCTGCTCATGCCACGTCCGGCACCCACGCTGCCACGGGCGAAGGTTTTTGTCGCGCTGTCGAGTGCGGTCAGCGCGTCGTCTTCACTCACCGCCATCGCCTGAATATCATTAAGATAGAAATCATTGCACTCGAGGATAACCGGATTGATGGTGGCATCAGGACGGCCAATCTGCGGAAATTGCTGACAGCTGCGTTTCACCAGCGCATTAAATAACGTGCCGGTGGCGAAGGTATTGCTGAGCAGTACCGGCGTTTGCAGCTCGCCCAACTCCATCACCTGAATCAGCCCCATCGGTTTGCCGAAACCGTTTAACACCGCCACGCCACAGGGCAACGGCTTTTCATACAGATCGTCGCCCGGCGGCACGATGGCGGTGACGCCGGTCTGCACATCTCCGGCGGCCAGCGTGCTGTGTCCGACAGTCACGCCGGTCACATCAGTCAGTGAATTGGTGGCACCGCACGGGAAGCGCGGGCGGAAAATCTGGCGCGACCTGCGCCAGCGTTGCAGCAAGGCGGACAACGCCTGCTGCTGAAATTCATCTTCATGTTGTTGCGGATGCATCAGTTTTCCGTTTCAGCTGTTCGGTGACTATTACTTTTTCAGTTTAGGATCCAGCGTGTCACGCAGCGCGTCGCCGAGCAGATTAAATGCCAGAACCGTGAGGAATATCGCCAGCCCCGGGAACACGCTGACGTTCCATTTGCCCGCCATCATCATATTACGGCTCATCGCCAGAATATTGCCCCACTCCGGCACATCCGGTTCCGGCCCCAGACCGATAAAACTCAGGCTGGCTGCGGTCAGGATACTGGTGCCAATACGCATGGTGAAATAGACGATGACGTTTGAGAGCGTGCCCGGCAGGATATGACGCAAAATCACCACCCTGTCCGGCGCGCCGACGCAGCGAACGGCTTCGACATAGGCGCTTTGTTTAATCGATAACGTAGCAGCGCGCACGATGCGGGCAAACACCGGCACGCTGAATACCGCGACCGCGATGATCACGTTGTTCAGCCCCGGACCGAGAATAGCCACGACTGCAATGGCCAGCAACATGCCCGGAAAAGCGAATAAAACGTCGGAGCCGCGCATGATCAGCATATCCAGCCAGCGGCCGTAATATCCGGCCAGCAGCCCGAGTAACACACCGGCAATCATGCCGAGCGTGACCGAAAAAATACCGACATAAAGGGAGATACGCGCACCATAAATGATGCGGCTGAGGACATCTCTTCCCAAGTCGTCGGTGCCGAACCAGTGTTCTGGCGTCGGACCGACACCGAGTGCCATCCAGTCTGGTGTCATCGGGTCAAAAGGTGCCAGCCACGGCGCGAACACCGCAACAAGCACCAGCAGCAGGATAAATCCGCCGGAGACCAGCGCCATCGGATGACGAATAAAGGTGTGAAAAAAGTCGTACCACGGCGAGCGGATATCATCGTTTTGCGAGGCTACCGCAGCCGGTTGGATATCTCCCGGAGGAGAGACAGGATCGGTCATGAGCAGCTCCTAACGCAGACGGATAGCAGGATTGACCACCGCGTACAGCAGATCAACCAGCAGGTTTATCAGAATAAATTCAAACACGAACAGCATGACCAGTGCCTGAATCACCGGCTGATCCTGCGTTTTGATGGATTCGATCAGTAACCAGCCCAGCCCCGGCCAGCTGAACACGCTTTCGACAATGATCGAGCCACCGAGCAGGAAGCCAAATTGCAGGCCAAGCATGGTGATAATCGGGATCAGCGCATTACGCATGATGTGTTTCCACGTCACCAGACGCGCGCGTAATCCTTTGGCGTTGGCGGTGCGCACATAATCTTCCTGCGCCACGTCGAGAAATGCTGAGCGGGTGAAACGCGCCATGACTGCCGCCACCGAGGAACCCAGGGTGATTGCCGGTAAGATAATGTCAGCGGGCTGATTAAATCCGCTGACGGCAAATATCCCGAACGGCATGGCGACAAACTGGATAAGCAACAATCCGAGCCAGAATGGCGGCATGGAAATGCCGCCGACCGCCATGCTCATCAGCGTCCAGTCCTGCCATTTTCCACGTTTGAGCGCAGACACCACGCCAATCACCAGCCCCAGCACCACTGACCAGGCAAAGCCCGCCAGCGCCAGCAGCAATGTCGGCATAAACCCGCTTTCAATCACACTTAACACCGGCTGACGCGTGCGGTAAGTGGTGCCCAGATCGCCGTGAATCATGCCGTCCAGCCAGTGCCAGTATTGCGCAGGCAGCGGATCATTCAGACCAAGCAGTTGCCGTGCTGACTCAACCGCCTCAACCGGCGCATCCTGACCGGCGTAAATACGCGCAGGGTCACCCGGCAGCAGCTTGATAAAGCCGAAAACCAGTAATGACACCACCAGTAAAACGGGGATCATTTCCAGTATCCGGCGGATAAAATAGGTCAGCATAAAAGTGATTCCCTGAATTCCGTAAACTCCCTCCCCTGCGAAGGGGAGGGTTGGGGTGGGGTATTAATGGCAACTCTGAATCTGAAGTTGCCTGCTAAACCCCCTCCCAGCCTCCCCCTTCGCAGGGGGAGGAGCAAAAAAAATTACTTAAACTGTGCCTGATTAAAAATCAGTGAGCCGTCGGCCAGCATGTAGACGCCGGAAAGGTCTTTGCTCTTACCGACCAGGTTGTCCGGCACGCCGAGATAAGCCACCGGCGCATCTGCCCACAGCAGTTTTTGCGCATCGGCATAGGCGGCTTTACGTTTTTCCACATCAGCCGTTTGCAGACCGGCGGTGATCGCCGCATCAACCTGCTTGTTGCTGTAATAAGAGACGTTATAGGCAGAAGGGATCCAGGATTCGGTGGCAAACAGCGGACGCAACGCCCAGTCTGCATCGCCGGTAGAGGCCGACCATGCGCCGTAGTACATTTCCACTTTGGCATCCGCCGGTTTCGGTGTGCTCCACAGACGCTGGTTAAGCGAACCGGAATCCATCGGCACCAGTTTCACGCGCACGCCGATCAGTGAAAGTTGTTGTTTCAGGAACTGCGCACTGCGGATACGGTCGGTTTTGTTCGAGCTCCACATTTCAACGTCGAAGCCCTTCTCGTAACCGGCTTCTTTCATCAGCGCTTTGGCTTTAGCGATGTTATAGCTGTAATCCGGCGTGGTTTGTTTCTGATAGAACTGAACGTTTTTCGGCAGCGGCGAGGTGGACGGCGAACCCAGACCGGCGAAACCGACTTTCAGCCACAGATTACGGTCGATAGCGTAGTTAATCGCCTGACGGACACGCACGTCAGAGAACTCTTTTTTCTGCGTATTGAAGGCGATGTAATACAGATAGATGCCCGGATCCTGCGCAATATCCAGCTTCGGATCGCTCTTCACGGTATCCACCAGATCGGACGGCAACGGATACACCGCGTCCACGCCGCCGGACTTCAGTTTCGCCACCTGCGTGGAATCTTCCGGCGTCGGGTAAAGCGTGACGGAATCTACTTTCGGCCAGCCTTTCTGCCAGTAGTTGTCGTATTTCACCAGTTTGACGTCTTTACCCTGCTGCCATTCCACAAACTTAAACGGACCGGTACCGACCGGATGCACACTCAGATCCTGTTCGTTCGGGTATTGCTTTAACGAAGCCGGGCTGTGCATCACCGCCGACGGGTGCGCCAGGGTGTTGATCATCGCGCCAAACGGTTTGTTGAGGGTGATTTTTACCTGATACGGACTGACCACATCAACGGATTTGATCATGCTGAACAGCGAGTTACGTTTCAGATGATTGGCCGGATTGGCCAGCCGATCCAGGTTGGCTTTTACCGCATCAGCATTGAACGGCGTGCCGTCCTGGAAAGTCACATCGTGGCGAAGATTAACGGTGAATTCGGTCGCATCGCTGTTACTGGTGTAATCCGTCGCCAGCACCGGCACAACGGCCATTTTGCTGTCGAACTGGAACAGGCGTTCAAAAATACCGCTCTGAATGGAATAGCTCAGCGTATCTGTGGTGTCGTGCGGGTCAAAACCGGTCACGTCGGCATACATGGAAATACGCAGATCTTTGGCCTGAGCCGACGCCGCAAAACAAAGCGCCAGTCCGGCGGCAAGCAGGCTTTTACGCACTAAGGTCGAATGCATGGTGTTCTCCTGTGTGTCCCAAAAAAGAATGTTGAGTTATCCCTGTGCAACCCAGTGATGTTCACTGACGCGGGAATATTTGAGTTTTTCTATCTGTACACCCGCCGGATGCACCGGCGATTTCACTTCCACATCATCAAAATTGCGTAAAACACGTTGCGTCGGATCCGCCACCGGTACCGAACTGAGCAGGCGTTGGGTATATGGGTGTTTAGGATTACTAAACACGGCATCACGCGGGCCAATCTCGACAATCTGTCCGCTGTACATCACCGCCACCCGGTTGGCGATCCGCTCCACCACCGCCATGTCATGCGAAATAAACAGCCAGGCAACGCCGGTATCACGCTGAAGATCCATCATCAGATTGACCACCTGCGCCTGAATCGATACATCCAGCGCCGACACGGCCTCATCGGCAATAATCACCTGTGGCTGCAATGCCATGGCGCGCGCGATGGCAATACGCTGACGTTGCCCGCCGGAGAATTCGTGCGGATAGCGCCGCGCATGGAAAGGTTCAAGTCCGACACTTTTCAGCAGCTGATTGACCACCGGCGTGGCATCAGCCAGAGACTTTTTCAGGCCATGCAGTAATAAAGGTTCGGCAATGGAAAACCCGACGGTCAGACGCGGATTGAGCGAGGCGTAGGGATCCTGAAACACCATCTGGATCTGACGGCGCACCGCCTGAAACGGGGTGTCGCGCATCAGGGTAATTTCTTTACCTTCGAGGTGAATGCTTTCGGATTCGCTGCCCACCAGCCGCAAAATCGCGCGACCGGTAGTGGATTTGCCGCAACCGCTCTCGCCTACCAGTGCCAGCGTTTCGCCCGGCCAGATAGAGAAGTCGATTTGTTCCACGGCGTGAACTTCTTTGGTCACGCGTGACAACACGCCGGAGCGGATCGGGTAACAGACACGCAACCCGCGCACATCGAGCAACGGCGGCGCATCGTAGTTGGCGGTTTTCTGATCGCCATCACCCGCTGAAATGTGAGGATGATCACCTGCAACCGATTGCTTTTCTGGCGAAATATTTTGGCCGGTTTTATCTCTTAACAGCGGGAAGCGGCGCGGCCATTTCAGCCCCTGCATGTCGCCCAGTTTCGGTACGGCGGCCAGCAAGGCGCGGGTATAAGGATGCTGTGCGTTGGCGAAAATTTCCGTCACACTGCCCTGCTCCACCACCTGGCCCTGATACATCACCACCACGCGATCGGCAATTTCCGCCACCACGCCCATGTCATGGGTGATAAACAGAACCGACATATCGGTGCCCTGTTGCAGGTCGCGCAGAATTTGCAGGATACGCGCCTGTACCGTGACATCCAGCGCCGTCGTGGGTTCGTCGGCAATCAGCAGCGCCGGATCGCAGGCCAGCGCCTGCGCAATCATCACGCGCTGACGCATGCCACCGGAAAGTTCATGCGGGTAACATTTAAGGATACGTTCAACGTCAGGAATACGAACCTGTTTCAGCAGCTCGCGGGCTTTGTTCAGCGCCGTGGCTTTATTCGCCATGCCGTGATCCAGCAGCCCTTCGGTAAGCTGATCGCCTACACGCAGCACCGGATTGAGCGAGGTCATCGGCTCCTGAAAAATCATCGACATTTCCTGCCCGCGCAGTTTGCGGCGCGATTCTGCCGACAGCGACGTCAGGGTATGACGTTTGCCGTTACGGCCAAAAAACTCGATACTTCCCGCATCGACGTGCGCCGAATCCGGCAGCAAACCCATGACACTCAGTGAAGTGACGGACTTACCGGATCCGCTTTCGCCCACCACCGCCACCACTTCACCTTTATTAATAGAGAAGGAAACGCCTTTCAGCGCCTGCGTTTTGCCTTGCCGGCCGGAAAATGTCACCGACAAATCGTTAATCTGCAAAATGGGCACTGTCATCAATAAACGCCTCCTTTATAAGTTGAACTGTTAAAGCCAGACTTCACCGTTTTCATAGCGCAATGCCGGTTCAGCGTCCTGCGCCAGCCAGATCGGGCCATCAAGATCGACACGTTCCGCCTGCACCGCTACCGGCAGCGCCGCCTCCATCGCAATGGATGAGCCCAGCATGCAACCGACCATAATGCGCAGATTGAACTGCCGAGCCACATCGGTCATGGCCAGCGCTTCTGTCAGGCCACCACATTTGTCGAGCTTGATATTGATCATCTCGTAACGGTCGCGCAGCCCTGCAATATCCGCACGCTCATGACAGCTTTCGTCGGCGCAGACAGGAACAGGATGCAAACAACGCACCAGATCTTTGTCATTACCGGCAGGAAGGGGTTGTTCGATCATCGCCACGTTGAATTCATGCAGCGCCTGAAACAGGCTGTCGAGATCCAAACCCAGCCAGGATTCGTTAGCGTCCACCACCAGCGTAGCCTGCGGTGCCGTGGCGCGGATGGCGGCCACTTTCTCGATAATCTGCTCGCGGTCGAGTTTGATTTTCAGCAACTTCGCGCCACCGGCAACTGCCACGGCGGCGGCATTGGCCATATTTTCCAGCGAATCCAGACTCAGGGTTTCGGCGGTAATCACCGAAACAGGCTTAGGCATATCAAGCAGTTGCCACAGGTCTTTGCCCTGTTTTGCCGCATCGAGACGCCACATTGCACAATCGAGGGCATTGCGCGCTGAGCCAACCGGCAACGCCTGTTGCAGCGCCTCGCGGCTCAGTCCCTGTTCCACCTGCGGACGGATAAGTTCCAGTTGCTCGCCAACGCTGTGCGGGGATTCCTGATAATGTGCCGTCGGTGTGCACTCCCCGACGGCGGTAAATTCACCGTCCGTCAGGTAAACACGTACCACCGTGACGGCGGTGCGGATACCACGGGAAATCGCAAATGGTTTTGCCAGCGGCAGTTCGACGGACTGGAAAGTCATCTGGATCATCAGGCGTTTTCCTTGATCCATTGCGCGATATTTTTGATACCGAAACGCACCGGATCGGTGGCCGGGACGCCGAATTCTTCGCTGATTTCCGCCAGCGCGATTTTGGCTTCTTCTTCACTGACGGAGGAGGTGTTAAGCGAGAAACCGGCGAGTCTTACGCCAGGACTGGTCAGGCTGGCTGCCGCCAGATTGGTATCGAGACACTGGCGCAGCGTGGGCATAAACTGATGTGGCAGATGGCGCATGTGCGGACGACCAAGCTCGTGACACATCACTAATAAATGTGCCTGCGCGCCATGAATCAATCCCATGCTGACACCGGCAAAAGACGGATGATACAGCGAGCCCTGACCTTCAATGATGTCCCAGTGATCGTCATCGTTCGCCGGGGAAAGCGCTTCGACAGCACCAGAAATGAAGTCGGCAATCACCGCATCAATGGCAATACCGGCACCGGCCACCAGTACGCCGGTCTGACCGGTAGCGCGGAAATCAGCGTTCAAATCCAGCTCACGCATGGCCGCTTCAAGCGCCAGCGAGGTGTACATTTTGCCGACCGAGCAATCTGTGCCGACAGTCAGAATGCGTTTGCCGCTACGTTTCATGCCGGTGCCGGTATCCAGCGCCGGTTGCATGTGGCGCACATCGAACAGTTGCACATTATTTTCAGCGGCCAGCGCAACCAGCTCAGGGATGTCGTTCAGCCCCTGATGCAGACCGTTCGCCACATTCAGACCGGCACTGATGGCCGCTTTGATCGAATCAATCCAGTGTGCCGGTAATTTACCGCCTGAATTTGCGGTGCCCAGCACCATGGTTTTCGCGCCCTGCGCTTTCGCCGTGGCGATATCCAGATCCGGCAACCCTAAGGACACAGAATCCGTTGCCAGACGAATTTGTCCGACACAAGCTTCAGGACGCCAGACGTGAATACCGCGCGCTGTTTTCGCCGCCAGCGGATCCATCACATCACCAAGAAATAAAAGATACGGCTTTGGAATTTGCTGCATGTCAGTTTCTCCGGGGTCTATTTTTTTGAATGGGGTTTTAATCAGACTGCAGAGAATATTCCACGGGAGAAACCGGCTGACGAATACTTGTTTGGGTCTGGGGTATAACCTTAGGCTATAGAGTTAGATATATGAATTTATTGTGGTTATTTGAGAAGAGAAACGGGGGCGGCCTGGGAGGCATTACACGAAATCACAGGTATAAAAAAAGGCAGAGCCAATGAACTCTGCCTTTGCGATTACCTTTTTCAGACACAGAATGGGGTAATAATTTAGTTCACTAACTTAGAAGCGGTAAGTCAGTGCTACAGCAACGATGTCGTCAGAGCTTACGCCCAGTTTGTTGTTGTCATCGATCTGGTTGATCATGTAGTCAACATAGGTGTACATGTTTTTGTTGAAGTAGTAAGTTGCACCGATTTCGAAGTATTTAACCAGGTCCGCATCACCCACACCTTCAACATCTTTCGCTTTAGACTGCACGTAACCGATTGAAGGACGCAGACCGTTTTCGAACTGATACTGCGCAACTAACTCATAACCCTGAGTTTTGTTAGCGTAGCCGCTCGTGGAGCCCACGGTGACTGGCGCCTGGTTACGGGTTTCGTTGTACATCGCTGCCAGATAAATCTGGTGAGCGTCATATTTCAGGCCAGTTGCCCATGCAGAAGCTTTGTCGCCAGCACCGATTGTGGCGTTGGTTTGTGCGTTAGTACGGTCAGAAGAAGAACCCGCAATAACTGCACCGATGCCGGAACCTGCGATATCTTCATAATCGATGGATGCGCCGTAACCGTCGCCGTTGCCTTTAGACGCTGAACGACCGTCGTTTTCGTTTTTACCCTGGTATTGCAGGGCGATGTTCAGGCCGGTAACCAGACCGAAGAAGTCCTGGTTACGGTAAGTTGCCAGACCACTTGAACGACCCACCATGAAGTTGTCATTGTTAGCAGTATCACCACCAAACTCAGGCAGCATATCGGTGAAGCCCAGTGCGTCGTAAACCACACCGTAGTTACGACCGAAATCGATAGAACCGAAATCTTTCACTTTCAGACCCGCAAAGCCCAGACGGGTTTTATTGCCCAGGTCGCCCTGAGATTCTGCGTGGTTAGCCTGAATGTTATATTCCCACTGGCCATAACCGGTCAGTGTGTCGTTAATTTGAGTTTCGCCTTTAAAGCCCAGACGCGCATAAGTCATGTCGCCGTCAGAACTTTTATCATCGGAGAAATAATGCTTAGCGGTTACACGACCATACAGGTCCAGTTTGTTACCGTCTTTATTATAGATTTCACTCGCGTTTGCGGTAGATCCCACTGCAATTAAAGAGACCGCTAAGGCCAACACACTGCGCTTCATCATTATTTAAGTTTCCTTGATTTTTTATAAAGGAGTTCTCATGCCCGCTTTCTTTTATATATCTGGAATATCGGGCTGTGAGTATTTGTACATGTTTTGAAATACGTCTGTCTGTAAAACGATTCGAACCTTAACACTGAGCACGAAAAGTTAAAATGGAAAAGTTCGCCTCATTAAGTCTTTTTTGCGTAAAGAGTTGTAACATAATATTTCTGTTATAAGCCGCTAACCCCCTGATTATATGCGCTTTTAGCATAACGTTTTGCACCATAACGGTGCGGTGCATTTTTTTGGTGCAAAACAGGTCTCGCATTGTAAAGTTATTGCAACCGAGATCACCTTTATCAAAAGGTTTTTATCTGTTAACAATCGTTAATGAATTAAGGAGGAATTTAGACGCGTTGCATTTAAATGGTGCATAGCAGGGTAATTATCACAAGGGTAAGTTCATTATCACATTAATAGAAAAAGCAGCCATAAGATTTTTGTACTACGCAATTTTTTTCGAATTAGGATTTTCGCTAAAGATATTGAGCAAAATAAAGTCAAATTAAAGGAAATAATAATGACCTGCGTGATTGAATTGAACGAAAGTGAATATTTTTACCTGCCCGAATCGCATCATTTTTATTCAAAACGGGCTTTTACTAAAAAGAAAATATTAAAAGAGAGGGCAGACTTGAGAAGGATAGGGAAATTTTTAGGGAGACTTTACTTTTGAGTGGCGATTATTTCGCCGTTCCAACCCTCTCCTTTGCAGGAGAGGGTACAAAAATTAACGGAACTGTGCGGCGTGGAGTTGTGCATAACGCCCCTGATGAGCCAGCAGTGATTCATGCGTACCCTGCTCAACAATGCCTTCTTTATCGACCACGATAATACGGTCAGCGTTCTGAATCGTCGCCAGACGATGGGCAATCACCAGCGTGGTCCGGCCCTCAGAAAGCTCCGCCAGCGACTGCTGGATAGCCTGCTCGGTGGCAGTATCCAGTGCAGACGTGGCTTCGTCGAGGATCAGGATTGGCGGGTTTTTCAGGAAAATCCGCGCAATCGACAGGCGTTGCTTCTGCCCGCCGGAAAGCTTCACGCCCCGCTCGCCAATCACCGTGTCCATGCCCAGCGGCAGCGCGTCAATGACGTCATCAAGGCGTGCGCGGCTGGCAGCCAGGCGGATTTCTGCTTCGCTGGCACCGAGCTTACCGTACGCAATGTTCTCGCGGATCGTCCCGCCAAACAGGAACACATCCTGCTGCACGATGCCGATGTTATGACGCAACGAGGTCTGCGTCATGTCGCGGATATCAATACCATCGATGGTGATACTGCCGCTGTCCAGCTCATAAAAACGGGGCAGCAGCGAACACAAGGTGGTTTTTCCCGCACCGGAAGGCCCGACGAATGCCAGTGTTTCTCCGGCATTAATAGAAAGCGTGATGCCATTGAGAATCTTGCTGACTGACGTATAGCCGAACACCACGTTGTCATAATGAATATCGCCGCGCAGATGGCTGACCACCTGAGCGCCCGGCCGGTCCGTGATATCCGGCGCGGTATCAATAAGCTGCGTGAAGCGTTTGAAACCAGCAATCCCTTTCGGATAGCTTTCCAGTACCGAACTGATTTTTGCCACCGGACGGAAAAACACTTCCACCAGCAGCAGGAACCCCACGAATCCGCCGTAAGTCAGCTGACCATTAATCACGTACCAGGTTCCGGCGACCATCACGATCAACTGAACCAGACGCGTACTCAGATAGCTCAGCGTCAGGCTGGCAGTCATGATCTGATAGGCTTTCAGTTTCGTCGTGCGGTAATTATCGTTGTCAGAAGCAAACAGTTTTTGCTCATGCGCTTCGTTAGCGAAGGCTTTCACCACACGAATGCCGCCGATGCTTTCTTCTATACGTGCGTTGAAATTACCCACCTGGCCGAACAGGCGCCGCCAGGTTTCAGTCATCTGCGCACCGTAGCGGCTGACCATCCAGGTCATCGCAGGCACAATAATGATGGTCATCAGCGCCAGCTTGACATGCACCGTCGCCATCAGAATGAACGCGCCGATAAAGGTCATCACCGCGATAAATACATCCTCCGGCCCGTGGTGTGCCACTTCGCCCACTTCCTCCAGATCCTTGGTGACATGGGTAATGATGTGACCGGTTTTGGTATTGTCGTAATAACGGAATGACAGTTTCTGCAGATGGCTGAACGCTTCGCGACGCATGTCGGTTTCAATCCCGACGCCCAGCGCGTGTCCCCAGTAGTTGACGATCGCCATCAGCGCAGTATTGAACAGATAAATCAGCAACAGACCGACCGTCGCGCCGATAATCAGCACCCAGTCGTGTGCGGGCAGCAACTTATCGATGAAGGTTTTGATCGCCATCGGAAAGCCCAGTTCCAGCAATCCGGCCAGAATGGCGCACCCGAAGTCGAGGAAGAACAGTTTTTTATAGGGCGCGTAATAAGAGAAGAAACGGCGGAGCATCAGACATCCTCATAGAAACGACCCGGAGGCGGGCAAGTCCGTCAGTCTAAATGAAAATAGTTATCGATAAAGATAATTTTAGACTCGCCCGCCGCAAGATCGTTTTTACAGGACGTTGCGCACGCCGCTCAAAATCACGTCAAAGACCGCATTCAGCGCCTGCCAGGCTATCTCTGCGCTGATCGCTTCATAGGTGGTCAGCACTGCCACGAAAGTGGATTTTTGAGTCGCCAGCAAAGATTCATACTCCCCCGAACGGAAACTGCCTTTGCCCTTTTCAATCTCCCATGTCAGCTGAAGTAAGGCTTCAATCTGCGGGACGGCACTGCTTGCCACCGTATTCCAGTTTGCGCCCAGTGAAGCTTTTGCCGCATTGATTGCGCGGTCTCTTAAATCAAAAATATCACTCATCCTGTTCACCTTTATTATTTTTGCGATGTGCCTGAGCCATTTTTTAATACCCGCTCATACGTCAGCATTGACTGCATAATCACGGAAACCTGTTTACGCTGAATAGCGATATACGCCGGAGAATCCTGTTGCGAACAATGCTGCTTTTTATATTTGATCTGATAGAAGATATTTCTCAGGCCGAATATCTGCTGATCAATCGCAGGATTGTTATTTAAGGCTTTGGTGCGGGATTCAATCAACGCCAGATCGGTTTCCGCGGAATTGAAGAACTGACTGTCGGGTTCAGAAAGGGGAGAAATCAGTGAAAGTGTTTGTCCTGCCGCCACGGGCGCAGCCTGGCAGGCAACCACCGGCACGGCGGGTTGCGTATTGTCAGCCATTGCCTGCGCAGTCCAGGTCACAAATTGCCGGTCAGCTTTAATTTCGAATTCGGTAATTTGATTATCTAACGTCAGGTCGTACTGATGTGTGGAACACGCGGTCATTGTCATCACGACAATAAACATCGCGACGCTGAATTTAATGATTGATTTCAAAATGCCTCTCCTGTGATGAATTCCGAAGGTGGGCATTATTCCATTGCCCCTGCCTTCAAAAAATTAGTCACAAGAGAGAAACGGCGCAATCAACCGGTAAATCATTTTCAATAAATGATGGCGTCATTTTTATCATTAAAATAAATAAGCGATGAGGGATTATTTCCAGGTTAAAAACGTTCGCGTCTGTACACAGCGACAACCGTCATACTCCCTCCCATCCTCCTCCTTCGCAGGGGGAGGAGCCGTCTTCCGTTGACGTTAATTACCGGCTCGTCGCTTCCACCGCCATTTGCACATAAATCGCCCGCAATTTTGCGGCGATGGCACCTGGTTTTCCGTCCCCGACCGGCTTACCGTCCAGCGCGATCACCGGCCAGATAAAGGTCGTTGCCGAGCTGATAAAGATCTCGCGGGCGTTATGTGCTTCATCGAGCGTGAACGGACGTTCCTCGAAACGGATACCGTACTGCTTCGCCAGTTCCAGCAGCGCCTGACGGGTGATGCCATGCAGAATGTGCGTGCTCAGCGGGCGGGTGATCAGCGTGCCATCAGCATCTACGATCCAGGCATTGCTGGAACTGGCTTCGGTGATCAGGCCGTTTTCGATCAGTAAGGCGTCATCGGCATTATGCTGATGGGCATACTCTTTCGCCAGACACGGAGCCAGCAGACCCACGGTTTTGATGTCACGACGCTGCCAGCGGATATCCTCAACGGAGACCATGCGAATACCGCTTTTCGATTTGGGGTGATCTATCAACGGCCGCGCCTGGGTAAACATCAGAAAAGTTGGCGTTACGCTTTCGCCGGGGAAATCAAAATCACGGTCACCGCTGTTGCCGCGGCTGATTTGCAGATATACCGCCCCTTCCACCAGATGGTTTTCAGCAATCAGACGCTTTTGCAGGGTCTCAATATCGCTGAGCGCGCAAGGCAGACGCAGATTCAGCGCCTGACAGGAACGTGCAAGCCGCGCCAGATGTGCCGCGTTGTCGAGCAGACGGCCATTCAGTACGGCGCTGACTTCATAGACGGCATCAGCAAATAAGAAACCGCGATCAAATACCGACACCTTCGCGTCATGCTCGGCAACAAACTCCCCGTTAAGGTATACCGTTCTGGTCATGTTATTTTTCCTGGCCAACGTTGATTAGGATTTTTATTAGCTGTAAGACGACTGAAAGCATAAATTGCGTGAAAACTGAGCAGCAGATGTTGATGCAACGCAGGTTTCCGGCACACCAGACATAAAAAAGCGCCCTGATGAGCGCTGATGCGGTATGGAGCGAAAGATCAGAGTTCGCCTTTTTTCTTTTTGTTACGGATAACTAACCAGCTGATCAGCGCCATCACGCAGCCGATAAAGATAAACCAGATGCCGAGCATCAGTTGCGGTGCCATTTCTCCTGGCGGAGTTTCAGGGCTGCCGACCACTAAACCGTGGATAGTGGCAACAATGCCGATAACCAGTAAGATCAGGCTGTTGCGAAGTAAACGGCGGGCTACGGTCATAGGTTGTCTTGGGGTGGCCATCAGATGCGTCCTTGAGCAATAAAATAAAGATAAGGGCGCATAATAGCGCCCTTCGTTTTTATGTCAAAATTGCCAGATCACAATCATGCAGGTCAATCAGCGACGATTACGCACCAGCTGATAACGGCGGGTGAGATATTCCACCGGCGCGCTCCAGATATGCACCAGGCGGCAGAACGGGAACAACAGGAATAGCGTCATCCCCAGCACCAGATGCACGCGGAAGATAAACGCCACGCCATCCAGATGCGCTGCCGCACCGCCACGGAAGGTCACCACGGACTGCGCCCAGCCAACCAGTTTCATCATTTCACTGCCGTCCATATGCTGCGCGGAGAACGGAATGGTACTCAGCCCGAGGGCACATTGAACCACCAGCAGAATGATGATCATGATGTCACCAAAACTGGAGGTCGCCCGCACGCGCTCGTTGCTCAGACGACGCCACACCAGCATGCCGCCGCCGATCAGGGTCATCAGGCCACAGGCACCCCCCGCCCACATTGCCATCTGCTGTTTCACCGGCACCGGCAGAAAGGATTCATACATCCAGTGCGGCGTCAGCATACCGAAGGCATGTCCTGCGAAAATGCCGAGAATACCGACGTGGAACAAAGGCGAGGCAATACGCAGCGTTTTTTTCTCCAGCAACTGGCTGGAACCGGCGCGCCAGCTGTACTGGCCATAGTCGTAACGCAACCAGCTGCCGACCAGAAATACCGTGCCGCACAGGTAGGGATAGATATTGAAAAAGAAGTTGTTGAGGAAGTCGGTCATTTGCGTGGTTCCCCCGCAGGCATTTCATCAAGGTTCAGATACTGTGGTGCGACCGCACCAGCGAAGCGTTTCTGGTGCGCAGTCTCATCGCCCGACGCACAACTTTGCTCGCCGAGGAACTTGATTTGCTCCTCTTCCCATACCGCATCCAGCGCGGCGGGTGTGTCATCACGGGCTTCCTGTCTGATGCCTTCGCGCACCGTTTCGGTCGCGATATCACTGCCAGACAGCGCCAGCAGCAGATCAAACAATTCAGCGTAATGACTGTCCCGCTCCTGCATGCGGGCGCTGAGTAACGCCAGAATCGGTGCGATATCACGCAGCCCTTCCCGCGCCTGATTTTCATCACGCGTGGTCAGATATTCCAGATACAGTGGCAGGTAATCCGGCAGCTCGCGGCTGTCGATTTCCAGCCCGGCTTCACGGTATTGCCCCATCAGATCGACCATCGCCTGACCACGGTCACGGGATTCGCCGTGCACATGTTCAAACAACAGCAGCGAGGTGGCGCGACCACGATCGAACAAACCGGTATACGCCGATTGTGCATCCAGCAAATCCTGCTTACAGAACGCCGTGATATACAGCGCCAGATCAAGGCGCTGCTCCTGAGTCAGCTCCGGAGACTCTGCCACCGCTTCCAGCAGTTCAGGCTGGTGTTGCCACAATTCTTCGGAGGGGTAATCAAGCAGTAAGCCTGTCAGTCGTAAACTGTTCATCAGCGGTTCCTTTCGGTTTTCGCGCCGATGTCGATGGCATCGATGCGTTTACTGTTGAACAGGTTGAATTTGCTGTCGCTGCCGTGGCAGCCGTCGCCGAAGCTGAAACCACAACCTTTGGCTTCCGGGAAGGCTTCACGCGCCTGTTCACGATGGCTGGATGGCACCACGAAACGATCTTCGTAGTTGGCAATCGCCAGATAGCGGTACATTTCTTCCGCCTGTGCCGCAGACAATCCGACCTGTTCCAGCGCGCTGGTGTCCGTTACGCCATCAACCGTTTCAGCACGTTTGAAATGACGCATCGCCAGCATACGTTTCAGGGCGCGCAGCACCGGTGCGGTGTCCCCTGCGGTCAGCAGGTTCGCCAGATATTCCACCGGAATACGCAGGCTTTCGACGTCCGGCAGCACGCCGCTGTGCGGTAAAGCACCGGCATCGGCGGCAGACTGAATCGGAGACAGCGGCGGCACGTACCAGACCATCGGCAGCGTGCGGTATTCAGGATGCAGCGGCAGCGCCAGCTTCCATTCGATCGCCATTTTGTAGACCGGCGACTGACGCGCGGCGTCCATTACCGACAGCGGAATACCGTCTTTTTCGGCCTGCGCCATCACTTCAGGGTCGTTCGGATCGAGGAAGATACTCATCTGGCTTTCGTACAGGTCTTTCTCGTTTTCAACCGACGCGGCTTCGCCGATACGGTCGGCGTCATACAACACCACGCCGAGATAGCGGATGCGGCCGACGCAGGTTTCGGAACACACCGTTGGCTGGCCCGCTTCGATGCGCGGATAACAGAAAATACATTTTTCTGACTTGCCGCTTTTCCAGTTGAAATAGATTTTTTTGTACGGGCAACCGGTCAGGCACATGCGCCATCCGCGGCATTTGTCCTGGTCGATCAGCACGATGCCGTCTTCGCCACGTTTGTAGATCGCCCCGCTCGGACAGGTCGCCACACACGCCGGATTCAGACAGTGTTCGCACAGACGTGGCAGGTATGCCATAAAGGTATTTTCGAACTCGCCGTACATCTCTTTCTGCATGTTGGCGAAGTTCTGATCGGCAGAACGTTTGCTGAACTCAGTGCCCAGATCGTCTTCCCAGTTCGGGCCGCCGGTAATTTTCTTCATGCGTTTGCCGGTCAGCAGCGAGCGCGGACGCGCCACCGGCTGATGTTTACCGTCTTTCGCGGTATGCAGATGCTGATAATCAAAATCAAACGGCTCGTAATAATCATCGATTTCCGGCATATGCGGGTTGGCAAAGATTTTATGCAACAGGTTGGCTTTATTGCCCATGCGCGGCTGCAGTTTGCCGTTGATTTTGCGGATCCAGCCGCCCTTCCATTTTTCCTGGTTTTCCCAGTCGTGCGGATAACCCAGACCCGGTTTGGTTTCCACGTTATTGAACCACGCGTATTCCATCCCTTCGCGACTGGTCCAGACGTTTTTACAGGTTACGGAACAGGTGTGGCAGCCAATGCATTTGTCGAGATTCAGCACCATGCCGACTTGTGAACGAATTTTCATTTGGCTTTCTCCTGTTGCACGGCGTCCTGCACGTAGTCATTGCCTTCATCGTCTAACCAGTCGATGCGGTTCATTTTGCGCACAATCACAAATTCATCGCGGTTAGAACCGACCGTGCCGTAGTAGTTGAAGCCGTAGGCCAGTTGCGCATAACCGCCGATCATATGGGTCGGTTTCGGGCAAACGCGGGTGACGGAATTGTGAATACCACCGCGCTGCTGGCTGATTTCGGATCCCGGAATATTCACGATGCGTTCCTGCGCGTGATACATCATGGTCATCCCCGCCGGTACACGCTGGCTGACCACCGCACGGGCGCTCAGTGAGCCGTTGGCGTTAAACGCTTCGATCCAGTCGTTGTCCTCGATACCTAACTGTTTCGCATCGTCTTCACTCAGCCAGACAATCGGACCGCCGCGACCTAAGGTCAGCATCAGCAGGTTGTCGCTGTAGGTGGAGTGAATACCCCATTTCTGGTGCGGCGTCAGGAAGTTCAGTGCCATTTCCGGATTACCGTTCGGCTTCGCATTCAGCAACGGTTGCGCCGCGCGGGTGTCGATTGGCGGACGGTACACCAGCAGGCTTTCACCGAAGGCGCGCATCCACGCGTGATCCTGATAAATCTGCTGACGGCCGGACAGCGTGCGCCATGGAATCAACTCGTGCACGTTGGTGTAACAGGCGTTGTAAGAAACGTGTTCATCTTCCAGACCAGACCACGTCGGGCTGGAGATAATTTTGCGCGGCTGCGCCTGAATATCGCGGAAGCGGATTTTCTCGTCTTCTTTATTCAGCGCCAGATGCGTGTGGTCGCGGCCGGTATTCTGGCTCAGCGCTGCCCAGGCTTTCACCGCCACCTGACCGTTGGTTTCCGGTGCCAGCGTCAGGATGACTTCGGCTGCATCAATCGCGGTGTTGATCATCGGCTGGCCTTTCGCCGCGCCATCCGCTTTGGTGTAGTTCAGTTTTTTCAGCAAATCGACTTCGCTGTCGGTATTCCAGCTAATGCCTTTACCGCCGTTACCGAGTTTTTCCAGCAACGGACCGACGGAAGTGAAACGCTCATAGGTGTTCGGATAATCACGTTCAACGGCCATCAGATGCGGGGCGGTGCGCCCCGGGATCAGCTCACATTCGCCTTTTTTCCAGTCTTCCACACCAAACGGCTGCGCCAGTTCAGCGGCGGAATCATGCTGGATAGGCAACGTCACCATATCGGTTTCGACACCCAGATGGCCGACGCATACGCGAGAGAATTCTTTGGCGATACCTTTGTAGATTTCCCAGTCACTTTTTGAATCCCAGGCCGGATCAACAGCCGCGGACAGCGGATGAATAAACGGATGCATATCCGAGGTATTCATGTCGTCTTTTTCGTACCAGGTGGCGGTTGGCAGCACGATGTCGGAATACAGACAGGTGCTGGACATACGGAAATCAAGCGTCACCACCAGATCCAGTTTGCCTTCGCCGCCCTGCGCCTGCCATTCGACTTCTTCCGGCATCACGCCGCCCTGAATGCCTAAATCATCACCCTGAATACCGTGTTCGGTGCCCAGCAGATACTTCAGCATGTACTCGTGGCCTTTACCGGAAGAGCCCAGCAGGTTGGAGCGCCAGACGAACAGGTTGCGCGGGAAGTTTTGCGGATTGTCCGGCTGTTCAGCCGCGAAACGCACGCTGCCGTCTTTCAGGGCTGCCACGGTAAAATCTGCTGGCGATAAACCGGCGGCCTTTGCCTGTTGTGCAATGTGCAACGGGTTAACGTTGAGCTGCGGCGCAGACGGCAGCCAGCCCATACGCTCGGCGCGCACGTTGTAGTCGATCATGCTGCCCGTGAATTTGGATTTATCCGCCAGCGGCGACAACAACTCCTGCGGCGCGACGGTTTCGTAACGCCACTGGCTGGAATGGTTATAGAAGAACGAGGTGCTGTTCATCTGGCGCGGTGGACGCTGCCAGTCCAGACCAAACGCCAGCGGCTGCCAGCCGGTTTGCGGACGCAGTTTTTCCTGCCCGACATAGTGTGCCCAGCCGCCACCGCTCTGACCGACGCAACCGCAGAAGATCAGCATGTTGATCAGGCCGCGGTAGTTCATGTCGAGGTGATACCAGTGGTTCATCCCGGCACCGACGATAATCATCGAACGGCCATGGGTTTTGTTGGCGTTATCGGCAAATTCGTGCGCGATGCGCTCGATGTTCTGCTGAGAAACACCCGTGATTTTTTCTGCCCAGGCTGGCGTGTAGGCTTTGATTTCGTCGTAGCCTTGCGCGCAGTTTTCGTCATTCAGACCGCGTTCAATGCCGTAGTTCGCCAGTGTCAGGTCGTAAACACTGGCCACCAGACCGGTACTGCCATCTGCCAGTTGCAGGCGTTTGACCGGCAATTTGTGCATCAGAATTTCATCCAGCGCCACGCTGTTGAAATGCTCACTGACCGCGCCGCCAAAATACGGATAGCCAACATTCACGACCTCATCATGATCATCAAGCAGGCTCAGCTTCAGGCTGACGTCTTTACCGTCTTGCCCCTCGCGGGATTCCAGATTCCACTTGCCTTTTTCACCCCAGCGGTAACCGATCGAACCTAACGGCGAGACCAGTTCGCCGGTGTTTTCGTCGAAGGCGATGGTTTTCCACTGCGGGTTATTTTCCTGACCCAAATTGTCCACCAGATCAGAGGCACGCAACATACGGCCTGCAGCATAAGAACCGTCTTCACGCGGTTCAAGCATCACCAGCATCGGCATATCGGTGTAGCGGCGCACGTAGTCAGTGAAATACTGACTTGGATTGTCGACGTGGAAGGATTTGAGGATCACATGGCCCATTGCCAGCGCCAGCGCGCTGTCGGTACCTTGTTTCGGTGCCAGCCACTGGTCACAAATCTTGGCGATTTCAGCGTAATCCGGCGTAATCGCGACGGTTTTGGTGCCTTTGTAACGCACTTCGGTAAAGAAGTGGGCATCCGGCGTACGGGTCTGCGGAACGTTGGAGCCCCAGGCGATAATATACGAAGAGTTGTACCAGTCAGCGGATTCAGGGACATCCGTCTGCTCGCCCCACGTCTGCGGAGAAGCCGGTGGCAAATCGCAATACCAGTCGTAGAAACTCAGACAAACGCCGCCGATCAAAGAAAGATAACGCGCGCCGGAAGCGTAAGACACCATCGACATCGCCGGAATTGGCGAGAAACCGATAATACGGTCCGGGCCGAAGGTTTTGGCGGTATACACGTTGGAAGCGGCAATCAGCTCATTCACTTCCTGCCAGCTTGAACGCACAAAACCACCGCGACCACGTGCCGCTTTGTATTCTTTGGCTTTTTCCGGTTGATTCACAATCGAGCCCCAGGCATCGACCGGATCGCTGTAATTCAGTTTGGCCTCGCGCCATAACTGGATCAGCTTTTTGCGCATCAGCGGATATTTCAGGCGGTTAGCACTGTAGAGATACCAGGAATAACTGGCACCACGCGGACAGCCGCGCGGCTCGTGGTTTGGCAAGTCCGGACGGGTGCGCGGATAATCAGTTTGCTGAGTTTCCCAGGTCACCAGACCATTTTTGACGTAAATCTTCCAGCTACATGAACCGGTGCAGTTCACACCATGCGTGGAACGGACCACTTTGTCATGCTGCCAGCGGCTGCGGTAACCATCTTCCCAGTCGCGATTGGTATTCAGCGTCTGGCCGTGGCCGTCAGCAAAAGGTTCAGCTAGCTGTTTGAAATAGCGAAACCGGTCAAGAAACTTGCTCATCCGGAACTCTCCTGTGCAAAGGCTTATTTGCGCTTTGTCATTATGTGAATGGCGGGGAATACAACTACATTGCTCAATATGGGCTCAGGGTATGCACGCGCGGGAGCCGTCTACTTGATTGCGATCAACGCCTTCGCGTCATGTATTTATTTACATAACGCCAGATACTCCCAAAGAGGTACAAATTTAAACGGGGTTAACTTTATGATTTATTGGTCATAATTTCGGAAAGAAAGCAAAAAGGCGGGAGTGACGTCATCTGACGGAAAATTGGGGGTAAGGCTGTTTGAATGTGACAGTATTGTGAAATTAGACGGGAGGTTATTGTATTTACGCCGATGTCTGGCGTAATGGTGCCACCTGCTTTGGTCACCAGAAATCCGACATGCCGACAGAAAAACCCGCCGTACTCAATTTCAACGATGAAGTCACCGGAATGATTTACGGCTTCGTTTTTCGTCCAAACCGCCCTGCCGAACGTGTTTCTTCACAACAGGTTCAGGAAGCCTGGCAGCAGATTTGCCACGACAAAGGATTCGTCTGGATCCACGTCAATCTCAATCATGCCATGTCAGAAAAATGGCTGAAAAAGCATTTTGGCGTCGGTGAGGTGTTTTTCGAGGAAATCCGCGAAGGCTCGCGCAGCACGCGCATTGAACGGCTCGATGACACGCTGCTGGCGGTGCTCAACGATGTGATTTTTCGCCCGGATGAAACCAGTGATGAAGCTTCGACGCTGTGGCTCAGTTGCCATCAGCAACTGGTGGTCACGGCACGCCATAAACCGGTCAGGCTGATCGAGCAATTATTCAAACGACTGGAGCACCTGAACATCAGCACGCCCACCGCGCTGCTGGTGCATCTTTTAGAAGAACAGGAAGATTTACTGGAACACATTGTGCGTCGGGCCAATCAGTACGTGGACACCATCGAAGAGCGACTCCTGAGCCATCACGTGAAAAAGAACCGCGCCGATCTGGGGCGTCTGCGCCGGATGCTGCTGCGGTTTCAGCGTTTACTGGCACCGGAACCGACTGCGCTTTTCCGCCTGCTGAACCGCCCTCCTACCTGGATAGCTCCCGCTGTGGTCCAGGATTTACGGCAGTTTGCCGAGGAATTTTCTGTGGTGCTCAATGACCTTATCGCGCTGACCGAACGCATCCGGTTATTGCAGGAAGAAATCACTTCACGCCAGATGGAGCAAAGCAACCGCACGCTGTATGTACTGACCGTGATCACCGTGCTGGCGCTGCCGATCAATATTGTGGCCGGTTTCTTTGGCATGAACGTCGGGGGCATTCCGCTTGCCAGCAATCATCACGGTTTTATTTTGCTGGTGATGATTGTCGGCGTGTTTACCCTGCTGGCGGGCTGGTATGCATTAAGGCATCGCGACGACGGCTGATGGCCGCGAACCGCACAACAACTACAGGAAATCTTTGGCTTTATTCAGCAGCGAGGCTTTGGTGATCACCCCCAGCAGACGGCGGGATTCAGCGTTTTCCAGCACCGGTAAACGTTCAAGCGGCGAATTGCTGAACATCGCCCACGCCTGTTCGTAACTGGCCTGCTGGAAAATCGTCGTGAATTCCTGCTCGATAAACGGGCCAATCGGGCTGCCGGATTTCACGCTGCCATCGATAAGCCCTGCTGCCACCACATTGGTCGGCACTACGCCGAGAAAACGCTCCTCCCTGTCCACCACGTACACATATCGCGTGCGCTGTTTCAGCCCTTCGCTGACCACTTCAGACAGCGAGGCATCAACATACATTTTCGAACATGGCGAAATCAGTGACGCCACCGTACTGTATTCAAAGGCATTTTTCGCCGCAAACCGCGCGTTATGACGTGTCAGCACCGGATACGTGCCACCGACTTTCAGGCGTGAGGCCACGACATAAGAAATCGCCGTCGCCAGCATCAGCGGGAACAGCAGCGAACTGTTGAGGGTCATTTCAAACGCCATCATGATCGACATCAGCGGCGCATGACTGGTCGCCGCCAGCAATGCGCTCATGCCGATCGCGGCATATAAACCGACCGGACCGGGATCGAACCCCAGCCATTGCAGGAAAGTACACACCAGCGCCCCGCCTGCCGCACCAATCAGTAACGACGGCGTAAACAACCCGCCGACCGCACCGGACCCGATGGTGATCGCTGTGGCGACAATTTTCAGGATCAGTAACGACGTCTGCAAATCGCCGTTATTGAGGATTAAATCAATCACCTCAAAACCGTTACCCAGCACCAGCGGCGACATCATCGCGATCAGCCCGACACCCAGCCCGCCGAGCCCCAGGCGCAGCGCGGGATGCGAAATGGGTTTCATCCACTGACGGACTTTATCGATTGATGAGATGAATAGCGGCCCGAGAATCCCCGTCGCCATGCCGATAATCAGCACGGTGAAAATCGCGCCGAAAGACGGGCTGAAAGAGGCGGAAGAATACAGATACAGTGGCGCGTAATCGGTCAGAGAACGGACAGTAAGCACCGCGACCGACGCCGAGATAAACAACGGGATCAGGCGCTGAACTGCGGTCACACCAAAGGCGATTTCCGCCACAAACAGCGCACCGGCAAACGGGGCGTGATACACCGCCGCCAGTCCGCCCGCGGCGGCCATGGCGATAATATCTGACTGATGTACACCTTTGAAACGCGAAAAACGCCCGAGCAGACTGCCGCTCAGCGCGGATAACTGCACCATTGCCCCTTCGCGACCAATTGAACCACCGCTGGCAATACTGGCAAGCGACGACAGCCCGCGCAGCACGGTACTGACCACCGGAATGCCCGGCAGACGCTGATCGATAACATCCAGATAATCCGGCATTTTGCCGTGCTTGTTTTCGTAGCGCAGCGCCAGGATCAGGATAAAACCGGCAATGACGCCGCCGGCTGTGGTGATCAGCGGCCAGACAATTTTGGGATATTCATTGAAAGCTTTGGTGATGTCGCTGCCATCGGTGAACATCAGGCCGTTAATACCCGAAATCGCCCCGCGAAAAGCGATTGTCACCAGCGCGGCAATAATCCCGGCGGGAATGGCGATCAGCAGGTTAATCAGATCACTCTTTTGCAGGACGTCAGGGTTGAAAGCTTTCAGGCTCATAAGATCTCAGTGGTCGAAAACAGTGACAGGCAGAATACCGATGGAAATCATTATCATGCTCATCAGCCCGACGCAACCCGGGGCGTGGCTTAAAATCGAAAATTGTTGTCCCCCGCCTGTTCCGCCGCCACGCTGATAAAGTGCGGTCACTACGCCGCCAATGCAGCGTAAACATTCTGCGCGCTTTGCCGCACTTATGCCGTCCCCTCTGTCGGACGATGCAAATTCTCTGGAAAACATCCTGCAAAATCCTAAACAACCGCTTTCGCTAAATGCATGAAGCATTAAAGTCACGTTCGTTCCCGGGAGAACAATCCCTATACAACGGCAAAAGACTCTGTTAATTTATGCACCGAAGCACAGTGCAACAAGGCTTCGGTGCCCCACCTTAAAAATCAGGATGGGTTCATCTCATGAACGATATGCTCAGGATAAGCAGTTTCCGCGATCAATGGCTGGAAGACTTTTTCCACTTCGCCACTCCCCATCGCAAAATACCCTGGACGCTGGCAACTGCTCTGGAAAGGAAGCTGGATATGATCAATGCCGCAATGGATTATCGCGATTTACTCTGGCCCCCGGGCAATCGCTATGAAGATCTGGCCCCCCCGTTAAAGGGATTTTCATCGATCAGAGTGAATGAGCAGTACCGTCTGATTTTTTACTGGCGGGAAGGAAAAGCACATGGCCTGTATTTAGATCCCCACGGTTACAGGAGTTACCGGTAATTATGAGCATATTCGCTTTGATGTTAATGAAGACATACCAGAAGGAACATCGTATGGCTGTGACCACACGTAAACCCGCTACCGTTGGTGATATTTTACTTTACGAATTTCTCGAGCCTGCAGGCCTGCGGATCAACGATCTCGCCGACATGCTGAATGTTCACCGCAATACCATCAGCGCGCTGGTGAATAACAACCGCAAACTGACCGTTGATATTGCCTTCCGGCTGGCAAAGACATTTGAGACCTCTGTCGAGTTTTGGTTAAACCTGCAAACCAATGTCGATATTTGGGAAGTGCGCAATAACCCGCGCCTGATGGATGACATTAACAAAGTCGCCCATCTGAAAGATTTTATGAAAAAGTCATGAAAACTCCGCAGCAGACAAGCCTCAATGGCGCGTTCAGGAACCTGCTGACAGGAGCGACCCCGAGACCGGTGGCCCGGGGTCATGACTTGAGAAGAAGGGATGATAAAGCCCCTCTTATTCCTTACTCACCGTATCCAGATACAACTGGCTCCCCGCCACATTCTGGCTCGCACCTTTCACGTTATCGCGGATGGCCACCAGCAACTTGCTTTGCAACGCCACCACAAAGGGTGAGTTTTTCTGCAATTCACGCTGCAAATCTGCATACAGCGCCTTGCGTTTGGTCGGGTCAGATTCCGCCGCCGCTGCGCGGGTTTGTTTGCTGATTTCCGGGATCACCCACTGAATACGCTGCGCCAGTGTTTTCGGGCCGTTCGGCACGTTATAGGCAAAGGTACTGGCGTTGGTGTTCGGGTCGAGGTAATCCGCACCCCAGTAAGTGAAGATCGACTGGAATTTATGCGCGCGCATGCGGGTCAGCACATCGCTTTCCACCAGCGGATGCACCACTAAATTGATATCGGCTTTGGCAAAGCTGGCCTGCAACGCCTGCGCGATATCGGAATAAGGTGGCTGGTTAATCACGATTAAATCGATTTTTGTCCCCGGTGCAATGCCGCCTTTGTTGAGAATGGCTTTGGCTTTCGCGACGTCGTATTTGAACGGCTGATCGTCAATGGCACCGGCTAAACCGTCCGGCAGGAAAGTCTGATGAATGCCGTACTGGCCTTTGAGCAGATCGGTTGAAATACCCTGGTAATCTACCAGCCAGCGGGCAGCCTCCCAGAGTGCGGGATTCGCCAGCGCCGGTTGGGTGGTATCGCCGACGTTAAACGCCAGATAGAAGACTTTCGCCGCCGGGAACTGGGCGACATGTACACCCTTTTCTTTTTGCAGCGAGCTGAACTGATCCGCGCCTAAATCGTATGCCACGTCAGCATCACCATTAAGTACCAGCAGACGGCGGGTAGAAGGATCACCGACATTTTTAAAGAGGACGTTTTCCAGCTTCGCCAGCGGTTTGGCATTCGGGTTACGTTTGAAGATTAGCGCTTCGTGAGGCACATAGTTACGCACTTCAAAGGCACCGCTGCCTGCTGAACGTGAACGCAGCCAGCTGTTGCCGAAATCGTTCTGATCGACATGTTCTTTCAACAGCTTGCTGTCAACAATGCCTGCCACCGGCGCGGATAAAATGCTCAGCACCAGACCACTGCCGATATCCGCAGGCCAGCTCAGTTGCACTTTATCGTCCGACAGTTTTTTCAGATTGCCGTCGACATTTTCTGGTGTCCAGCCGAGTTCGCCGAGAATAAACGACGGGCTTTTATTGAGTTTGACCACGCGACTAAAGGAATAAATCACGTCGTCAGCGGTCAGCGGATTGCCGCTGGCAAACGTCTGCCCCGGCTTAAGGGTGAAAATCAGGCTGTGCGCGTCAGGCCCTGGCTGCCAGCTGGCGGCGGCGTCCGGGTCGAGTTGATCGGGATGCTGACGGTTTGAAACCACCAGTTGCTGATACAGGTTAACCAGATTGCCGGAACTGACGGTTTCAAAACTCTCCGCCGGATCCAGGCTGATAATACCTTCGAGCGAACCGGCTACCACCAGCGTATCCGCAGGTGTCGCCGCATCCACACGGGTTGCCGCCATCATGAGCAGAAATAACAGGGAAGGAACACGTACTTTCATTGAGGTCGATCTCCACAGGTGAAAAGACAGTTTTTCCGAGTGTAGAGGTGCAGCGGCAAGGCCCGAACAATGAAATAAAGCTTTGTTATTTAATAAATTAGATTAAGCATTTTCCAGCTCCCTCCCCTGCGAAGGGGAAGGACTACGTCAAGACGTAACCCTTCGCCATATGCACCGCACGATCACACATATGGTCAATCACATCCGCATCGTGGCTGACCAGAATCATGGTCAGGTCGCTGCTGGCTTTCAGGTCGTTGAGTAAATTGAGAATTTCCGCCTGTACAGACATATCGAGGGCAGACGTCGGTTCATCAAGCAGCAGCAGTTTCGGTTTAAGCAGGAGTGCGCGAACAATTGCCACGCGCTGACGCTGGCCACCGGAAAGCTGGTGCGGATAGCGGTTCATCAGCGCCGGATCCAGTCCGACCTGGCGAAAACCTTCGGCAATTTTCTGTTCAATATCCTGCTCTTTGAGGATTTTCAGCGGCTCTGCCAGCGTGCGCAGCAGCTTGTGTTTCGGGTGCAGCGAGGCATAAGGGTCCTGAAAAACCATCTGCACGTCGCGGCGCAGGCTACCGGTAAAAGGTTTACCGGGTTTCACCTGATGATCAAGCAACGTCAGGCTGCCGTCCCAGTGTCCGTTCAGGCCCGCCAGCACCCACAGCAGCGAGGATTTACCGCAACCGGACGGCCCGACCAGCCCGAAGCATTCGCCTTTGTTGATAGTCAGGTTGACGTTATGTACCACCGTGCGGGTTTCGTAACCCTGACGATGCGACACGCTCAGCTGATGCAGTTCAGCAATAATCT
Source organism: Rahnella sp. RcJ3 (assembly GCF_009498575.1). NCBI lineage: Bacteria > Pseudomonadati > Pseudomonadota > Gammaproteobacteria > Enterobacterales > Yersiniaceae > Rahnella > Rahnella sp. RcJ3. The sequence continues at coordinate 122,811 of NZ_QSNX01000007.1, forward strand.
CACTCATGGCGCGGCTCCTGTTTTAAAGAGGCCAGCAGCGCGCGATCCAGCACCGGCAGGCGTTCACCGTGGGTAAATTTGCTCGGACGGCATGACCAGAGTGTATGCGTATAAGGATGTGTAGCGTTCGCCAGCTGATCGGCTGCAAGCTCATCGAGCAGTTCGCCTTTGTACATCACCAGCACACGTTCACAATAGCGGGCGACCTGTTGCAGGTCGTGACTGATGAGGATCAGCCCCATATTTCGCTGTTCGACTAAACGCTCAATCAGCCCCAGAACCTGCTCACGCATGTCGAAATCCAGCGCGGAAGTGGGTTCGTCGGCAATCAGCCATTGCGGGTCGTTGATCAGTGCAATCGCCAGCATCACGCGCTGCCCCATCCCGCCGGAAAGTTGATGCGGATACTGCTGTTGCAGAAAAGCCGGATTCGGCAGACCGACCGCATTCAGCATCTCGGTGACCTTTTCCTGACGCTCCTTGCGGCCAAGACGGGTGTGCAAACGCAGCGGTTCTTCCACCTGTTTGCCGATTTTCTGCGTCGGATTCAGCGCATGTTTCGGATCCTGCATGACCATCGATACGCGGTTACCGCGAAGCGTGCTCCACTCACGTTCTTTGAGTGTGGTCAGATCGTTATCACCCAGCGTCAGCTGTGACGCGCGCAGCTTGCACGGATGTGGCAGCAACCCCATCAGCGCGCGGGCAGTCAGGGATTTGCCGGATCCGGACTCGCCGACCAGCGCCACACGTTCCTGTCCGACGCTGAATGACAGGGATTTTACCAGTTCCAGCGGACGTTCACCCGGCAGGTAAATGGTCATATCTTTCGCGACCAGCTTGTCGCTATTTGATTTGTCTTTATGTAAAAAGTCAGTTGCCATGTCGTGGATCCATTTTGTCACGCAGGCCATCGCCCAGCAGATTGAAAGCCAGGCTGGCGAAAAGAATCGCCCCGCCCGGTGCAGCGGCGACCCACCACTGGTCGAAAATGACTTTGCTGCCTTCGGCAACCATCGAGCCCCATTCAGCCGTCGGTGGCTGAATGCCCATGCCGAGAAACCCCAGACCGGCAGAGGCCAGAATGATGCCGCCGAGGCTGAGCGCCGCCCGCACCACGGCGCTGGGCAGGCACAGCGGCAAAATGTGGCCGAACATCAGTCGCAACCCGCCGATGCCCTGCATGCGTGCCGCCGCCAGATAATCGCTGCGGCGAAGTGCCAGTGTCTCGGCCCTCGCCTGTCGCGCAAACGGCGGCCAGCTGGTGAAAGCCAGAGCCAGTGCACCGTTCATCAGACCGGGGCCGAGAATAGCCACCAGCGCCAGCGCCATGACCAGACTGGGCAAGGACATCACAATATCGGTCAGTCGCATCACAATGCGTTCATACCAGCCGCCAATGTAACCGGCGCTGATACCGATCAGCAGGCCAACCGGAATGGTCAGTACCAGGATCAGTGACACCAGCAACAGCGTCGGGCGCGCGCCATACACCACACGCGAGAGCAAATCACGGCCAAAACCGTCGGTGCCCAGCCAGTGGGTTTCCGATGGTGGCAGCAGACGCAGTTCGATGTGTTGAATGTTCGGGTCAAACGGCGCCAGCCATGGTGCGAGCAGCGCGGTCAGTACCAGAATAGCGACCAGCACCAGCCCCACGGAAAACGTGGTGATGCGCCGGGCCGGTTTCCAGACGGAGGTTTCGGCTTCGGCCTCAACCTGCGTGGGTTGTTCAGGGATCATTTGAGTCATAGAAACTACCGGGTTCGCGGATCGAGCAGATAAGTAAGGGCGTCAGCCAGCGCATTAAGCAGCACAAAGCAGGTGCCGATCAGCAGCGTAGCGCCAAGAATTGCCGGGGTATCCGCGGCGAACAGCGCGGTGGTCAGATAACGTCCAACGCCTGGCCAGGCAAATACCGTTTCCGTCAGAACCGCCCCTTCCAGCAAACTGGCGTAGGAAAGCGTCAGCACGGTGATCAGCGTGCCGAGCACGTTCGGGAAAACGTGACACAGCAGTACACGTACCCTGCCCGCGCCTTTCGAGCGCGCCAGAATCACATATTCTTTGTTCATTTCGCCGAGCATCGACGCACGCAGAAGGCGCGTAATGCCCGCCATCGACAACATCGCCAGCACCGTTACCGGCAACCATAAGTGGCTGATGGCGTTGTAGAACATTTCACGGTCGCCGGAAAGCCAGGTATCAATCAGCACAAAACCGGTGCGCGGCGTCATAGTGTACATATACAGGTCATCAAGCCGTCCCGGCCCGCCCGCCCAGTGCAGTACCGCGTAAAACAGCAAAAGGCCGAGCAGGCTCAGCCAGAAAATCGGTACAGAATAACCGAGCAGCGACACCATTCTCGCAACGTTATCCAGCCAGCTTCCCGGTTTCCACACCGCCAGCAGCGCCAGCAGAATGCCGAGTGTGCCGCCAAGCAGGATCGCACAGGTCGCCAGTTCGACCGTTGCCGGGAAGGTGCGCATCAAATCGCTGGCGACCGGCTGCGCGGTGATGCGGGAGATACCCATATCGCCGTGCGCCAGTCTTTCCAGATAACGGGTGAACTGCACCGGCACCGACTGATCGAGACCTAAATCACGACGCACCTGCGCATAGGTGGCTTCACTGGCGTGATCACCCGCCACCTGAAGTGTCGGGTCAATCGGAGCAAGATGGGAAAGCGTAAAAGTAAACGCCAGCAGGCCGAGTAACGTCAGCGCCAGCGAAATCACGCCAGTCAGCAAACGGCCTGACCAGCGCCAACCCTGCCGGACGAATCCGGCGGGTGTTGAACTGTCTGTCATTACTTAGTGACCTTGCTGTAGAAGACCATGTCAGGGTTGATGCCCTGCACGTAACCTTTGATGTTGTCGCGTACGGCAATCAGGCTTTTCGCTTGCAGGCCAATCACGAACGGTGAGTTTTTCTGTACTTCCAGTTGCAACTGACGGTAATCCGCCACGCGTTTGGCCTGATCCGGTTCCGCAATCGCGGCCAGCGTCAGTTTATTGAGCGCCGGAATGGACCAGTTCGCCCGCCATGCCAGCGTTTTGCTGCCATCTTCCGGGTTGAAAGCAAACGCCGAAGCGTTAGTGTTCGGGTCAAAGTAATCCGGTCCCCACGAAGACATATACGCATCGTAGTTGTGTGATTTCACTTTGGTGGAGATCTGCGAGCTTAAACCCGGATCCAGTTTCACCGTTACGCCGCCCTGCGCGAAGCTGGCCTGCAACGCCTGGGCGATGTCCAGGTACGGCGGCTGATTGGCGGTAGACAGCGTGAAGCTGACGTTGGTCAGCCCGGCTTTTGCCAGAATCGCTTTGGCTTTCGCCGGATCATAGGTGTATGGCGTGTCATTCAGCGCGCCCAGATAACCTTCCGGCAGGAAGGCCTGATGCACCTGGAACTGATCTTTCATCAGGTCGTGTGCAATGTGGTTGTAATCGAACAGGTAACGGGCCGCTTCCCAGAACGCAGGATTACCCAACGCCGGAGAAGCTTTGGCGTTGAACTGCATGAAGTACAGCGAGGCATACGGGATCGCCAGAGGCTTAACGCCTTTTTTGCCGGCGAGTGCGGCCATCTGGTCAGAACCGAGATTACGCGCCATATCGGCATCCCCCTGCTCGATCAGCAAGCGGCGTGCGGCAGGATCCGGTACGTTTTTGATCAGAATGGTTTTCAGCTTCGGCGCGCCTTCCGGCGAAGTCGGATTCGCAGACAGAATCACCACTTCATGCGGAATGTAGTTGCGGATCTGATACGGGCCGGAACCGGCAGAATGGTTGCTCAGCCACTGATGCCCCAGGTCGTCAGCAGTGGCGTTAGCTTTCACCAGTTTGCTGTCAACGATAGAAGATACCGGCGCCGACAGCAGGCTCAACACGAATGACGGGCTGACATCGGCGGTCCAGCTGACTTTTACGTGCTGGTCATCGATTTTAGTCAGGAAGGTATCGACGTTTTTATCGGTCCAGCCCAGTTGCGTCAGAATGAACGAAGGTTCGAGATTCAGCTTCACCACACGCGATAACGAGAAAATCACATCATCGGCTGTCAGCGGATTACCGCTGGCAAAGGTGGCTTTCGGTGACAGCGTGAAGGTCAGGCTGCGGTTATCTTTACCTGTTTCCCAGGAGGCCGCCAGCGTCGGTTTTAAATCGATCGGGTTGTTCGGGTCAGACTGCACCAGACGCTGATAAATATTATTGAAAGCCTGAACCGTGGTCAGTTCGAAGCCCTGCGCCGGATCAAAACTGGAGGTGTCATCAATGGATTGCGCGATAACCAAAGTATCCGGCGGCGTGGCAGCCTGCGCAGAGAAAGTAGCCGCAATAGCCGTAAACAGGACGGACGGTAATAAAGCTTTCATCAGGTCAGACTCTCCAAGGTAGCGAAATTGCTAAAGTTTTGTTGAGTGTAAAGTTTCTTCAACCTACCAGAAAGTCTGATAAATACTATCGTTATGCGAATTTTGCATAACGTTATCTGATTGGTTATTAAAGCGTCGGAATGCGGTCTGACGGGGGATTGTTACTGTACAAACCACAGGGAAATACCCGCTGAAGGGATGTGGGAATGAATAGCACGTAAACCGGGGGGTGTTAAGGGAAGCGGGCTGCACGGAAGGACACGCACAGCCCGCATATGCGGGGCTTAGCTCAGCCCCGGCACATCAAAACCGGGAGAAACGGACAACAGCATTCGTACCTGTTTGACCAGCTCACTCATGCAGTCATCACGCATGCCGTAGTTGTTCAGCTCTTTTTCCAGGGCAAACAGATATTGTGCATTGGTCCCGAGCGGGCCGCTGGCCTGCGCAATCAGTGGCGCGATAACCTGATAATCGGTATCGGCCTCATATTGCGGGTGCGAGGGATCCATAATGAACACCAGCGCCGTCACCTTGCGGCCATCGTCGAGATTCAGTTCGCACCAGGTCGGACGATAACAGCCGGTCAGCATTTCACGCTTCCACAGCAATTCGAGTTCATCGAGAAGTGTGTCTTCCGGCAGACGGAACGCCAGACCGGTGGTTTTTCCGCCATCCCGCAGCGCCAGCATGCGGCCAGGTTGCGCATGGGTGCCACGCCCGGAGGTCAGGCGTAAACAGAAGGCACGATGATAACCGTGCAATGTGGCGGGTCGCGCCTCTTCCGAGTCAAAAACCGGGTTCCACATCAGTGAACCGTAACCAAAAATCCAGACCGGGCTGTTGTCGGGGCGACGCGCCAGCGTGCAGCTCAGAGAGGCTGCGCGCTGTTCAGGGGTCAGTAGCATCGACTCATCAATGCTGCCGAATGCTGTTTTGCAATCTGCGTTACGCAGGAAATCTCGAGTTAACATTCATTCCCCCTTCGGTACGACTTACTTTTGAACATGCCATGCTGTTAACGCTGTGTTCTCCGTTATCGTGAGTTTCATTTAATAACGCTATCGGACAGTTTTCGCCTGAGCTTCAGGCCGCGGGGCAAATTTATTAGGAAGTTTCGTATACCCCTGCTGAATGAAACCTTATTCGTTTCTTTCGTTGCAATCAAGGTTGAGAGCGATCACAAAACGAAAATAAAGTGATTATTTTATGAACATTGCATGAATGTTGATATTTAGGGAGGGAATAACACAAAAACAGCGGGAATCCGGAGGCCGGGCAGACCTTCTGGCAGGCGCGGGATCCCCCTCACCTGCCATTCATATCAGGATTTCTTAGGATGCCACTTATCGTCATCTCCTTTTTTATACCCATGTTTCACAGCGGCCCAGGCAACTTTATGCGCCGTTTCCTCACGCGAGTCATCGCCCTGCCGGTCTTTAGGTTTTTTATACTCATCCCAGGCGCTGTTAAACGCTTCCTTATAGATATCCTGCGCATGGGCAGGAAGCACATTGCGCACGGATTCAGGCAACGCTGAGCGGTTCTGATAAGGCATAGTCGTCTCCTTTTTCATAGCGTTCATCGCATTGATATTTTTTATGTGCGGCGTCTGCGCACAGGATAAAGTCTAGCTGCTACCCTCAAAGGACGCTGCCAGATTATTCTCGTTATCGGGCCGCTGACTGCACATTTACTCCATGAAATTGTGTGGGTATCCTGATGATTTACACAAACTGACGCATAATCGCCATATTACTACAATATCAATATAATACATTGTTTTTAAATGACTTAATATTTTAACAAAACGAATTATTAGGGTATTTATTGCTGGTTAATTCAGATTATTCCATGATAAACAATTGATATGTCATTTTTTATGCATTAACAATGACTTTACCCTGTTAATAGATTAATTTATCTACTATACTTAACAGGTTAGACCTTTATGCTGCCAGGCATTTTTCTGACAACTGACAGACAGGCGGTTGTTATTACGTGAGCGTTTATAAGGAGAATAATCATCATGGTGTCTTCACAGGAACATCCAAAAATCAAAACCCGCCATCAGGAATACTCCCTGGTTTTTCCCATCGCTGCACTTATCGTTCTCATCCTCTGGGGCAACAGCAGTAACTTTGCCTCGGTTGTCGGTATCAATTTAATCGCGCTGGTCGGTATCCTCGCCAGCGCCTTCAGCGTGGTGCGTCATGCCGACGTACTGGCACATCGTCTTGGCGAACCTTACGGGTCGTTGATCCTCAGCCTTTCAGTGGTCATCCTCGAAGTCAGCCTGATTTCGGCCCTGATGGCGACCGGCGACGCCGCGCCCGCGCTGATGCGTGACACGTTGTTCTCGATCATCATGATTGTTACCGCCGGTCTGGTTGGCGTTGCCCTGCTGTTGGGCGGGCGCAAATTTGCGACACAATATGTGAATCTCGGTGGGATCAAACAGTACCTGATGGCGATATTCCCGCTGGCGGTGATTGTGCTGGTGCTGCCTGCCGCGTTGCCGGCGGGCAATTTCTCGACGCTACAGGCGTTGTTTGTCGCGATGATTTCAGCCGCCATGTACGGCGTATTTTTGCTTATCCAGACCAAAACCCACCAGAGCCTGTTTATTTACGAGCATGAAGATGAAGGCGAAGAAGACGGACACGGAAAACCGTCTTCGAAAAGTAACCTGACGCATACGCTCTGGCTGATTGTCCATCTGGTGCTGGTTATCGCAGTGACCAAGTTCAACGCCAATCCGCTGGAAAGCCTGCTGACCGAACTGAATGCTCCTGCGCAGTTCACCGGCTTCCTGGTCGCGTTACTGATCCTTTCACCGGAAGGTCTGGGCGCACTGAAAGCGGTACTGAAAAATCAGGTACAGCGCGCCATGAATTTGTTCTTCGGCTCCGTGCTGGCGACGATTTCACTGACCGTACCGGCGGTGACCGTCATCGCCACCCTGACAGGTCAGGATCTGATTTTCGGCCTGGATCCGGCGAATATTGTGGTGATGCTGGCGGTGCTGATCTTGTGCCAGATTTCATTCTCCACCGGCCGTACCAATGTATTAAACGGTACCGCGCATCTGGCCCTCTTCTGCGCCTACATGATGCTAATTATGCTTTAAATCTTCATCCTTCGGGTTGCCGCCCTGATACAACCCAAATGATTTTGATTGAATGAAGAATGACAAAAGAAAGGCCGCTCAACTGAGCGGCCTTTTTCATGGGAGGGATGGGAGAATTAAGAGTAGGCGTGGAGAGTGCGTTTACACAGCTCTGAACGCACGCAGTCCTCTTTGCCAAATTCAATGATGCCAATCATCTCGTCTTCTTCGAAGCGAGACATTGCATCGCTGAGCCCCGATACTACGCCGCGTGGTAAATCGCACTGGGTAATATCACCGTTAACAATCACCGTCACATTTTCACCGAGACGGGTCAGGAACATTTTCATCTGGCTGGCCGTGACATTCTGCGCTTCGTCCAGAATAACCACCGCATTTTCGAAAGTACGCCCGCGCATATAAGCGAATGGCGCAATTTCAACCTTCCCTATTTCCGGTCGCAAACAATATTGCAGGAATGATGAACCCAGACGACGTAATAGAATGTCGTAGACCGGACGGAAATAAGGCGCGAACTTCTCAGAAATATCACCGGGCAGGAAACCGAGATCTTCATCGGCTTGCAATACCGGGCGCGTCACAATAATCCTGTCGATTTCTTTGTGAATTAATGCCTCTGCCGCTTTCGCAGCGCTGATAAATGTTTTGCCGCAACCGGCTTCACCGGTGGCAAAAATTAACTGCTTATTCTCTATGGCTGATAAGTAATGACCTTGAGCTTCAGTACGCGCTTCGATGACGGACGTATCGCGGGAGTCGCGAGCCATGCCGATCGATTCCAAACCGCCCATCTGTACTAATGACGTCACAGATTCTTCCTCGCGCTGGCGGTGACTACGTGAATCACTACGAATAACACGTTTTGCTTCACGACGAGCTTTGATCACTGCTTTCTGTCTTCCCATAGTGGCACCTTACAGTTTGATTCACTTAACGCTAAGGCATAATGCCCGCACGGTTATGTTTCACTAACAAATGAGGTTTTGGTCTCCTTTTAGACCAAGTGGAGCCAATGAATAACGTGAAGAGGAAAAGAAACCAAAGGGATTAACGGAAAGTCTTTTGGTTGTTTTCTGTTCACGAGGAGGCATTGTCAAAAGTGTCAATAATGACAAACCGCTGACCCATACAATGAAAATTCCAGAATAAAAGCCAGTGATATTCACATCATTTTGGTAAACATTTACGGGGTCAGTTAAAGAACAGGGTTGAGGTTGAGTGGATGATATTTTTTGCAGCAAGCGGCAGGAAAAAGCTGAAAGTAAAGGTTGAAATATTAGAGAGTCGGAAACCTGACCCTCGTTTGCATTTAAGCGACAACAACGAGTGAATGAGAGAAGTGTGTTATTTTCGATCAACAGCCCAAACATGGACTTTACCATTCGCGCTCCCCGCAGTGTTATTAACGGCACCTGCCGTACACCTCGTGAAAACTACCGCTTATAAATGTCAGTATAATGACAGCTGAAACATTTGCGTTACCAAAATGTAAAAAAGTTTGTGGCTGACGTCAATAGGATCATGAGGATCTTTTTCAGATCCTCTTTAATCGTGCTGAATTTCTCTCAGCCCAGCAGATTATTTTTCTTTTCATTGATGAAGTAACTGTTAATGCCTTCCGCCAGCGCATGCGCCATTTTCTCCTGAAACACCGGCTCACCCAGTAATTTTTCTTCCTGTTTATTGGTGATGAAGGATGTCTCCACCAGCGCGGAAGGAATGCGCGGGGATTTCAGTACCGCAAATCCCGCCTGTTCAGGATGCGGACTGTGCATGTGATGCACTTTACTAATAGTTGTCGCCAGATGATGGCCAAAATTCAGGCTGCGATGAATGGTTTCGTGCTGGTCGAGATCAAACAACGTTTCTTTAAGGTATTGATCGTCGGTTTTAAAATCGTCGTCATACAACACATCTGCGCTGTTTTCGCTTTGCGACAAATAGCGCGCCATCGCACTGCCCGCACCGTGTTCAGACAGCGCGAAAACCGACGCACCGGAGACCTGATCGTTGGTAAAACCGTCGGCATGAATTGAGATAAACAGATCTGCCTCATGCTGATGCGCCAGGCTGACGCGGTGATACAGCGGAATAAATACGTCATCCTGGCGCGTCAGCACCGCCTGAATACCGTGCTGTTGATCAAGCAAGGTTTGCAGTCGTTTGGCGATGTGCAGCACCACGTGTTTTTCATAGGTGCCTTCGTTGCCGATCGCGCCCGGATCCTTTCCGCCATGCCCCGGATCAATCATCACCAGCAGCGGTTTCTCTGCCCGAGGTGCAGCGGTGGTGACGGGCAAAATCTCGGCGTCAGGGCTTTCTCCGGATATCGTCACGTTCAGCACACCGTTTTCCGTGCTGCGCGTAATCTTCGGTTTACCGTTTACCTGCAACACAATGCGCGCCACTTGCGGGCTGAAGTGAGCAATCCTCCCCTCTTTTATCCACGAAAATTTCTGCCTGACCACCGTCAGCGCATGCTCCAGTTCCGGTGGAAATGACGCCATCGGCATATCAATCACCACTCTTTCCGGCGCACTGAGCATAAACACCCGGCTGTATTTATCCGCTGCCGGTAACGTCAGGTAAATCTGACTGGCGTCTGATGTCATGGTAATGCGCACGGCTTTTTGGGCGGCATACAGGCGTGGTGCCGTCAGGGAAAGTCCGATGCCAAAGATCAGTAATTTTCTGCGGGCATGGTTGATGGTCATAACAGTCTCGGAGCAGGCATCGTAATAAATCAGTTTGACGATTTATCATCATGACATTGCTGAGATTTTTTGGGATGCAGCGGAGTATTAACAGGCGGTGAATTGCGTAACGAAGCGTAAAAAGGATTTCTGGATTGAGCTTCTCCCCCTTCGCAGGGGGAGGCATTAAATTACGCTTCGATTAACGATTGACCGAGATAGTGGCTTTCATCTTTATTCCCCGGCAGCGTGAAGAAAAAGCCGCCGCCATTCGGACGGATATACTCTTCAAGCGCTTCGCCATTCAGGCGTTTCTGCACGGTCAGGAAACCTTTTTCCAGGTCATGCTGATAACAGACAAAAATCAGCCCCATTTCCAGTTGCCCGGAATGGGTCACGCCAAGCGAATAGCTGTAGCCACGGCGCAGCATCAGGTTTTCATCGGTGGCTTTGGTACGCGGATTCGCCAGACGGATATGCGAATCAAGGCGGATGGTCTTACCTTCCGGGTCTTTTTCGTAATCCGGCACATCGTGCTCTTTTTCCATCCCCAAAGGTGCGCCGGTGGCTTTGTTACGCCCGAAAATAGACTGCTGCTCCTGCAACGGCGTACGGTCCCAGGATTCCACCTTGAACGGGATCAGACGTGTGGCCTGATAACTGCCGCCAAGCGTCCACGCCGGTTCGCCCTGACCGGCGGTGACCCAGACGGTTTTATCCATCAGTGGTGTGTCTTTCGAGTCAGGATTCGCCGTGCCGTCTTTAAAGCCCAGCAGGTTAATCGGCGTTTCTTTGCCCTGACTGCGCGCTGCGTGGGACGAAATAAAGCCGTCACGACGCCAGCGCACGCTGAGTAAATCCGGTGTGTACTTGATGATGTCACGCAACGCATGCACCACCGTATCGTTGTTGTTGGCACAGATTTGCAGTGACAGGTCACCGTGACAGAGTGTGGCATCCAGTGAATCATTCGGGAAACGCGTCATGCGCTGCAATTTCAGCGGCTTATGCGGCGCTAATCCAAAGCGTTCATCGAACAGGGAATCCCCCACCGACAGCGTCATGGTCAGGTTATCCGGGTAGATTTCTGCCCCCATCACGCCGGAATCCATCGGCGGGAATTTCGGATCCATTGAAGGTGCGGTGCCACCCTTGGTCAGGAAGGCAAACCGTGAATCAAGGAGACGGAAAAGACGCTCCAGATCGGCTTTGTTGGTGGCCAGCACGTCAAAGGAAACCAGCATCATCGACGCCTGTTGTGGCGTTAAAATCCCTGCCTGATGCTCGCCGTAATAAGGTTGCCTGCCCCAGCGTTCGTCCGGGGAAACCGTGCCTGGCGTGTACTCTTTTTTTGCGCCGGGTGTTTTCTCAGCCTGCGCCGTGGCAGCGCCGCCCAGGGCAAATGCCCCGCCTAACAATCCCACACCTTTCAGCAAACTGCGGCGGGAAGAAGAAACGTCGTTCTGATTATCGTTTTTGTGACTCATTGCTATGCCTCGTTATAACGCTCCTCCCCCTGCGAAGGGGGAGGTTGGGAGGGGGTTTTAATGATAAAACAGGGGGTTATGCATACTTCGGCTGCTGGATTTTTCTTTAATACCCCACCCCACCCTCCCCTTCGCAGGGGAGGGTGCTAAGGAGTTTAATCTAAACCAAGCACACCGCGCAGTTTGGACAAGTCTTCTGCCAGCGTGGTGATCGGCCCTTTCATTGCGTTACGGTCTGCATCAGACAGTTTTTCATAATTCTCGTAACCGTCTTTGGTTTTGTATTTATCCAGCAGCGCATCGACGGTTTTGAAGTTAGCGTCGATTTTATCCAGCAACGGTTTATCGGCTTTGACCAGTAACGGACGCAGCAGATTGACGATTTTTTGTGCGCCATCAAGGTTGGCACGGAAATCCCACAGGTCAGTGCGGCTGTAACGGTCTTCTTCGCCGCTGATTTTACTGGCGGCCACTTCTTCAATCAGGCCCGCCGCGCCGCCGACCACTTTGCTAGGCGGGAAAGTCAGGTCTGCGATACGTTTTTGCAAATCAACGGTATCGGTATAAAGTTTGTCAGCAAAGGGTTCGGTGCCTTTGGTGGTTTTGTCCGCGAAGAGAATTTTCTCCAGACGGTGGAAACCGGTGAAGTTAGGATCTTCGGCTTTTTTCTCGAAATCATCTTCACGGGCGTCGATGCTGCCGTCCAGATCAGAGAACAGTTCGGCAATCGGTTCGATACGCTCATAGTAAACACGGGTTGACGCGTAAAGGGATTGTGCTTTCGCCAGATCACCCTTCTTCACTGCGTCGGTAAAGGCTTTGGTATGCGCCACCAGTTCAGCGACCTGCTGCGTCACATAGACTTTGTATTCCGCAATCGGGCCAACCAGCGCCATGGCGTCAGGCTTACCGGAAGCGGCTGTCCCCTCGGCGGTGACAGTCAGTTTGCCTTTCGGATTGCTCAGCAAGCCACAGGTCATGTCGTATTCGCCCGGTTCAAGGTTAGCCGTCATTTTTTGCGTGAAACCCGGTGCCACGTTTTCACGTTCTTCCACCACCATCACGCCTTTCAAAATTTCCCATTCCAGGTTTTTCTGACTGTTGTTATGGATAACAAACTGGGTTTTACCGGCGGGCACGGTCAGCGCCATCGGTTCACATTGTTTGTCGTTAACAGCAATTTTGACCTGACGAACATCAGCAGCCAGCACGTTGGCGCTCAGCGCAAAAGCCGGCAGGGATAACAGTGCAATCTGTAAAGCTTTACGGCGAAAATGTGTCATGTACAACTCCGTGACAAAGGCAAGATGATGGAAAGGTTTAAGGATCAACGTCGTGTTTTTTGCCCGGCAGAGGCCGGCGCGGCCACAGGCGATTTACCTTGTGGCATAAAGAACAGGAACAGCGCAGGGATCAGATACAGGAAGTACACCGCGACTTCGCTGACCGTCGGGGCTTCCTGATAGCCAAACATCCCTTCCAGCAACGTGCCGAATAAAGAGTGCGTGGATAATGTGCCGCTCAGATCAAAAGCAATATCCTGCATACGGTTCCACAATCCGGCTTCGTGGAAAGCGCGAATAGCCCCCGCAGCCAGCCCGGCGGCGACAAACAGAATGAACAGGCTGGTCCATTTGAAGAACTTCGCCAGATGCAGCTTCACCCCGCCGTAATAAATCAGGAAACCCAGCACGATGGCCGCGCCAAGCCCGAGCACTGCGCCGATCGGCGCTTCGATGCCGACGTCCTGCTGGAAGGCCGCCAGCAGGAAAAACACCGATTCCAGACCTTCACGCGCAACCGCAAAAAACACCATCGCGACCAGTGCCCAGCCCTGACCGCGGCCGGAATTCAGCGCATGGTCAATCGCCCCTTCCAGATGCACTTTGATAGAACGCGACACTTTGCGCATCCAGAACACCATATAAGTCAGGATGCACACCGCAACGACGGCGACGATACCTTCAAACAGCTCCTGCTGTTTTTGTGGAAACTCACCGGTCGTGGCATTGATGAAAAGACCGAGCGCCAGACAGAGTGCGGCAGCGATGAAAACGCCAATCCAGACCACACCGAGCCACTGCCCGCGTTGCGTCCGTTTGAGATAGCTGGCAATCAGGCTGACGATCAGTGCAGCTTCCAGCCCTTCGCGAAACATAATGAGAAACGGAACGAACATGACGAGCTCCCGAGCCCTGAATTCTGACGAACAACAGAATGTGTAAGGTCTCTGTAAAGAAAAGTAAAAAGAAACGATAGTGATTATCATTCTTGCCAAAAGAAATACAAGAGGTAACCGATCCTTTTTTTGAAGCGTGATCGGTAAATAGACAGGAAAAATCAGGTCAGGGGGTTTATCTGGCGGAAAATGCTGAAAACCGGGGGCTGAATGCCCCCGGTCTGAGTGTCATAAAAGTAAAATACCGTTAAATAGTATTATATTCCGCTTCCGCAACAGTGAAGCGCTGTTCCACGGCGGCGGAAGGTTTACGCCCCGCCAGGCTGACAATCCAGATAGCCAGTGACGCGAAAATAAAGCCGGGAATGATTTCATACAGTTCGGCCCAGCCGTATTGTTTCCACAGGATCACTGTCACGGCACCGACGATCATGCCTGCCAGTGCACCGTTACGCGTCATACGTTTCCACATCACGGAAATCAGGATCACCGGTCCGAATGCTGCGCCAAAACCGGCCCATGCATAACTGACTAAACCGAGAACACGGTTTTCCGGATTGGCAGCCAGCGCAATCGCGACCAGCGCCACAACCAGCACCATCGCACGCCCTACCCACACCAGTTCGCGCTGGCTTGCGCCTTTGCGCAGGAAGGCTTTATACAAATCTTCGGTAATGGCGCTTGAACACACCAGCAACTGACAGCTCAGGGTACTCATCACCGCCGCCAGAATAGCGGACAGCAAAATACCGGCAATCCAGGGATTAAACAGAATTTTCGTCAGCTCGATGAACACGCGCTCACCGTTTTGCGTCACGTTGCCCGCTTCGCCCGGATTATTGCTGAAGTACGCAATCCCGAAGAATCCTACGGCAATGGTGCCCGCCAGACACAAAATCATCCATGTCATGCTGATACGGCGCGCGCTGCGGATAGTTCGGTGAGAATCGGCCGCCATGAAGCGCGCCAGAATATGCGGCTGACCAAAATAGCCCAGTCCCCAGCCCAGCAATGACAAAATCGCCACCAGATTCATGCCCTTGAACATATCGGTGTATTCAGGGTTTTTGGCATTGATTACCATCATCGAGGTATCAATACCGCCCACTGCGAGGATGACGATAACCGGTGTCAGGATCAGCGCGAAAATCATCAGGCTGGCCTGCACGGTATCAGTCCAGCTGACTGCCAGAAAACCGCCGATAAAGGTATAAATGATGGTCGCCGCTGCACCAGCCCAAAGTGCAGTCTGGTACGTCATGCCGAAGGTGCTTTCAAACAGACGCGCACCGGCCACGATGCCGGAGGCACAATAAATGGTGAAGAACACCAAAATCACAATCGCGGAGATAATGCGCAGCAGCTTGCTGGAATCTTCAAAACGATGGGTAAAGTAATCCGGCAGTGTCAGCGCATTATTGTTGGCTTCAGTGTGCACACGCAGCCGCCCTGCCACCAGTTTCCAGTTCAGGTACGCGCCGATGGTCAGGCCAATGGCGATCCAGCTTTCCGAAATCCCGGAAATAAAAATCGCCCCCGGCAATCCCATTAACAGCCAGCCGCTCATGTCAGAAGCACCGGCTGAAAGCGCCGTCACCACGCTGCCTAAACTGCGTCCGCCCAGAATATAATCATCAAAGTTTTTGGTTCGTAGATACGCGATGAGCCCAATAAAAATCATCCCGAAAATATAAACACAAAACGTCACCAGCATCGGTGTGTTCATTGTCATTCCATTCTCCACTTCTTATTTTTTGCGATGTTGTCCGGCAGCTGTCTGTCCTGAAGCACTCCACCAGAAGTGCCGCTAAAAACCTGCCGGGGCGAGATGATGGCTGAAACCCTGTAAGGTTGCAGCAAGACTCTCCATATTTTTTACGTAGTCACTGACTCTGTGTGGTTTTTGTTCAAAATTACTGTCGGGCCGGATACTGGTTTAGCCTGATCCACTTTTCAATATTTTTAACATTTCAAATACACAAAATTCACCCTCCATCACAGTTATCCGCAATACCGGTTGTACTTTGCACTGACAAAAGTTGCACCTGATGCAACCTTTGACATTCTCCTCAGGTGAATGCAGGCAAGATCCATGCCGTTATTTTATTGTTAAAAATGCCAGACAAATCACAACAGGCATACTTCATGCATTAACAGGGTTGCACAAGGTTGCAACATAGAAGATATTGCTCAGCATAAAATAACGAATTCACCTGAAATTTTTTATATGGAGTGTTTGCGCATGGGTATGACGACGATGGGCGTGAAGCTGGATGAAGGTACACGCGACAGGCTTAAAGAAGCGGCTCACAAAATTGACCGCACGCCGCACTGGCTGATCAAACAAGCGATATTTTCCTATCTGGAACGACTGGAAAATGGCGATACGCTGCCGGAAATTCCGGCGCTGAATGGCGCTGCGCCTGAAGGTATGGAAGATGTCGCTGTGCAACTGGTGCAGGAAGCCCATCAGCCGTTCCTTGATTTCGCCGAGCAGATCCTGCCACAGTCAGTCAGCCGTTCTGCCATCACTGCCGCCTATCGCCGCCCTGAACCTGAAGCCGTGTCGATGCTGCTTGAACAGGCGCGTTTGCCTGCCCCGCTCAATGATGCTGCGCTGAAACTGGCTGCTGACATTGCCACCAGACTCAGGAACCAAAAGAGTGCAAACGGCCGCGCCGGCATGGTGCAAAGCCTGCTGCAGGAGTTCTCTCTGTCTTCTCAGGAAGGCGTGGCGCTGATGTGTCTGGCGGAAGCGCTGCTGCGTATTCCCGACAAACCGACCCGCGATGCGTTAATCCGCGACAAAATCAGCAACGGTAACTGGCATTCGCATCTGGGCCGCAGCCCGTCGCTGTTCGTTAACGCCGCGACCTGGGGTTTGCTGTTCACCGGCAAGCTGGTGGCGACGCATAATGAAGCGAGTCTGTCAAAATCGCTGAACCGCATTATCGGCAAAAGCGGCGAACCGCTAATCCGCAAAGGTGTGGACATGGCAATGCGCCTGATGGGAGAGCAATTCGTGACCGGCGAAACCATCGCCGAAGCGCTGGCCAATGCCCGCAAACATGAAGAAAAAGGTTTCCGCTATTCCTACGACATGCTGGGTGAAGCCGCGCTCACCGCGAAAGACGCGCAGGCCTATTTGCAGTCCTATCAGCAGGCGATCAATGCCATCGGCAAAGCCTCCAATGGTCGCGGCATTTATGAAGGCCCCGGCATTTCCATCAAGCTTTCCGCCCTGCATCCGCGTTACAGCCGTGCGCAATATGAACGTGTAATGGAAGAGTTGTATCCGCGCCTGCTTTCACTGACCTTGCTAGCACGCAGTTACGACATCGGTATCAACATCGATGCCGAAGAAGCTGACCGCCTGGAAATCTCTCTCGATTTGCTGGAAAAACTCTGCTTCGAACCGGAACTGGCGGGCTGGAACGGCATCGGCTTCGTGATTCAGGCGTATCAGAAACGCTGCCCGATGGTGATTGATTACCTGACCAGTCTGGCACAGCGCAGCCGCCGCCGTCTGATGGTCCGTCTGGTGAAAGGTGCGTACTGGGACAGCGAAATTAAGCGCGCACAAATGGACGGTCTGGAAGATTATCCGGTTTATACCCGCAAGGTTTACACCGATGTCTCCTATCTGGCCTGCGCCCGTAAACTGCTGGCCGTGCCGAACCTGATTTATCCTCAGTTCGCGACGCATAACGCCCACACCGTGGCGGCGATTTATCAACTGGCCGGTAATAACTATTATCCCGGTCAGTACGAATTCCAGTGCCTGCACGGTATGGGTGAACCGCTGTACGAGCAGGTGGTGGGGAAAATTTCTGACGGCAAACTGAACCGCCCGTGCCGCATTTATGCCCCGGTCGGTACACACGAAACACTGTTGGCGTACCTGGTACGTCGTCTGCTGGAAAACGGCGCGAATACCTCCTTTGTTAACCGTATTGCCGATGCCACGTTACCGATCGATGAACTGGTTGCCGATCCGGTTCTGGCGGTCGAAGCGCTGGCCGCCAGCGAAGGTCAGGTCGGATTACCCCATCCGCGAATCGCCCTGCCGCGCAATCTTTATGGCGAAAAACGTGTGAATTCTGCCGGTCTCGATATGTCCAGCGAGCACCGTCTGGCCTCCCTTTCCAGCGCCCTGCTGCAAAGCGCCAGCCACCCGGTCAAAGCGCAGCCGATAATTGATGCGCAAACGGACGACGGCGAATTCCTGCCGGTGATCAGCCCGTCTGAAAATACCGATATTGTCGGGTATGTTCGCGAAGCGACAGAAGCTGAAATCAGCCGCGCGCTGGATGCCTCAACCGCTGCCGGGTCAATCTGGTTTGCGACGCCTCCCGAAGAACGTGCCGCAATTCTGCAACGGGGTGCAGAACTGATGGAAGCGCAGTTGCAAAACCTGCTTGGCGTGCTGGTGCGCGAAGCCGGAAAAACCTTTAATAACGCCATCGCCGAAGTACGTGAAGCCGTGGACTTCCTGCATTACTACGCCGGGCAGATCCGCGAAGATTTCGCCAATGACACGCACCGTCCGCTGGGGCCGGTGGTCTGTATCAGCCCGTGGAACTTCCCGCTGGCGATCTTTACCGGTCAGATTGCTGCCGCGCTGGCCGCCGGGAACAGCGTGCTGGCAAAACCGGCAGAACAGACGCCGCTGATTGCTGCATTAGCCGTCAGCATTCTGCATGAAGCCGGAGTTCCGGCAGGCGTATTGCAGTTGCTGCCGGGCCGGGGTGAAACGGTCGGTTCGCAACTGGTCAATGACGAACGTGTACGCGGCGTGCTGTTTACCGGTTCGACGGATGTCGCGGGTATTCTGCAACGCAACATCGCCGGTCGTCTGGATCTGCAGGGCCGTCCGACGCCGCTTATCGCCGAAACCGGCGGGCTGAACGCCATGATTGTCGATTCCTCCGCCCTGACCGAACAGGTAGTGACGGATGTGGTCGCGTCGGCTTTCGACAGCGCCGGTCAGCGCTGCTCCGCCCTGCGCGTGTTGTGTATTCAGGACGACGTCGCCGACCACACGCTGCAAATGCTGCGCGGTGCGATGGCGGAATGCCGGATGGGCAATCCGGAGCGCTTGTCTACCGACATCGGGCCGGTGATCGACGCCGAAGCCAAAGCCGGTATCGAAAAACACATCGATGCGATGCGCACCAAAGGCCGCACCGTGTATCAGGCTGCGCAGGAATTTACGGCTGACCAGCAGGAATGGAGCCGCGGTACCTTTGTTAAACCGACGCTGATCGAGCTGGAAAGCTTCGATGAGATGAAGAAAGAAATCTTCGGGCCGGTGCTGCACGTGGTGCGTTATGCCCGCCAGGATCTGGATAAGCTGATCGGTCAGATTAATGCCGCCGGTTATGGCCTGACGCTGGGTATTCATACCCGCATCGATGAGACTATCCATCGCGTTACGCAGCAGGCACACGTCGGCAATATGTACGTGAACCGCAATATGGTGGGTGCTGTCGTGGGTGTGCAACCTTTTGGCGGCGAAGGCTTGTCCGGCACCGGTCCGAAAGCCGGTGGCCCGCTGTATCTTTATCGTCTGCTGAGCAGCCGTCCGCAAGACGCCGTCCAGCAAACCCTGTTACGTCAGGATCGCGAACTGCCGCTCGATACCTCCGTGCGCGAAGCCTTGCTGGCACCACACCGGGCGCTGCAACAATGGGCAACGGAGCAGAAACACCGTGAGGAATTTGTCACAGTTTGCGAACGTTTCGCCCAAACCAGTCAGGGCGGCACCTTGCGCACACTGCCGGGGCCAACCGGCGAGCGTAACACTTACGCACTGTTACCGCGTGAGCGCGTCCTGGCACTGGCGGATAATCAGGAAGATGCCCTGACCCAGCTTGCCGCTGTCACCGCGACAGGTTGCCGCATTCTCTGGCCGGAAGCGCCATTGCAACGTGATTTGTTCAGCATCCTGCCAAAAGCAGTGCAGGCGCGAGTCGATTTCGCCAAAGACTGGCAGAACGATGCGCAGGTATTTGATGCAGTGATTTATCACGGTGATGCGGATCAGTTGCGCGAACTTTGTCAGACCATTGCGCAGCGTCCGGGCGCCATTATATCGGTACAGGGCTTTGCACGCGGCGAGGATAATATTCTGCTGGAACGCCTGCTGCATGAACGTTCACTGAGTGTGAATACGGCAGCCGCCGGGGGCAATGCGAGTCTGATGACGATCGGATAAAGGTTGGGATGGCAGGAAAGCCGCTGCAAGTGGCGGCTTTTAAAAAAGCCTGAAAAAATTTCCCGTTACATTAAGGGCTGAATCGAGAAAATTTCGGTTTCTCAATAACGGTTATCATGTGGCCTTTCGCGCCGAAACCGACCAAAGAGGGCTATGACGAGCCCTCTTTGGAATCTCCACGTCTTAAACTCCCCGCTATCGCTCGCTGGCTATGTTTCAGGTATCACGGTGAAAGAGCCGGGGGGGGCTTGGGGGACGGCGGAGATAAGCCGCCCCCCAAGTCGGTGTGGGCCGACGCCCACGGTTTTGATCTCAGTGGGCCAGGAACTTCTCCAGGAACTGTTTCGTCCTGGCATGTTGCGGATTCGAAAACAGCTCTTTCGCTGGCCCCTGCTCCACGATTTTCCCCTGATCCATAAAAATAGCGCGGTCTGCCACGTCACGGGCGAAACTCATTTCGTGGGTCACAATCACCATGGTGCGGTGCTCAAGTGCCAGTGCGCGGATAGTGTTGAGCACTTCACCCACCAGTTCCGGATCGAGCGCGGAGGTCGGTTCATCAAACAAAATCACTTCCGGGCTCATCGCCAGTGCGCGGGCGATGGCAACGCGTTGCTGCTGGCCACCGGAGAGACGTCGCGGATAGGCATTTTCTTTGCCGCTTAACCCGACTTTTTCCAGAAGCTGACGTGCTGTGGCGATGGCTTTTTCTTTTGACTCGCCCTTCACAATCACCGGTCCTTCGATGATATTTTCCAGTACTGAACGGTGCGGGAACAGGTTGAAGTTCTGGAAAACAAACCCCACCTGCTTGCGCAGCTCACGGACGTTATTCTTCTGTTTACTGAGCGGCTTGCTGGCATCAATTTCGATATTGCCGACTTTTATGGTGCCGCCGTCCGGCTCTTCCAGCAGGTTAATGCTGCGCAGCAAGGTGGTTTTACCCGAGCCGCTTGGCCCGATAATCGCTACCACTTCGCCGGCGTTGACCTGTAAATCGATACCGTGCAACACCGTCTGTCCGTGGAATTTTTTTGTCAGTTGCTTTACGTCAATGGTACTCATGAAGGCTCCTGATCCTGACGGTTAACGCGGTCTTCCAGACGGTTTTGCAGGAAGGATAAAACAGTCGCCAGCACCCAGTAGATAACCGATGCGGCCAGATACATGGTGAACACTTCCAGCGTGCGCGACGTCACAAGCTGTGCCTGACGGAACAGTTCCGGCACCTGGATGGTCGCGGCCAGCGAGGTATCTTTTACCAGGCCGATAAAGCTGTTACCGAGCGGCGGCAGCGCGGTGCGGGCGGCCTGCGGCAAAATCACGCGGCGCATGGTCTGCCACGGATTCATACCAATACTGGCCGCCGCTTCCCACTGCCCTTTTTCAATGGACGAAATCGCCGCACGCAGGGTTTCGGAGGTGTAGGCCGCGGTATTGAGCGACAGGCCAATCATGGCTGCCGGGATAGGATCCAGCTCGATGCCAAACTGTGGCAGACCGTAGTAGATCATAAACAATTGGGCGATCAGCGGCGTGCCACGGAAAACGGAGACGTAAAAACGCGATAACCATGACAGCGGCCAGAAATGCGAAAGGCGCATCAGCGCCAGCACGAAGCCCAGGATAAGACCGAACACCATTCCGCCCAGACTGAGCTGGAGCGTAAACAGTGTTCCTTTCAATAAAAATGGTGCTGAATCCAGCACCAGTTGAATACTTTCTTGCATCCGATAAGAACCTTATGGATCAGTTCGTAATGAGCCGGAGCGCCAGTCTGACGCTCCGGTTTTACGGGTATTATTTTGTGACGTCAGCACCAAACCACTTTTCAGAGATTTTGGCGAGCGAGCCATCTTTCTGCATTTCAGCAATCGCTTTGTTGATAGCAGCCAGCAGCTCCGGGTTGTCTTTGCGAATGGCCACGCCAGATTCCAGACGGGAGAACGGTGCGCCTGCAACGGCTAAGGTATCACCGGTTTTCTTCACCAGATCCAGTGCTGCCAGACGGTCAACCAGAATGGCGTTGATACGGCCTACGCGCAGATCCTGATATTTAGTCGGGTCATCATCATAAGTACGGATGTCCACGCCCTGCACATTCTCGCGCAACCATTGCTCGTAGTTACTGCCCAGACCTACGCCGACTTTTTTGCCTTTCAGATCTTCAGGTTTAGTGATGGTGCCTTCCTGACCTTTTTTAGTCAGCGCCTGAATACCGGAAACGGTGTATGGCGTAGAGAAGTCATATTTTTTCTCACGCTCAGGCGAAATGGTCACCTGATTGATCACCACATCAATACGTTTGGATTCCAGCGAAGCCAGCATGCCGTCCCATTTGGTCGGTTGCAGTTTCGCTTTAACACCCATGTGCTGCGCCAGCGCATCGGCGAACTCGACTTCAAAGCCGGTCAGTTTGCCGTCTTCACCCTGGAAACTGAACGGAGGGTAAGTCCCTTCCAGCCCGACAATCAAGGTGCCGCGATCTTTGACTTTCTTCAGTAACCCTTCGTCAGCAAAAGTATTGCTGACCATGCCTGCTGTCAGCGTGACCGCAACAGCACCCAGAAGTAAACGACGACGCAGTGTAGAAAAACCCATATTCACCTCAGTTATAGTTAGTTATAGAACGCTATATCCCCTACGAATTTGCGCACAGTAGCACCCGCTGCGTCAGTTATCAGGAATATAATTCTATAATCTTAGCTCAAAAAAGCATAAGCGGATTTTAGAGTATTAAACCTGCGGATGATACGCAAACAGTGCCGGTGCACCGCCGGTGTGAATGAACAGGATCGGGCCTTCATCCGGGAACAAACCACGCGCTATACCGTCGAGCAATCCGGCCATCGCTTTGCCGGTATACACCGGATCCAGCAGCATGGCTTCCTGCTCTGCCAGCAATTTCACGGCGGCGGTTCCGGCTTCATTCGGCTCACCGTAGCGTGGCGCAAAATATTCGTCCCACAAGGTAATTGACGGCGTTTTCTCACCCAGTTGTAATTGTGTTGTCACTTCCCGGGCAATGGCTTCAACTTTGGGACGCTGGGCATCGGCACTGCGCGACACTGTCACACCAATCAACTGCGTGTCTGGCATTAAATGTTGCAAAGCGACGGCCAGACCAGCGTGCGTACCGGCGCTGCCCGATGCCACCACCACGGCACTGAAATCCACAAAACTGGCCGAAGACTGCTCGGCGATTTCCAGCGCGCACTGCACGTAGCCGAGTGCACCAAGCGCATTGGAACCGCCAACCGGCACGACGTAGGGACGAAAACCTTGTGCTTCCAGACGTTCGGCTTGTTCTGCAAGCTGCGCCATCGGGTCATCAAGCGCGTCACACATCACCACTTCCACATTGAACAGATCCAGCAGCAGACGGTTGCCGTTGCTCAGATAATTGACTTCGGTGGTGCCGATCGGGTTTTCCAGCAACGCAACGCATTTCAGGCCCAGTTTGGCGGCCACGGCGGCGGTCTGGCGTACATGATTTGACTGAATGGCACCAGCGGTCACCAGCGTATCCGCACCTTCTGCCAGCGCTGCGGCGGCCAGATATTCCAGTTTGCGCAGCTTGTTACCGCCCATCGCCAGCGGCGTGATGTCATCGCGTTTAATGTAAATGTCACGTCCGGCGTATTCGGAAAGACGATGCAGTTTTTCCAGCGGCGTGGCGCTGCCCAGTAAATCGATCCGATCGAAGGCTTCCAGCCGGGTTTTAAGCAAAGAAATTTTAGCAGGCACGATGTTCCCCTGACGCACAGCACGGTGCCGCACGAAGTCGTTATAGTCGAAGTTGGTTTGAGTTTAGAGACAGGTTATTGAGTAAGTATATAAAGAATTTATAGAAACTGCGGACAGATTCAAGACAAAAAAACAGGCTCCCGGAGGAGCCTGTTTGTGCATTGCGTGTCAGTCTGTCTGAGATCCGATTACGCGGATTTCTGCCAGGCCAGATACTGGTCGTATTTGCGCAGGGCAATACGGTAGTTGTCATGACCCGCCACCGGCAAATCATTGATGATCCGCTGGTGGATACTGTCCCCTGAAAGTTTATCCAGAGGATAGTTGTTTGCAGAGAGGATTTCATCCAGACGGCGGAGGCGGACAACATACTCGCGCACCGTGCTGTGATTCATCTCAGTCTGCTCAAACAGATATTGCTTAAACGCCATAATGTCAAAATAGGACGAATGGCTGTTACAGCTTATCTCACTGCAAAAACGACACAGTGCGGTCAGTTCCTGCGACAGGTTGTGCCACACGTCATCATCAATAGGCTGGTCCATCTTGGCGATGGCCTCTTTATTGATGATTTGCCCGCGAAACACCAGTGCCATCCTGTCGAGTTCTTTTGCACACTGTGAGCAATGAGTCTGACTGTGTTTAAAATCTTTAAGATAACGGCTTAAAGGCCTTGTTTTGATTCCCGCTGGCATAAATTTATTCCTGATAAGGGATATAAAATGTATAACCGGCCAGGAAAAAGCGGATCAGTGGTCGTTGGCCAGGCGTGTTCGCAAACGCTTAATCGCCTGACTGTGGAGCTGGCTTACACGGGATTCCCCGACGTCCAGCACCGCCCCGATCTCTTTTAAATTCAACTCTTCCTGGTAGTAAAGCGTAAGTACCAACTTCTCCCGTTCAGGTAACGCATCGATAGCTTCCATCACCCGGTGGCGTAAATTACCCTCCAACAGATGATGTAACGGGTTGGCCTCTTCGTGCCCTTCCATCAATGCCTCGGCAGTATCGCCGTGCTCTTCGCGCCATTCGTCATAAGAAAACAACTGGCTACTGTTCGTATCCATTAATATCTGCCGGTATTCCTCAATGGGAATATCCAGCACCTGCGCCACCTCTCCTTCACTCGGCGGTCGCCCTAATTTCTGTTCTGCGCTATGCATCGCCTGGGACACTTCACGCGCATTACGTCTGACACTACGCGGCACCCAGTCGCGGCTACGCAACTCATCGAGCATCGCGCCGCGAATACGCTGAACGGCATACGTCGTAAACGCCGTCCCCTGCATCGCATCAAAACGCTCAACCGCATTTAACAGGCCGATCCCGCCCGCTTGCAGTAGATCATCAAGCTCTACGCTGGCGGGAAGCCGCACCTGCAAACGCAGGGCTTCATGGCGCACAAGCGGAACATAGCGCTGCCACAAAGAATTTTTGTCTATCACGCCGTCGGCGGTATACAGATCGCTCACTGTCGTAACCTGGCAAATTTAGGGTCAGTATCATTGTGCCAGTGATAATCGCTAATCAATCGGCTGAATAAGGCCTGAAAAACGCGGTTATTTTGATTATGTCTCGCAGATTCTGTTTGCAGACGTCCGCCGGTAACACCGCAAACGATTGACTAAAAAACAATCGCAACATAAAGATTATCTTAAATTATACCAGCGAATGCCCCGCATTAATCCTTAAGAATGGTAAATTTTAGTTAAAAAAAACCCCGCCGGAGCGGGGTTTGTTCTGTTTGTAACCGAACTGCGTAATTTGTCGACTAAGACAATTATTGCAGCAGGGACAGTACAGACTGAGGAACCTGGTTAGCTTTAGACAATACTGAAGTACCAGCCTGCTGCAGGATCTGTGCTTTAGACATTGCTGAAACTTCTGTTGCGTAGTCAGCATCCTGAATACGGCTCTGTGCAGAAGACAGGTTAGTCGTGGTGTTGTCCAGGTTGGTGATGGCAGAATCGAAACGGTTCTGAACCGCACCCAGTGAAGAACGGAAGGTGTCAACTTTAGCGATAGCAGCGTCGATTGCTTTCAGTGGATCAGAAGTCGCAACGCCAGTGTAAGCGTTGGTGTTAGCAGCACTGGCGATGTCGCCGATGGTGCTTGCAACGTTCGCAGTACCGGTAGCGCCGCCGTCAACGATAGCGCCAGCTGCAGTTTTGTAGTCTTTACCCTGAACGGTAACGTAACCTACTGCTGCGCCAGTGGCGTCTGCGCCAACTTTAACCAGTTTGCCAGTCTGAGTACCTGCAGTAACACCGTTGTCAGTGTCAGTGTAAGAAACGTCAGTGGTGTTCAGTGTTACAGCGCCAGTTGCGTCATCTACAGATGCAGCGTAGTTGCTGGTACCATCAGAAACAACGTAAGTTGCAGTCGCTGCGCCAGCTGCTGTCTGAACGTTTTTCAGAGACAGTTTGCTTGCGTCCAGGCCCAGAGAAGTTGCCGCTGCAGACAGGTCAACGTTTTTCAGGGAGCCGCTTGCGCCAACCTGAGTGATTGCATCGCTGGTTTTCAGTGCGTTGCTTGCTACTGAGAAACCGTTCAGACCCAGAGTGGTAGAGTCGATTTTCTGCAGGTCGATGTCGATAGTCTGACCATCGTTAGCGCCAACCTGGATTTTCATCGTCTGGTTAGAAGCCAGTACGTTCACGCCGTTGAACTGAGTCTGACCAGATACACGGTCGATTTCAGACAGACGGGAAGTGATTTCGTCCTGGATTGAGGTCAGGTCGGAATCGGAGTTGGTGCCGTTAGCAGCCTGAACAGACAGCTCACGAATACGTTGTAAGTTGTTGTTGATTTCGCTCAGTGAACCTTCAGTGGTCTGCGCAACAGAGATACCGTCGTTGGCGTTACGTGAAGCCTGAGTCAGACCGTTGATGTTAGAAGTGAAGCGGTTAGCAATCGCCTGACCAGCAGCATCGTCTTTTGCGCTGTTGATACGCAGACCGGAGGACAGACGCTCGATAGCGGTGCTCAGAGCGGACTGGGATTTGTTCAGGTTGTTCTGAGTCATCAGAGACAGCGTGTTGGTATTGATAACTTGAGCCATGAGTGTATTCCTTCAAATCTGGTTAAGGGTTCGGGCTTATTGCCCACGGCGTTCATCACCGTCCAAACTTGTATCGGCGGTACTGCGGTAACCTTTAGAATTATTTCTCAAAAAATCCGGTTTTCTTACTTTGAGAATTACCCTTCCTTATACCGCCTATTCACGCCATTACTTTTTGTTGTGATCTATTAAACTTTTTCTCCGTCGTGCCGATAGGGCTTAAAGACTCTTTTATACCTAAAGTCATTGGAGTTGCAGTAAGCGGCGAGGGAGTGAACCCGTTACCTGACATCCGTCAGGAAAACCGGTGAACGAACGAAGCGAAGGCGACTGTAAATTCACGTACTCAGGGCAATCAAACTGTAAAGGATAATTATGGCCACTTCAGGCACTATCTCTTCATTAGGTATCGGTTCAGGTTTACAACTTTCAGACCTGCTGGATAACCTGACGACTGCAGAAAAAAAACGTTTAACCCCGATCACCGCGGCACAAACCAGCTATAGCGCCAAACTGACGGCTTATGGCACGCTCCAAAGCGCATTACAAACTTTTTCTGACGCTGCGACCGCATTGTCATCGACCAATACTTACGGGGCGACCACGGCTTCGTCGAGCAACACGTCTGCGTTCAGCGTGACAACCGGCACCGGCGCCGCGGCGGGTAAATATTCCGTTTCCGTGACACAGCTGGCCTCTGCGCAGTCTTTGGTTTCTGCCACGCAGTCGAGCAATAAAACCGCACTGGGCGCCACGACCACTGATAATACCCGTACCCTGACCATCAGCCAGGGCGACGGCAGTAAACCACTGAGCATCAAACTGACCGATGATCAGACTTCACTGACCGGCGTTCGTGATGCGATCAATAAAGCCGGTGGCGGTGTCACGGCCAGTATCGTCAAAGTGGATGACAGCAGCTACAAGCTGGTACTGAGCGCGAACAATACCGGTACCAATTCAGAAATGACCGTCAGCGTCACCGGTGATGACCAGCTGAATAATATTATCGGATATAACTCATCCACCGGCACCGGTGCGATGACCGAAAATGCCACAGCAGGCAATGCCAAGCTGACCTTTAATGGCATCGATCTGGAACGTCAAAGCAACACCATCAGTGATGCGCAGGACGGGATTACGTTAAATCTGACCGGTACCACCACCACTGCTGCAACGCTGACAGTGGCGAAAGATACCTCTACAGCCTCCACCGCTATCCAGACTTTTGTTGATGCGTATAACAAGTTGCAGGATACGTTCTCCAGCCTGACCAAGTTCACAGCCACCGCGACGAACACCGATACGGCTGACAGTACCAACGGCGCATTACTGGGTGACAGCGCACTGCGTACCATCCAGACACGTCTGAAGTCAGCGATCACCGGCGTCTCGGGTTCTGGTTCAGTAAGTTCATTGCAGAGTATCGGTATTACCACTGACCCGGACACCGGTAAGCTGGAAGTTGACAGCACCAAGCTGAGTGCAGCGTTAACCAGTAACCCGAATGCTGTGCAGACCATGATGGTAGGTGACGGCAAAACCACCGGCGTGATGACCAACATCAGCAACCTGAACAGCGGGTTCCTGAACACCAGCACCGGTACGATTGCTAATGCCCAGACGGCTGTGAACACCACGCTGAAAAGCCTCACCGAGCAGTACAACAAGGTGAACACCAGCATTAACGACACCATCGCCCGTTATAAAACGCAATTCACGGCACTTGATGTCTCGATCCAGAAGCTCAACAGCACAGCGGATTATCTGACGCAGCAGTTCGAAGCTATGTCCTCATCAAGTTCAAGCTAGTAAGGAAACTGAATATGTATAATGCAAAAGGAACTCAGGCCTACGCACAGGTAGGCCTTGAAAGTGGCGTCATGAGCGCCACTCCGTATCAGCTGGTGACGATGTTATTCGACGGGGCGCGCAGCGCCCTGATCCGTGCTCGTATTTTTATCCAGCAGGGCAGCATTGCCGAAAAAGGCAAATCACTGTCTATGGCAATTAACATTATCGACAGCGGACTGAAAGCCGGATTAAGTCGTGAAAAAGGCGATCCTGAATTAGTGGATAACCTCGAAGCGCTTTATTCCTATATGGTCCGTCGTTTATTGCATGCAAATTTACACAACGATCAAGAGGCCATCGCTGAGGTGCTGACCTTGCTTGAAAATATCGCCGATGCCTGGCGGCAAATCGGCCCAAACTACCACCCGTCGCAGGACCAATATAATGGATCAACATCAGTATCTGGTTAATGAATATCAACTGATCCTGTCTTTAAGCGAGCAGATGTTGCGGCTGGCGAGAGAAGAGAAATGGGATGAGCTGGTTGAGCTCGAAGTCAGTTACGTCAAAGCAGTCGAAGCCACGACCCGGTTACCGATGTCAGAACAGACATCGGTAATGATTCAGAATGATGTCCGCCGCTATTTGCGCATTATTCTTGATAACGAAAATACGATTAAAACATTGTTACAAGCCCGGATGAATAAACTCACCGAGCTGATTGGTCAGTCGTCCCGACAACAACAAGTGAATACGACTTACGGAAAAATTGACCTCCGTTCGATTGCCTTCGGCGATCGCCAATAATTATTAAATATTTGTTTGTTTTCTTTCCAATATTTCTTGTGCAAAAATAAGGTTTCAGAGGCAGAGAGCGCCTGGCTGCCAGGGCTAGTTCTCTCTGTCTGCTCCCATAACTTACACATATTAACCGGCAGCCTGTTTGTATTAGCAAAGCGGGAATTATTTATCAGGCAGCACACTACAGGTTGCCGTCGTCATTTTCGGGCATCATCATCATGGTTCGTAAAATAAAAGTGACTCCAGGGATAGGAACCATTTCTCTGCTTATTCAGCATAGTGAACTTTTTATTCATGATGTTTATATTGATAAGCCACAATTGGTTCTCATTCAGAACGGAAGCCTCTCAATTACGGATCAGGCACAGCAAGTCACACTGCAGGCTGGCGAAATGCTGGTGCTTAACAGTGGACAAACGTTGAGCATGACTCACCATTTATCCGGAAATGGCCCTTTCAGCTGCGCCATCATGGCATGGGATCATCAGTTACTCAGTGATGCAGGCCTGCACGCAACCGGCTTCAGCCCGCCACTTCTTGCTGTTAATACCCTGCAAGTCATTCCGCACATCCCCGGTGCGTTCAAACAAAGTTTTACCGACACTCACTCAGCCATTCTCTGGCACCATGGTCTGCCCGCACCGATAACCCGCCACCGCATGCTCGAACAGTTACTCTGGCTTTCGCAACTGGGTGTGCGGTATTCCGTACAGCACAGTGAAAGCGTGACAGATAACGTACGTGAATTATTAGTCAATAATCTGCATAAATCATTTACCGCCGCTGAAGTGGCAGAAAAGCTGATGATGAATGAAGTGATGTTGCGCAGACGTCTTGCGGGCGAAAATTGTGTGCTGCGAAATCTGATGATCGATGTACGCATGACCCACGCACTGCGGTTGTTGCAATGCACCGATCTGGCCATTTCACATATTGCACATCAGGTAGGTTATGAAAGCGGCTCGCGTTTTGCCGAGCGTTTCCGGAAACGTTTTGGATTCGCCCCTACCGCCATCCGTGGTCATTTACGCCCCCTTTCTAGCCCTGCGCTGCTCACAATCGACAACATATAACAACTCGCGCCAAACAGATACAATACAAAACCTTGAGTAACATCACACAATATTTGATTACCAGATGTTAACGGAATATCATACACGCCGTTATTTTATTCATGGGCAGGAGTGAGTTGTGCACGTTTGGTGGGAAGTGATTAAAACAATTTACTGGGGCGGATTGGGCATTGCGGTGCTGTTCACTTTGCTGGTGAGCCGCGATACGATAAAAATAAGACTGTTAACTTCCGGTATTATCGGATTTACCTGGCCGATGAGTCTGCCGGTCGTCCTTCTCTTCTCTCTGTTCTGAGTTTGCCTGCACTGAATGTCCTCTTAATATCTTGAACCCGGCCTGCTGACCGGGATCAGATAACGGCAAGACTGTGTTATTGCAAGCCAGTGTTATTGCAAGACAATGTGTTATTTGCGAGTCTGCACCCAAAATCCGTGGATTAGACCCGGCAGGTAACCGCAAAGTGTCAGGATAATGTTCAGCAGAAACGCACCGCCGAAACCGTTGCCAATCAATACGCCCAATGGCGGCACAAGAATTGTGATCAATACTCTCCAGAATCCCATCTTACTCTCCCTTTGGTTATCATTGTGTTAACGATAGCGCATGAGAAATGAAACGGGCATCAGATGAAACCTAATTGATCAGCTCCAGCATAATTTCAACATCCCGCCGTGTTTTTTCCAGCATGTCGGTATCGCCGTTGCGGTGTTCAGCATCCGACACCTGGTGGATCTGGCGCATCTGCCATCTCACCTGATTCTTTTGTTCGTCGGTCATACTGCGACACATCACAATGATAAAGTTTCGCAGCATTATCTGTTGCATGGCAGTTTCTTCAGCTTGCTTGTTGACCGACATGACCAAATCTATAACATGTTTTTCTGCCATTGCAGGTTCCTGCGGGAGTGGAATAGTCAGGCCAGACTAACATGGTCTGGCAGCCGCTGATGGCGACTGATGATGTGATTAACGCCGCTATTTCTGCGCCTAGAATTGACCCGGACATCCAGATTATGTTTTCCATCGATCATGTTTTTAAGCGCCTGGCCGCTTCACCTTTCCGTCAGCGTTTCCATCTCGGTGCCAAAGAGTACCGGTATTGCCAGGATAAAGGGCCGGAGACGGTCAGCCAGCACGCGGCGGATTTCATTGCTAAGCGCCTTGCCCCGGCAGAGCCAGAGCAGGATGGAAAACAGACGCCGATGCGCGGTCACCCGGTATTCATTGCCCAGCACGCAACGGCCACCTGCTGTCGCGGCTGTCTGGAAAAGTGGCATCACATCCCCGCACATACGGCTATGACACCCGCACAGCAGCACTATGCCGTGACGGTGATTTTGCACTGGCTTCATCAGGAAATGCAGCGCCCTGCTCCGGTCGCTAAAGAACGAAAATCTAACAAAAAAATCTCAGACACACCGGACAACGCACAACAGATGAATTTGTTGTAAGAGGTGCATCACACTCGTTAAAAAATAAAAAGTGATAATGGTCACATTTTTCCCGCTTTTCCATCCCCAAGTAAGATCGTGCTCTATAATTTTAGAGGAATAAGAATTGTGCGACGGGTTGTCTTCAGCACGCCCTTTGAAGTTTTTGCAGTCTTTCGGATGAGCTTTTCCAGGTGAAACGAGTTTTACACTTGTTGTCAGGATAATTGCCCGTATTGGGAAAAGGAGGATGCATGTCTGAATATCATTATTTACTGGTTGGCGGAAGCCGCAACGGACAACGGCATGTTGATAAACAACATCAGTTTTCGTTGTGCTTTTGGGAAGACGCAGCACAGAACGCGGAACGCGAGTTTTACGGTAAACGCAACGAACGCTACAAAGTTAATCCGGAAAAAGGCGCAGACGGGAACTGGTATCTTGTGGGCTATTGTGGAAATTGTTCGAAAATTAAAGCCGACGAATTAACCACCCAGGCGCTCACCAAGCACGTGAAACCCCTGATGTAAAAATTGTTTTTTGAAAGCCATAAACCCCGCCATTAACGCGGGGTTTTGTTTTCAGGAGCCACCTGACTTTCAGGCCGCCATCCCCTGAATGTTGCGGGCGAAAAATTCAACATGCCCGCCCACCGTAAAATGCGCCTCGTGATGCCCTAGACGGCCAAGTGGCGCAATGCGCACAATTTCACCTTCAAATTCACCATCATGAATTCTGGTGATCGCCACATCAAGCTGATAGCTGGCCGGATGTACGCCTACCGGAAACGTCAGCAACTTGACCCTGTCACCGATCTCAAACCGGGTAAGCAGCGGCAGCGGTGCCTGTTCAAACAGATCCTGATCCATATGTGACTCCTTGTTTTCCAGTGGAATTAATTAGAGGATAGAATATATTGCCGCGTCCTGCCGGATACCGGCGTGAAGCACTTCTCTCTTTCAACATTTATATTGCGCAAGAGCTGGCGTAACCGTCTTTTGCCCCCCGAAAATCATGAGGAACCCCTGTGAAAAAACTGACGCCACAGCAATGCATCATACTGACCGGATTTACCGGCATCCTGCATGGCGAATTTGAGTGGTTTCACGAAGATTTGGAAAAGCGACTTGGCCGTGAAGTTCAGACCTCAGAACTGGGATACCCGGAGTTTATGGAAGAATGCCGCAGCCTGTATGAAGAGGATTTTAACAACCTGATGCCGGACTAAAAACGAAAGGCCGGGCAAACAGTATTGCCCGGCCTCCTGAGTTCATCGTCATTTAATACAAATCACTAAGGCTTCACGATGCCGCGGATAAAGTGTTCATTCACCCTGATCACATTGCCCGTTTCAACGTTAATGACCTGATATTGCACTGGTTTAACCTCATCCAGAACAGCGACAATTTCAAATAAACCTGGTGTAAAAGTAAGCGTGACAAAAACGCCAACAGGATAGACAGCCATAATTTTATCCTTTCAATCAACCTCTTATAATATACTTCCTTTCCCCCAGCGCGATAACACGCAAATCATTAATCACTCCAGGTTATTTCATCGCATACATTAATCACTCGGGATGAATGTTACATAAAAGAAATAAAGAACATGTATAAAATGAAGCGGAGGCACTTAAAATCGGATAACTCTGACAGACGTATCAGGAACATAATTAAATTTTACACTCTTCTTACGCAAAGGCGGTTTTCCGCCACACTTCTGCCTGCCAGTCCCTTGTTTTCGGGGTGATTTAAGTTAAAAATATAAATCCACTTTGTTACATTGAGAGCCTGCGCTG
The DNA here is from genome assembly GCF_009498575.1 of Rahnella sp. RcJ3. Classification (NCBI taxonomy): domain Bacteria; kingdom Pseudomonadati; phylum Pseudomonadota; class Gammaproteobacteria; order Enterobacterales; family Yersiniaceae; genus Rahnella; species Rahnella sp. RcJ3. Next base: position 156,600 of record NZ_QSNX01000007.1, read on the forward strand.
TGAGTGCCCAGATTTTTGAAACCGATGCGACTCATCCGCATCTGACACGACTGATTGCTGAGCTGGATGCCTATCAATATCCGCTCTACCCGCCGGAATCGTTTCAGGGAATTAACATCACTGAACTTGATGAAGGTGAGATCACGTGTTTTATGGCGAGGGTTGATGATGACTGGGCCGGTTGCGCCTGTCTGTTTATCACAAAACACGGCCTCGCGGAAATGAAACGTGTTTACGTGAGCCCGCTGTATCGCGGTCAGGGCATTGCCTCATTACTGATTGCCGCAATGGAAAAGAAACTGAAAGCGTTGGGGTACAAAGACCTGTTTCTGGAAACGGGTGTGTTTCAGGAAAAAGCCATCACGCTGTATGAAAAACTGGGTTATTGCCGGACAGAAGCGTTTGGCGACTATGCGTTGTCCCCGGATCCGCTGAGTGTTTATATGATGAAAGCGATGAGGTAACGCACGGGAAACGGCAGAAGCGGCAATAAATACCTCCATAACGCTGTCTTATGACAGGGTTATGGAGATGCAAAAAGCAATTACATCAGAACGTTGCTTTTTGTTGCAGTCTGGTCATTCGACGGAATAACCCATTTTTTAAGTGTGATGATAAAGAAATTTTTACCCTTGGTAATTTTCGCACCACGGTCACCACATTCCAGCGCAAGTTTGAAAAACTCATCACTGTTAATATTAAAAGCCAGCTCGACTTTTTTCACCATACCGGAATTAAGCAGATCTTCAGCTTCGTGCAATGATTTGGCCTGAATAACTGACATAACGACCTCGTGATATCGGAAGGGATTGTTTTAGCTCCTACATCCTATTTCACTTTTGTTTCTAAATTATGACAGCTTCATGAACATTAAGAATTTTGCCATTGCACTGATTAATAATTAGCCAATTTGTGCGCACGATCACCTCTACGTCAGACGGAAGCGCGGATCCGGCATCGGGGTATCCGGCAGTTGCGTCTGGTTGTTCATCTCACGCAGGTTAATCTCTACGTTGGTACACATGGCATCCAGCGGCAGATGGTTATTGGCCAGACCAAAAGGCATTTCCAGCTCTTCCGCCAGCGTATCAAGCGACAAAAAACTATAAGAAATAAAACCTGACACCAGCAACGTCATGTAGTGCAAATCCACCACCAGTGCAAACGGCAACAAACTACAGAACAGATATACCGTCCTGTGCAGCAACAGACCGTACGCAAACGGAATCGGCATGCTAACGATGCGTTCACACCCACCGACCACTTGTGAAAGCTGTAACAGCGTGGAATCCATATGGGTATAGACAATATCCGACAGTTCACCGCTGCGGCGTCGTTCAGCCAGCCATTGTGACAACCGCAGCTGAACCATATTTGTCGGCGCACGGCGCGACAGAATATCTTCCGCATCGTCACCCAGCAAACGCTGAAGATCCGGACGCGGATCGCTGGGACGCAACTGGTGCTTGAGGCTGAAACAGAACGCCAGCAGCAACGCAGTCACGCGCTGCGCCTCTCCCGGACACACAGCCATCACCTGACTTTGTAATGTCCGGCAGGCAATCAGCAAACCACCCCATAATTGCCGCGCCTCAATATAACGTGCGTACGCAACGCTGTTACGAAAGCCGAGGAAGATCGCAATAGAGACACCGAGCAGGCTGAAAGGCGCGAGTGTGAGTTTCACGCCAAGGGTCTCATACCAGGGAAGAGTGAGAATGGCGGCAAGTGACATCAGTAAATTGAGACTCAGACGGAACAGAATACTGGGCAGGACAGAACCATGCCAGGCGAACAAACGCAAGAACCAGTGACGAGGGGGACGGATTATCATTTTGTGCAGGTGCTTTATGCAGGTGAAGCGTTTTTTTTGCGATTCTGGCAAATAAACCTGCCCATGCAAAGGACAATTTTGTGACACCGGTAACATTTTTTCTGAAACTTACAGTTCTCCGTTACAACTCGCCGGTTATCCCATTCACAACGCTGATTTATTCCCTCTGCAACCTCAAGTTACTGCCCGTTAAGGTCGATAATAGTAACAGGAGGAAAGTAAATAAAGTGGCCAAAATTCCCCCATAACTGACTTCCTGTAACAATTCGATCAGATGCTCCGTAAAGATGCAACTCACCCTACTGACGTGAAGGACTGGAGCCATGAACATAATGTTAAGTATTGCGATGGTCACAGGTATTGCGGCATGGTTCTTTATCAGCTCATCAATAGATGATATCCGAAACGATTATTGAGTGATTCACAACCCCGCCGGGCGGCATCCCGTCCGGTCATTTTCAATCATGAGCGGTGTTAATTTCATTGTCTTTTTCATCTCTTAAATTAAACTTTTTATAACGTAACGTTTTGAAGCAATAATTACGCTTACTTCACGCCGAAATAGATTGTCAATTTATGTCAATCTGAGAGAGCATGGCGGAAAATTTAAGCATGGTGTACTGATGAAAATTCTTTTTATTGTACTCATCGTTCTGGCGGTCATCGGGTTGTTGATCTGGCTGATACTCCGGTCAGCCGCGAAGGATGCTGATAATGATTATTAATCATTTTCCCCTGCCTGCGCATGGATCTACAGGCTTCATAAGAATTACCGGACAATAAATATCCGAACACCAAACTTAATACAAATTAAAAACAATGGTGTCAGATTGTAAAAATTCGGGTGAAATAACTCGCATGATGATTAACAAGCTAATTAAAAGCCATCATGCGAATAACAACGGTAAAAGTACGCCTTAAACGTAAAAAACGGATGTGTTTCTGATGTTATTTATTAAGTGAAATAGGAAGAAGAAATAATTAGCAGTTATTAATACAAATTAATCAGTTAGAAAATAATATTTTCATTGTGTTCAATGGAGGTGATAACAGGGCAAACTTTTTGCTCACCCCCTGCACTCGCTTTATCCGCCAGATTCTCCCCTACACCGACATGTTCATCACATCCTGATACGCTGCTACCAGTTTATTTCTTACCTGGACCCCAAGCTGCAATGAAATCGAGGATTTTTGCAGATCGACCATCACGTCGTTCAGACTGACACCGGGAACACCCATCTCCAGCTTTTCAGATTCCAGTTTTGCGTTGTTCTGGGTCTCGCTGATCTTGCCTAATGCCGCTTTTAATTCGCTGGCAAAACCGGCCTCTGATGCGGTATCGGTCTTTGGTGCGGCACCGGCCTGGATAGCCGTGGCCTGCATCTGCTGTAAAACGCTCTCAATGCCTTGAATTGACATGCTTTCTCCGGTTATCGGGGTGTCGGTGAACAAATGGCTTCTTTCATGGAATGACACCCTATCACATCAGTTTTTTCCTAAACGCGGTAATTGAACCTAAAAACCATGGCTTATCGGGCCATTAACTTTGCGTTAAGCGGCAAATAATGGCTCACCTAGAAAATAGGCCTGCCTGTATGGAGGACTGAAAAATGTCACGCTTCAACGATTGCGCACTTGGGAGTCTGTTTTGTTAAGAGACAACATGAACACCACCATTCAACAGCTAAATAGGGATCTTGTATGAGTTCCGCAATAGCCGGCGCAGAAACCCCTCCAAGCGGTTTTACTGCGTTGCTTAATCGCCTGCGCGCCAACCCAAAAGTTCCTATCGCCATCGCTGCTGCGGCAGCCGTGGCTATTGTTGTTGTCATGATGCTGTGGGCTAAGCAGCCTACTTATAAGGTGCTCTTCAGTAATCTCGGTGACCAGGATGGCGGCGCCATCGTCACTCAGCTGACCCAAATGAACATTCCTTATCAGTTTTCTGATAACGGCGGTGCGTTGCTGATCCCTGCCGACAAAGTGTATGAAACGCGTCTGAAACTGGCGGCTGCCGGTTTACCTAAAGGCGGCGCGGTTGGTTTTGAATTAATGGATCAGGAAAAATTCGGCATCAGCCAGTTTAGCGAGCAGATCAACTATCAGCGTGCGCTGGAAGGTGAACTCTCACGTACCATCGAAACGCTGGGCCCGGTCAGCAGCGCCCGTGTCCATTTAGCCATTCCTAAGCCTTCCTTATTTGTCCGCGAACAAAAAAATCCTTCCGCCTCTGTGACCCTGAATTTACAGCCGGGGCGTGCGCTGGATGACGGCCAGATCAATGCCATCGTTTATATGGTGTCGAGCAGTGTTTCCGGCTTACCGCCTGCGAACGTTACCGTGGTGGATCAGAGCGGTCATCTGCTGACGCAATCTGATAACAACGGGCGCGACCTGAATGCTTCCCAGCTGAAATATGCCAATGAAGTGGAAGGCCGTCTGCAACGTCGTATCGAGTCCATTCTGCAACCGGTGGTCGGCAACGGTAACGTGCATGCGCAAATCACCGCGCAGATTGATTACGCCAGCCGTGAACAGACAGATGAAAACTATCAGCCAAATGGTTCAGCCGATAAAGCGGCTGTGCGGTCACGTCAGTTAAGCACCAGCGACCAGATTGGCGCGTCATCGGTCGGCGGCGTGCCGGGTGCACTGAGCAACCAGCCTGCTCCGGCAGCGACGGCACCGGTGACGAACCCGCCAGCGGCAAACAATGCAAATGGCACACAAAATCAGACCGGCAATAATGCGCAAAATGCAGCCACCACCGCGAATGCCAATGTGCCGTCTAACCGTCGTCGTGATGAAACCACCAACTATGAAGTTGACCGCACCATCACGCATACCCAGCACAGCGCCGGTGCCGTTCAGCGTCTGTCTGCGGCGGTTGTCGTTAACTACCAGGTCGGACCGGATGGCAAAGCGAAGCCGCTGACTGACGATCAGTTGAAGAAAATTGATGATCTGGTACGCGAAGCGATGGGCTTCTCTCAGGAACGTGGCGATACGCTGAACGTGGTGAATACACCGTTCAACGAAGCGGCTGACGATTCCGGCGAGCTGCCGTTCTGGAAACAACAGGCGTTCTTCGATCAGTTACTCAATGCAGGTCGCTGGTTACTGGTGCTGATTGTGGCCTGGCTGTTGTGGCGCAAGATGGTTCGTCCGATGCTGCGCAAACAGCAGGCAGAGAAAGATGCCGCAGCCGCAGCCGCGCTTGCCGCCACCATGCCACAGCCTGAAGGCAGTAAACCGGTCAAACTCAGCAATGACGAGCTGGAAAAACGTAAACGTTCACAACAGCGTGTCAGTGTTGAAGTTCAGACCCAACGTGTGCAGGAGCTGGCCGATAAGGATCCTCGTATCGTCGCCCTGGTTATCCGCCAATGGATGAGTACCGAACAACCATGACTATGACCGGAACCGAAAAAAGCGCCATTTTGATGATCACGCTGGGTGAAGACCGCGCGGTGGAGGTGTTCAAACACCTCTCCCCTCGCGAAGTGCAGCAAATCAGTGGCGCGATGGCGAATATCCATCAAATTTCTAACAAGCAGCTGGCGGAAGTGCTGAACGAGTTCGAGGACGAATCCGAGCAGTACGCCGCACTGAGCGTCAATACCAGCGAATATCTGCGTGCGGTACTGACCAAAGCGCTGGGCGAGGAGCGTGCGTCAAGCCTGCTGGAAGACATTCTGGAATCGCGCGAAACCACCAGCGGCATGGAAACACTGAACTTCATGGAACCGCTGATGGCAGCCGATCTTATCCGCGACGAACATCCGCAGATTATCGCCACCATCCTCGTTCACCTCAAACGTGGTCAGGCTGCCGATATTCTGGCGCTGTTCGACGAGCGTTTGCGCAACGACGTCATGCTGCGTATCGCGACCTTCGGCGGTGTCCAGCCAGCGGCGCTGGCGGAACTGACCGAAGTGCTGAACAACCTGCTCGACGGCCAGAACCTCAAACGTTCGAAGATGGGCGGTGTTCGTACTGCGGCAGAAATTATCAACCTGATGAAAACTCAGCAGGAAGAGGCGGTTATCGAAGCCGTTCGCGGTTACGACGGCGAACTGGCGCAGAAAATTATCGACGAGATGTTCCTGTTCGAAAACCTGGTGGATGTGGACGACCGCAGTATCCAGCGCCTGTTGCAGGAAGTCGAAGGCGAATCGTTACTGGTTGCACTGAAAGGGGCGGAACAGCCATTGCGCGACAAATTCCTGCGCAACATGTCGCAACGTGCAGCAGATATCCTGCGCGACGATCTGGCAAACCGCGGACCGATGCGTATGTCTCTGGTCGAGAACGAACAAAAAGCAATTCTGCAGACGGTTCGCCGCCTGGCAGAGTCCGGCGAAATGATGGTTGGCGGCGGCGAGGATTCTTATGTCTGATGCTCCTAATACTGACTCACCAGAGTCTGACAAACCGGCACCGGAAAAGAAAACGGCGGAAGAACGTCATGCTGAGCGCATCAATGCTTTGCCATGGCAGCGGTGGAGACCGGGCGACCTCAGAATGCCCGTCTTTACCACGCCCGATGAACCTTTGCTGGCCGGCGGCGAACCAGAGCAAGACGACGGTCTGCCAAAAGTTCAGGTAGACCAGAATGAATTGCTCAATCTTCAGCGTCACGCCGAACAACAGGGTTTCCAGCAGGGTCTTGAAGCCGGACAGAAACAAGGTTACGCCGCCGGTTTCCAGCAAGGTCTGGAAGCCGGGCAGCAGCAGGGTTTGCAGGAAGGTCAGCAACAGCAGGCGGTTCTGACTGAACACTGGCAGCATATGGTTTCTGACTTCCAGCAAACACTGGATGCGCTGGACAGCGTCATTGCTTCCCGTCTGATGCAAATGGCGCTGACTGCCGCCAAACAGATTATTGGTCAGGCGCCGATTTGTGACGGTTCCGCCCTGCTTAATCAGATCCAACAACTTATCCAGCAGGAACCGATGTTCAAGGGCAAACCGCAACTGCGCGTTAACCCGGCAGATTTCGAGCGTGTGGAACTGCAACTGGGAGCCAGCCTGAGCATGAACGGCTGGCGACTGCTGGCCGACAGCCAGATCCACAGCGGCGGCTGTAAAGTCAGTGCCGAAGATGGCGATATGGACGCTTCGCTGGCCACCCGCTGGCATGAACTGTGCCGTCTCGCCGCACCGGGAGATCTCTGATGACCGCCCGACTGAGCCGTTTGCTGAAAACGCTGGATGACGCGGAAAAACGCATGGCGCGTACGCCGTCAGTCCGTCGTTATGGCCGTCTGACGCGGGCAACAGGTCTGGTACTGGAAGCCACCGGTTTGCAGTTACCGCTGGGTGCGACCTGCCTGATTGAGCGCCATGACGGGCCGGTCGTGCAGGAAGTCGAAAGCGAAGTGGTCGGCTTCAACGGTCAGAGCCTGTTCCTGATGCCACTGGAAGAAGTGGAAGGTATTTTGCCGGGCGCGCGGGTGTATGCCCGTATTGCCGCCGACGGCCAGACCGCAGGTAAACAACTGCCGCTCGGTACGCAATTACTTGGCCGTGTGTTAGATGGCAGCGCCAAGCCACTGGATGGATTACCGCCGCCGGACACCGGCTATCGCGCGGCGCTTATCACGCCGCCGTTTAACCCGCTGCAACGTACCCCGATCACCGATGTGCTGGATGTCGGCGTCCGCGCCATTAACGCCCTGCTGACCGTGGGTCGCGGACAGCGTATGGGGCTTTTCGCCGGTTCAGGTGTCGGGAAATCCGTCCTGCTCGGCATGATGGCGCGCTACACCAAAGCCGACGTGATCGTGGTCGGACTGATTGGTGAACGTGGCCGTGAAGTCAAAGACTTTATCGAGAACATTTTGGGCGACGAAGGTCGTGCCCGTTCTGTGGTTATCGCAGCACCGGCTGACGTGTCTCCTCTTTTGCGTATGCAGGGTGCCGCTTACGCCACGCGTATCGCCGAAGACTTCCGCGACCGCGGTCAGCACGTATTGCTGATTATGGATTCCCTGACCCGTTATGCCATGGCGCAGCGTGAAATCGCCCTGGCGATCGGCGAACCACCGGCCACCAAAGGCTATCCGCCTTCCGTGTTTGCAAAACTGCCTGCGCTGGTTGAACGCGCGGGTAACGGCATCAGCGGCGGCGGCTCGATTACCGCGTTTTATACCGTACTGACCGAAGGGGATGACCAGCAGGATCCGATTGCTGACTCCGCCCGCGCCATTCTTGACGGCCATGTGGTGCTGTCGCGCCGTCTGGCGGAATCCGGCCATTATCCGGCAATCGATATTGAAGCGTCGATCAGCCGTGCCATGACCTCGCTTATTGACGACGCCCAGTACGGGCGCGTTCGTAATTTCAAACAATTGTTGTCCAGCTACCAGCGCAACCGTGACCTGATCAGCGTCGGTGCATACGCCGCAGGCAGCGATCCGATGCTCGATCGCGCTATCAAGCTGTATCCGCAGATGGAGAACTTCCTGCAACAGGACATCATGGAACGCAGCACATATGAAGACGCCTGTCTGGAACTAAACATGTTGTTCCCGGGCTAAACCAAGATAAGCGAGGCATAAATGGAAAGTTCATCGCCGTTAATCACACTTTGCTCGCTGGCGCAAAAAGCGCTGGATCAGGCGACCAGTCATTTGGGCCAAATCCGACAATCGCAACGTCAGGCTGACGAGCAGCTCACCATGCTGCTCAATTATCAGCGTGAATACCGGGAAAAACTCAATTCCACCATGACCGACGGGATTGCCGCGAATACCTGGCAAAACTACCAACAGTTTATCGGCACACTGGAAGTGGCGATTGAGCAGCACCGCAAACAGCTACAACAATGGGATCAGCGGCTGAATATGGCGGTTAACCAGTGGCAGGACAAGCAGCAACGGCTCAATGCGTACCAGACGTTGCAAACCCGCGCCAGTGAGCAGCAACGTTCTCTGGAAAATAAGATTGATCAAAAGCAGAACGATGAGTTCGCCCAGCGCAGCGCACACAGGAAGAAACAACCATGAATCTGAATATTTTGCCTGCAGCCGTTACCACGGCGAAGACCACCGCGAGCGCGGCGACCGGCAGTGCCTCTGTCAGTACGTCACCGGCAACGGACGTCAGTGCGATCACCGAGCCGGGCGCTACCAGCCCGGCGGATTTCGCCAGCCAGCTTGAAGCCCAGCTCGGCGAAAAAGTGGATCCGAAAATCACCAGTACGTTAGCCAAACTCGGCCAGCAAATCTCTGCCAAAGGGGTGGTCGTCGATAAAACAACCCTGACGCAGGCAGTGACTTCTGGTGAAGAAGACGGCAGCCTGATGCTGGATGAAAGTGATCTGAGCAAAATGATCGCCGCGATTCAGATATTGCCGACCGGCAATCTGAAAGGCACGGGCTCCGTCCCGGTCAAAGATGCCGCCCTGAGCGATAAAGATAAAGACAGCACTGACGCCGGTGCTGACCTTTCTGTTCAGTCATTGCTCGCGCAACTTGCGGCGCAGCAGCAACCGGCTCAGCAGATTCAAACCGCTACCACCGTCGCCACGCAAACCGTCAGCAGCGAACCCACCACAACCGATAAGCAGAGTTCACTGCTCGCCGGTCTGACCGCCTCTTCCTTACTGACGGCTGATGGCAAAACCGCCGCAGTAACGGACACCGATCCGAAAGCAGCGGCCGCCGCCTCAGGCAATACCGCGTCGGGCTCCGCACAACATGCCGCCAGCAGTAAAGCGGCCACCAGCAACACACCTGATTTTAGCAGCGCGCTGGCGTCAATGAGCGCAGCAGCCGGCAATGCCGCGGCTCTGCAGCAAAATGACAGCCGCGCTGCCGATAACGGCACGCAGGCACTGAATCAGCTCAACACCGCCGCCGTTGCTGTCTCTTCCGCGCCGGTTTCCAGCACGCCAACCATGACCAGCGCCGTGACCGCGCCAACAACGCCGCTGCTTAATGCACAGCTCGGTACACCGGAATGGCAGCAACAGCTGGGTCAGCAGGTGATGATGTTCAACCGTCAGGGGCAACAGACCGCGGAACTTCGTCTGCATCCGGCTGATCTGGGCTCTATCCAGATCAGCATGAAGATTGAAAACAATCAGGCACAGCTCCACTTTGTGTCCGGTCACAGCGGTGTGCGCTCGGCAATTGAAGCCGCCATGCCGGAGCTTAAAACCGCGCTGGCAGACAACGGCATCAGCCTGGGTCAGAGCAGCGTCGGCAGTGACAGTTCGCAGTGGCAGCAAGCCCAGCAGCAAAGTCAGTCAGGTTCGCAGCAAGGTAATGCCGCCAGTTGGGCAGCGTTCAGCTCCGGCAGCACTCCCTCTGCCAGCGGTGCCTTGCCGGTTCCGGCCTCCCTCGCTTCACGGGTCAGCGGCAACAACAGCGTGGACATTTTTGCGTAGGAATTTGCGTAAAAGTTCGCAGAATTGTTTCAGATAATTGCTGACGGTCAGTTCGTCCTTAATTCAAACGGCAGAGCTGACCTTATTTACCCCGCCTATTCTGACTATTGAACAACGGGATAAGCGGGATAATCGTTTTCAGAATTGACTCAGCAGTGTGGTGCTTCTCGCGCCAGACGGCTCATACTTACAGGAAATCGCCTCATCCATGTCTGACTCTGCTCTCTCGGCATCGCGTAAAAAAAAGCGGCCGTTAATGATCATTCTGCTGTTACTGATTGCCATCGGAGCCTGTGGTGCGGCCGGTTACGCCTGGTGGATGTTGCACAAGCAACAATCCGGAAATGGAACACAGACGACTGAAGTGAAAAAGAACGAACCGCCTGCGGCACCGATTTTCCTGGCACTGGATACCTTCACCGTTAACCTGCAAACGGCGGATAACGATCCTGACCGCGTGCTGTATGTCGGGCTGACCCTGCGTCTGCCGGACGAAAAAAATCGCGCTACGCTTAATGAATACCTGCCTGAAGTTCGCAGCCGCCTGCTGTTGCTGCTCTCCCGTCAGAAGTCGACGGAGTTAGCCAGCGAAGCGGGTAAACAACAGCTGGTTCAGGACATCAAACAGGTTCTGGACGCGCCACTGGTCAAAGGTCAGCCTCCTCAGGTGATCAACGACGTGCTTTTCACTGCTTTCATACTGCGATAAACAAATTATGGGCGACAGCATACTTTCACAGGCCGAGATCGACGCGCTGCTCAATGGTGACAGTGACAGTGATAATGCAAGCAACACTGCGGCTGCAGCAAAGACTGCCGCGTCTGATGACGGTGTAAAACCTTTTGACCCTACGACGCAGCGTCGCGTTGTGCGTGAGCGGTTGCAGGCTCTGGAAATCATTAACGAGCGTTTTGCCCGTCATTTCCGTATGGGGCTGTTCAACCTCTTGCGCCGTAGCCCGGACATCACCGTAGGGGCGATCAAAATCCAGCCCTACCACGATTTCGCACGCAACTTACCGGTGCCCACCAACCTGAACCTTATCCACCTGAAACCTCTGCGCGGCACGGCGCTGTTTGTGTTCGCACCGAGCCTGGTGTTTATCGCAGTGGATAACCTGTTCGGGGGCGATGGTCGTTTCCCGACCAAAGTGGAGGGCCGCGAATTTACCCACACCGAACAGCGCGTGATTAAGCGCATGCTCAGGCTGGCACTGGATGCCTACGAAGATGCCTGGAGCGGCGTTTACAAGCTCAGCGTTGAATATGTGCGTGCCGAATTGCAGATCAAATTCACTAACATCACCTCTTCCCCGAACGACATCGTGGTGACCACGCCGTTCCATGTGGAAATCGGTGCGCTGAGCGGTGATTTCAACATCTGTATTCCGTTCAGCATGATCGAACCTTTACGTGAGTTACTGACCAATCCGCCGGTCGAAAACTCACGTAATGAAGAAAGTCAGTGGCGTGAAAACCTGGTGCATCAGGTTCAGCAGTCTGAGCTCGAACTGGTGGCGAATTTCGTCGAAATCCCGCTGCGCCTGTCGCAGATCCTGAAACTGAAACCGGGCGATGTACTGCCGATTGAGAAGCCGGACCGCCTGATCGCTCACGTCGATGGCGTGCCTGTGCTGACCAGCCAATATGGCACCTTAAACGAACAATACGCCCTGCGCGTTGAACATTTGATCAACCCAATTTTAAATTCTCTAGATGAGGAACAGCCCCATGAGTGACACCAATAAACCGTCTGACGCCGGATCGGATAACGTTGACGATTTATGGGCTGATGCGTTTAACGAACAACAGTCTGCGGGCGGCGCGAAAGCGTCAACTGACGGTGTTTTCGCCGCGCTGGGTGCCCAGGACGGAACAGGCAGTTTGCAAGATATCGACATGATCCTCGATATTCCGGTGAAACTGACCGTGGAATTAGGTCGCACCAAAATGACCATCAAAGAACTGCTGCGTCTGTCGCAGGGTTCCGTGGTGTCGCTCGACGGTCTGGCCGGTGAACCGCTGGATATCCTGATCAACGGTTATCTGATTGCTCAGGGTGAAGTGGTGGTGGTCGCCGATAAATACGGTGTGCGTATCACTGACATCATCACCCCGTCCGAACGTATGCGTCGCCTGAGCCGCTGATGAGCCAGAATGCCGCGACGGATTCTCCGTACATTTCCGGCCCGGTCAATCACGCTACCACCCAGGCATCACCTCAGGCGATGCCTGCCAGTTCTGTACTGACACAAGTCAGTACTGTACTCGGCGGCATCCTGCTACTGATCCTGTTTATCGGCTGGGTGGTTAAGCGTGCCGGTTTCGCGCCACAGTCTAAAAATAACAAACTGCTGAAAGTGACCGCCAGTGTACAGGTCGGTCGCAGTGAAAAAGTAGTGATCGTAGAGGTCGACAATACCTGGCTGGTGCTGGGCGTGACGGCGCAAAACATCACCCCGCTGCATACGCTGAGCGCGCCTCCGGTTGAACAGACGCCAGACTCAGGCAATCCCAATCACCCACCCGCTGATTTCCGTCAGCTGATGCAGAAAATGTTGAAACGTCCGGGAAAGCAGGCATGACCTTGTTGAAATCCGCCCTTACCGCTGCCCGTCAGCGCCCTGTTCGCCTGGTCACTCACCTGTGTCTGCCGCTGCTATTGCTTGCCAGCCCGGCAGCTTTTGCACAGTTACCGGGGATCATCAGCCAGCAGATGTCTAACGGGACACAAAACTGGTCGCTGCCGATCCAGACGCTGGTGTTTATCACCACACTGACCCTGTTACCTGCGATGCTGCTGATGTGTACCAGTTTTACCCGCATCATTATCGTGCTGGGTTTACTGCGAAATGCACTGGGTACTCCTTCCGCGCCGCCAAACCAGGTGCTGCTCGGCCTTGGCCTGTTTCTGACCTTCTTCGTGATGGCACCGGTATTCGACAAAATTTACAGCGATGCTTATCAGCCCTTCAGCGAAAACAAGATCACCATGCAGGAAGCAATGGACAAAGGCGCTCAGCCGTTACGCCAGTTTATGCTGCGCCAGACCCGCGAAAGCGATCTCGCTTTGTATGCGCGTCTGGCCAATATCCCGCCTCTTGCAGGCCCGGAAGCCGTGCCGATGCGTATTTTGTTACCGGCTTACGTCACCAGCGAACTGAAAACCGCTTTCCAGATTGGCTTCACCGTATTCATACCGTTCATGATTATCGACCTGGTGGTCGCCAGCGTACTGATGGCGCTGGGGATGATGATGGTGCCACCCGCCACCATCTCACTGCCGTTCAAGCTGATGTTGTTTGTGCTGGTCGATGGCTGGCAACTGCTGCTCGGATCGCTGGCGCAGAGTTTTTACAGTTAATTCAAAACGCTAAAATTGTTGGGCGTTTTTTTGCTCCTCCCCCTGCGAAGGGGGAGGCCGGGAGGGGGTTTTACAGGCAACTTGAAATTCTGAGCTGCTATTCATACCCCACCCCAACCCTCCCCTTCGCAGGGGAGGGAGTCGCCCGTCTTCTTTTACGAGAATCTTATGACTCCTGAATCGGTAATGGCACTGGGTAACGAGGCAATGAAAGTGGCGCTGGCCGTTGCTGCGCCTTTGTTGCTGGCCGCGCTGGTGACCGGGCTTATCGTCAGCCTGTTGCAGGCGGCGACACAAATCAACGAACAAACGCTGTCCTTCATTCCTAAAATTCTGGCCGTTGTGGCGACTATCGTGATCGCCGGGCCGTGGATGCTGAATCTGCTGCTCGATTACATGCGCACGTTGTTTACCAACCTGCCGTACATCATCGGGTAATCTATGGTTTCCTTCGACAGCACCCAGTTAGCCGGATGGCTGAGCATGTATTTCTGGCCCCTGCTGCGAATTCTGGCGCTGATCAGCACCGCGCCGATCACCAGTGAAAAGTCAGTGCCAAACCGCGTGAAACTCGGTCTTGGGATGATGATTACCTTCCTGATTGCGCCTTCCCTGCCGCCGGTGGACACGCCGATCTTCTCCACGCCTGCACTGTGGCTGGCGATGCAGCAGATTATGATTGGCACCGCGCTGGGTATCACCATGCAACTGGCCTTTGCCGCCATCCGTATGGCCGGTGAAATTATGGGTTTGCAGATGGGGATTTCCTTTGCGACGTTTTATGATCCAAGCAACCGTCTCAATACCCCGCTGCTGGCACAGTTTTTAAATCTGCTGGCGGTGTTGTTGTTCCTGAGTTTCAACGCGCATCTGTGGCTGATTTCCCTGCTGGCCGACAGTTTTCATACCCTGCCCATCAGCCATAATCCGGTGAATGCCGAAGGTTTTATGGCCGTCGCCAAAGCGGGCAGCATTGTATTCAGCGGCGGGATGATGCTGGCTCTGCCAATCGTGACATTGCTGCTGACGCTCAACATGGCGCTGGGTCTGTTAAACCGCGTGACGCCACAGCTTTCCGTTTTCGTCATCGGTTTCCCGCTGACCCTCAGCATTGGGATTCTGGCGATCAGCCTGATGATGCCGATGCTCGCCCCGTTCAGCGAGCATCTGTTCAGTGAAATTCTGGATAAGATTGTGTTGATCATGAATCAGCTGGCGGCTGACTGAATGGCTTAACGCCGCACCAGCAGCGCCATCACTTCGTAATGCGCGGTATGCGGGAACATGTCGAAAAGCCGGACACGCAGAATGTGATAGTCCGGCAGTAACGCCAGATCCTGCGCCATAGTTTGGGCGTTACAGCTTGAATAGAGAATCGTGTCCGGCGCCATGTGGCTGAGATATTCGCACAACGCTTTGCCGATGCCGCGACGTGGCGGATTCACCAGCACCAGATCCGGCACCTCGCCTTTGCCGGTCGCAAAACCGGTGGAATCGAGCGCCTGAAACTCAACGTTTTGCAGCCCCAGACGCACCGCCGATTCTTTCGCACAGGCAATGGCTTCCGCGCTGATTTCGATACCGGTCAGTTTCATCTGCGGCGTTGCACAATGCAGACCAAAGCCGCCCACGCCACAGAACAGATCCCACATACTTCGAATATCCCCTCGCCCCCTCACCCAGTCACGCGCCGTGGCGTAAAGCTTTTCAGCCACCACCGGATTGGTCTGGAAGAAGCTTTGCGGGCGGATAAACAGGGGGACATGGTTAAAATCTTCTTCCAGCCGCTGAACATCCGTCAGTGGAATTTCAGTGTCACCTTCGAGGATCGCCATATGCACCGGCTGTATGTTGGCGGAAATCACTTTCAACTGTGGCAACTGCTGTTGCAACCACGGCAGTGCCGCACGCAGTTGCGCCAGTTTGGCGTCTGAACGCAACACAAAGCGCAGCATCATGCCGCCATCTTTCTGGCTTTCAGTCAGTAACAGGAATTTGAGCTCGCCGCGTTTGCGCGCAACGTTGTAAGGGGTCAGGCCCGCGCGGGCAATAAAGATTTTGAGAACTGAAAATACCGCCGGGAAACTGGTCGGATACAACGGGCACTCACACAAATCGACCGGCGTGCCGTCGCGGTGCAACATCCCAAGTAAAGGGCGTTCCACGCTGCCGCTGACCACCATTTTGGCTTTATTACGAAACGCACTTTCCGGGCCGGTGACCGGTTCACACCATTCAGCCACCGGCAAATCTGACAGCAAATCGCTGAGATCCCGCTGCTTGTCGGCTAACTGTTGTAAATAAGGTTTGTCGAGCCACTGGCAGGAACGGCAGGTTCCGGCGGTGTAAAGTGCGCAATGCATGAAAAATTTCCGGTCATCAGATGCAGTAAAAAACTGGCGCGCAGTTTATCACTGCGCGGCGGGAAAGACTCACTTACATCGAGGCTATTTGCGACGGGAAAAGTATCTGCGGCTGCTGGCAGGCACATACAACAGTAGCAGCACCAGCATATCGGGAATTTTTTGCATCAGCAGCGCATAGAGAAATTCGCCCTGTGTTTCGACGTTAAAGCGAAAGATACGCGGGCCGAACCAGTCAAATGACGCCAGCAGCATGTAACCGACCACGATCACCTGACAACCGATGAATGCCCGGCGCCCCCAGCGGCGGCCACGCATCATGGCGTACGCGGCACGGCATTCGGTCAACACGATCAGCAAACTGGCCAGCATGATGAAACAGTTCAGCCAGGACTCTGCACTGACTTCAATAAAGCTCATCAGCCCTGAAAAGCCCATAGCATCAAACAATAATATGAATTCGAGCAAGCGCGTCGCGACAATCGCCGACGCACCGATCATGACGGGAACAGGGATAAATGCCAGTTTCATAAATCCGTTTGGGCTCTCCATTTACGTTCAGGGCGGAATACATCCGCCCTGAAAATTATCTTAAAATTTAAGCACGTTGAGCGCGCTGAATTTCTTTGCGCCGTTGTTTCTCGGCACGCGACATAAACCACCAGGCAATCATGCCGATGATGCCCACCACCAGCAGGATCAGCGTCGCCAGTGCGTTGATTTCAGGGTTGACACCCATACGCACGCTGGCAAAAACCAGCATCGGTAACGTGGTCGCGCCCGGCCCGGCGACGAAACTGGCGATCACCAGATCGTCGAGCGACAACGTAAACGCCAGCAACCAGCCCGAAATCAGCGCTGGCAAGATCATCGGCAGCGTAATAATAAAGAACACTTTCAGTGGCGGTGCGCCTAAATCCATTGCCGCTTCTTCGATGGAACGGTCCAGTTCACGCAAACGCGCCGAGACCACGACCGCGACATACGCACTACAAAACGTCACGTGCGCCAGCCAGATAGTGAACATGCCACGTTCAGCCGGCCAGCCAAAAGTGTGCCCCATCGCCACAAACAGCAACAACAACGCCAGACCGGTGATGACATCAGGCATGACCAGCGGCGCAGTCAGCATAAACGCAAAACCGGTTGAACCGCGAAAACGCCTGAAACGCACCATCACCACGGCGGCCAGTGTACCGACCACCACGGCCATGGTGGCGGCAGCGGTGGCGATCGACAGGCTCATGCCGACAGCATTGATCATCGCCGAATCATGGAAAAGCTGAGTATACCAGCGGGTGGACCAGCCAGCCCAGACCGTTACCAGCTTCGAGCTGTTGAATGAGTAAATAACCAGCATCAGCATCGGGGCGTACAAAAACGTAAAGCCGAGCACCAGAATAAGAATTCGCCACGGCGAACGGACAACCGGTAACTGATTCATTCTTTATCTCCCAGCTCTTTGTTTTGGTATTTCTGGAACCACAGGATAGGCATGATCAGCAGCAACAACATGACCACTGCCACCGCCGAGGCTACCGGCCAGTCGCGGTTATTGAAGAATTCCTGCCACAGGACACGGCCGATCATATTACTGTCCGGCCCGCCGAGCAGTTCCGGTATCACGTACTCCCCCACCGCCGGGATAAAGACCAGCATTGAACCGGCAATAATCCCGCCTTTGGTCAGCGGCATAATCACTTTGAAAAAGGTTTTCATCGGACGCGCACCGAGATCCTGCGCCGCTTCCACCAGTGAGTAATCCATGCGGGTCAGCGCGGTGTAAATCGGCAACACCATAAACGGCAGATACGAATACACGATGCCGATATACACGGCCAGATTGGTGTGCAAAATCACCAGAGGCTGGTCGATAACATGCAGCCAGATCAGTACGTTATTCAGTACACCGTTGTCTTTAAGAATGCCCATCCAGGCATAAACGCGGATCAGGAATGACGTCCATGATGGCAGGATCACCAGCAACAGCAGGATGTTGCGCGTCGAGGTGCGGCTGTGTGCCACCGCCCACGCCAGCGGATACCCAATCAGCAGGCAAAGCAGCGTGGAAATCGCTGCCACTTGCAGCGATTGCAAATACGCATCGATATACAGCGGATCCTGGGTCAGGCCGATGTAGTTGGCGATGTTGAGTGCAATATCCAGCATGCCGTCTGACCAGGTAACCAGATCGGTATACGGCGGAATGGCCCGCGCCATTTCAGCAAAACTGATTTTGAAAACAATCAGAAATGGCAGTAAAAACAGCAGCAGGAACCAGACCAGCGGCAGCAGGATCACCAGCTTGCGGCCATGCCGCTGTTGCAGACGACCGGTGAAGGCTTTAAATCCGCCCGGAGGTTTGCTGGCCGGGGTTTCGGAGATTACAGACATTTTCATCCCCCTTTAAACAGTCAGCACGACACAGCTGTCGGCTTCCCAGCACAGGCGCACTTCGTCGCCCCAGGTTGGCATACCTTTGCGGAAACGGTGACCGTTCTGCAACTGCGCCGTAATCATCTGCCCGCTGTGCAGCCTGACGTGATAAATCGACAGGTCGCCAAGATAGGCGATATTGACCACCTCTCCGACCGCGAAGTTGCAGCCATCCTGCGGCACGTCTTCACACAACATGATTTTTTCCGGACGCAGCGCAACATACACCGGCACGCCGTCAACCACAGACACATCCGGATCGACTTTCAGCGGATGCCTCAGCCCCGGCGAGGTCAGCAGCAGCGCATCGTCCAGACGCTCTTTCAGCACACCTTCAAATATATTCACGGAGCCGATAAATTCGGCGCTGAAACGGCTGGTCGGGTGTTCATAAATTTCTTCCGGCTCGCCGATTTGCACGAATTTACCGCGGTTCATGATGGCGATACGCCCCGCCATGGTCATCGCCTCTTCCTGATCGTGTGTCACCATCACACAGGTCGCGCCGACGCGCTCAAGAATATCCACCACTTCCAGTTGCATACGGTCGCGCAGCTTTTTATCCAGCGCCCCCATCGGCTCATCGAGCAGCAGCAGTTTTGGTCTTTTCGCCAGGCTGCGCGCTAATGCCACACGCTGACGCTGACCGCCGGAAAGCTGGTGCGGCTTACGTTTGGCGAATTCCTGCATATGCACCAGCGTCAGCATTTCCGCCACGCGGCTTTTGATTTCCGCTGACGGCAGTTTGTCCTGCTTGAGGCCGAACGCGATGTTTTGTTCGACCGTCATGTGCGGGAACAAGGCGTAAGACTGGAACATCATGTTGATCGGACGCTGATACGGCGGCACCTGCGAAAGATCTACGCCATCCAGTACGATTTGGCCCTGCGTGGGCGGCTCAAAACCGGCCAGCATACGCAACAGGGTTGATTTCCCACAGCCGGACGCGCCGAGCAGTGCGAAAATCTCGCCTTTATAAATGGTCAGGCTCACATCATCGACGGCGGCCTGGCCATCAAAAGATTTGGTCAGATTGCGGATTTCCAGCAAAGGCGTGAAACCTTTCTGGGTCTTAGGCTGCGGGCGGGGGATAGCGTCGTTCACTCAGAGAAATCTCCGGTATCAGAATAAAGCAGTTCAAATAAGCATAACAGTCAGGGGGGAAAGTGCCTGATCGGTATACCCAAAATACAGCCGGAAGCAAAACGTCAGCGGCCCCGCCATCAATAAGCGGAGCCGCGTTAACGATACTCAAAATCATTCTGGTTGCATCAAGGCGGCAAGTGAGCAAGTCCCCGGGAGCTGACACACGTCAGTGACCGGGGCGCGTTCGCGCAACCAACGCAGAGGCAGCCTGAAGGATGAAGAGTATTATTTGCCGGTTTTAACCTTGGTCCACGAACGGGTGATCACGCGGTCAATCTTCGGATCCTGAACTTTCAGGGTGAAGAGTTTCGCCTGAACATCGGCCGGTGGATAAATGCCCGGGTTGTTACGCACATCTTCGTTAACCAGTGGTGTCGCGGCTTTGTTTCCGCTGGCGTAGTAAACGGTGTTACTGATTTGCGCGATAACTTTTGGTTCCATCAGGTAATTGAGGAACTGATAGGCTTCATCGAGATTTTTAGCATCTGCCGGGATAGCAAACACGTCGAAGAAGGCCAGCGCCCCTTCTTTGGGAATGCTGTACGCCACGTTCACACCGTTTTTCGCTTCTTTCGCGCGGTTACCCGCCTGCATCACATCACCAGCCCAGCCGATTGCCACACAAATGTCGCCGTTCGCCAGGTCGTTAATGTACTGAGAAGAGTGGAAATAACGGATGTTCGGACGCAGTTTCAGCAGCAGATCGTTGGCTGCACCGGTGTAATCTGATGCTTTGGTGCTGTTCGGATCCAGATGCAGATAATTCAGGACTGTTGCGTAGATTTCCGCAGGGGCATCGAGGAATGAAACGCCGCAGCTTTTCAGTTTCTCGAGGTTTTCAGGCTTGAGCACCAGATCCCAACTGTCTACCGGGGCATCTTTACCCAGTACGGCTTTCACTTTATCGACGTTATAGCCGATACCGGTGGTCGCCCACAGATAAGGGATCGCGTATTTGTTGCCCGGATCATGTTGCGCCACCATCTTCAGCAGCTCAGGATCCATATTTTTGTAGTTTGGCAGTTTGCTCTTATCCAGAGGCTGGAACACACCAGCCGCCAGCTGACGTTCGAGGAAGCTGGCCGACGGTACCACCAGATCGAAGCCGGTGCTGCCTGCCATGAGTTTGCCTTCCAGCACTTCATTGGAATCAAACACGTCGTAAACCACTTTAATGCCGGTTTCCTTCTGGAAATCAGGCACGGTATTTGGTGCGATATAATCGGACCAGTTATAGATATGCAGCGTTTTTTCATCCGCAGACGCTGTGACGGACGCAGCCATAACCAGGCCGGCGACAACACCCGATAACCACTTTTTACGCAGGGTGAACATCCGTTACTACCTCCAAGACAGGGAATATAAATCGAATTTGTATCATTGAGACGGATACAAAACCTTTCACACAACTGCCAACCGACACCCATGGAATATGCATAGGCATTCAACGTTGACGCATACGCTGCCTGCGAATTAACCGTTTGGTTTTACGACGTAATCACGCTTGATGCAGAGTCAGAAGCATAGCGCCTGCAACCCTTGTGTACCAGCCTCCTGAGACAAAACCGGCGTTTATCGATTAATTATGCAGATTTAGTCTATACCGTCTGGCATTTTGCCTTTTAACAAAGTGAAATATCTGGCAACAACCACACAAATGCAGCATAACTTATGGCGAAAGCGGATAAAGGCAGCGGAGCCGCAATAAGCACGGCTCGCAGGAAAGGATCTTCAGAGGGGGGAAATGAATGTCCGGAAATGGAAAATTAATGCAGTAAAGGCAGATTCACAGAAGTGACCGGCATGCCTTCTTCTTCCTCGCCAAGGAAAAGCAGGTCATTGGCGTGCGCTTCGAGAATAATCATCGACATCTGCTCCTCAGCCTGTTGCAGGAAGAAAGCAAACTGCTCTTCCGTCACACCCACTGCAATCGTCAGTGACTGGCAAACAATCAGTTTCGGCAAATTGTCGTCCTGAATATCCACGAACGCTTTAATGGTCAGTGAACTGGCATTAATCGAGCTCAGATCGGCCACCAGCGGGATCAACGCCGTCGGTTTGACTTCGGCCAGTGCAGAAAACAAAATCACATTATCTACAATATCGAGTTTGGCATCAAAAATGCCGTCAAAATTCTGCATATGCGGCAAATGGAGAGCCTGACAGGAATCACACTCGAAAAAAGAGATGCCCAGCTGATCCAGCCAGCGCCGCAGCAGCGCTAAATCAGGGACGATGAGCGAATCCATAGAATGCCTCACGAGTTCAACACAACGAAAAAAACAAACCCTTCGTAACGCCAGCGGCATTACGAAGGGGTCATAGCTTACGGAATATTGCCGGTCAGCGCTACGATCATTACCGGATTGATGGACATTTAACGCACGGGAATAAGAATTAGCCACCGGATTTCAGACGGAATCCCGGCCGCGCTCTTTGTTCGATATAGTCAATCATCATACCGGCGATATCCAGACCGGTGGTGGCTTCGATCCCTTCGAGCCCCGGCGAAGCATTGACTTCCATCACCAGCGGCCCGCGGTTTGAACGTAAAATATCAACCCCGGCGACGTCCAGCCCCAGAGTCTGCGCGGCTTTAACCGCAATGTCTTTCTCCTGCGGCGTAATTTTGACATTGGTGGCCGTCCCGCCGCGATGCAGGTTCGAGCGGAAATCACCCGGTTTGGCCTGACGCTCAATCGCTCCGACCACTTTTTTCCCCACCACCAGACAACGAATGTCGCGCCCTTCTGCTTCGCGGATATATTCCTGAACCAGAATATGCGCGTTCAGGCCGCGAAATGCGTCAATGACACTTTCTGCCGCCTGACGGGTTTCTGCCAGCACCACACCAATCCCCTGTGTTCCTTCAACCAGCTTCACCACCAGCGGCGCACCACCGACCAGCGCAATCAAATCAGCGGTGTCATCCGGCGCATTAGCAAAACCGGTCGTCGGCAGATCAATGCCTTCACGCGCCAGAATCTGCATGGAACGCAATTTATCGCGCGCCCGGGTGATCGCCACCGATTCATTCAGCGGGAAACTGCCCAGCATTTCAAACTGACGCAGCACCGCTGTGCCATAGAAGGTAATCGCGGAGCCAATTCGTGGGATCACCGCATGGTACTTATCCAGCTGATGCCCGCGATAGTGCACGCTGGGCGCAGCAGGATTGATATTCATGTAGCAGGACAGTGGATCGATAATGTCGATCTCATGTCCGCGTGCTTCAGCCGCTTCTTTCAGGCGTTTACACGAATACAACGACCCGTCACGGGAAAGAATTGCAATTTTCATCCAACACTCCGTCGCCGTTTAGCGTGTTGCCCAACCTTGCTTGTGCAATGCGTCCAGCATAAACGGACGTTGTTCCTTTTTAAGGGTACGAATAATCAAATCACTCCAGGTATCGCGTCGGGCATTGCTGTCGCGTTGCAGATAATACGCCGATAGCGCGTCGTCATATTCTGCCAGTTGCTCTTTATCTACCGGCTGGTAGCTGTTTTCATGCACCAGCAGAGACTGCGGCATACGCGGCTTGACCTGATGATCCTGCGCGGGGGTTCCGATACATAAACCAAACAAAGGCATCACAAATTTAGGCAGTTTCAGCAGATTCACTACGTCTTCCACCTGATTACGGATACCGCCGATAAACACACCGCCCAGCCCCAGTGACTCCGCCGCCGTCATGGCATTTTGCGCCATCAACGCGGTGTCCACACAACCGAGTAACAACTGCTCGGCCAGACCCAGCTCGGCTTGAGGGTTGATCTGTAAATTACGATTGAAATCAGCACAGAAAACCCAAAATTCAGCGGCGCTGGCGACATATTTCTGACCACCGGTGTACTGCACCAGCGTCTCCCGCAGCACAGGATCGGTAACGCGGATAATCGAATAACATTGCAGAAAGCTCGAAGTCGAAGCAGCCTGAGCGGCGGCAATAATGGCTTCACGTTGCTCGTCCGGGACCGGTTGATCGGTAAAAGCACGGATGGAGCGGTGTGAGCGCAGAAGATCGATGGTCGGCGTCATTAAAAAATTCCTGAGCGGTAAGGATAAATAAAAAAGTTGCCCCAATCATTCATGCTGTGAGCACCGTTTGCAAGGATTCCGGCACCTGTAGCTGTAACAATGTACTGTGTCTGAAAAAGAGTGCCGGTTCATTCAGATAGGTCAAAGGTATCGGACTGACAGGTAATTCCTGCTTTTTTTTATGGTTTGTAACAGGCATAGTAGCGACATCAAAAAGGTGATGTGGTTAACAAAAACAGACATTCCCCTTTCATTTATCTTGTTGGCATTAACAAAGGAGTCTCCATGTTTGCAGTAATTTTTGGGCGTCCTGGCTGTCCTTATTGCGTACGCGCTAAAGAGTTGGCTGAAAAACTGACTGAAGAACGTGATGATTTCAACTTCCGCTACATCGATATTCACGCGGAAGGCATCACTAAAGCCGACCTGGAAAAAACCGTGGGTAAACCGGTAGAAACCGTTCCGCAGATTTTCCTCGATCAGAAACACATCGGTGGCTGTACTGACTTCGAAGCCTATGCCAAAGAGCATCTGGCGCTGTTCAGCAACTGATCCGCGATAAAATAAAGATATACACAGCCAAAAGGCGCTCAGTGAGCGCCTTTTTTATGGCTTCTACATCATGACATGTCAGTGTTGCCTGAACTGCCGGTAAGCAATGACCAGCAAATGAACCAGCATAGCGCCCAGAACACACCAAAATATCGCACTGGTGGCATAGGCCAGTTCCTGCATCAGCGGACGAACGCGTGGATAAAAGGCCATGCGCAATAAAAAGCACACAGGGATGGAAACCAGCCCGCCGACAAAGGACGAAAATATCGCCGAATCGCGGGAAATCAGCGACGTCACCACGCCGGGAATTAAAAATAATAACAGGCCATATTCCGGGCCTGGCGCGATATTTCTAACAATAATCCAGCCATTCTTTAACATAAGAAAAATAATTAAGAACATTGTGCAACAAATTAATGGGGCTACCACTTTTCGCCAAATTGCCATTTTACTTCCTCCTTAAAGTTGGCGAGATTTCACAGGTTCTCTGCATAAAATGCGTTCTTTGTTACCTGTCAGAGCCTTCTGGCTCATTTCCCCAGAGCGTTCCGCACTCCCGCGAAACACAAAAAAAGCTTTCAGAAGATTTATACGGGCATTTCTCTGGCTGAACTGGCGTTCTGTGACTAAAATGACGCCCGAAACCCAATTTTCCACCCCGCCGGGGCTGAAACAGACCGCGCGATCCTGAGTAGGAATTTTCTGTTTCTGAATTTATCCTTTACATTCTCCTATATCAAGAATTTGTTGGTAAACAATAAGTTATCCTTGTGAATATAAACGTCGCTAGTTTGTTAAACGGGAATTACATCCTGTTATTATTTGTGGTTTTGGCACTCGGTCTGTGCCTGGGGAAAATTCGCCTGGGTTCCGTTCAGCTCGGAAATTCTATCGGCGTATTAGTGGTTTCGCTGCTTTTGGGTCAGCAGCATTTCAGTATTAATACTGAAGCGCTCAACCTCGGCTTTATGTTGTTTATTTTCTGCGTAGGCGTCGAAGCAGGGCCAAACTTTTTTTCCATTTTCTTCCGTGACGGCAAAAATTATTTCATGCTGGCACTGGTGATGGTCGGCAGCGCCATGTTACTGGCACTCGGACTCGGACGTTTGTTCGGCTGGGACATCGGCCTCACCGCCGGGATGCTCGCGGGTTCAATGACCTCAACCCCGGTTCTGGTCGGCGCCGGAGACACGCTGCGTAATACCATGGGCGGTAACAAGATGCTCGGGCCTGAACTGGATAACCTGAGCCTGGGCTACGCCCTGACCTATCTCATCGGTCTGGTGAGCCTGATTTTCGGCGCACGTTATCTGCCGAAGCTGCAACATCAGGATTTGCCTACCAGCGCCCAGCAGATCGCGCGCGAGCGTGGCCTGGATACCGACAGTAAACGAAAAGTGTATCTGCCGGTGATCCGCGCCTATCGCGTGGGACAGGAGCTGGTGGCCTGGGCTGATGGCAAAAACCTGCGTGAACTGGGGATCTATCGTCAGACTGGCTGCTATATAGAGCGAATCCGCCGTAATGGCATCCTGGCGACACCGGACGGCGACGCCGTATTGCAGGTGGGCGATGAGATCTCACTGGTCGGTTATCCGGACGCACACTCACGCCTGGACCCGAGTTTCCGTAACGGTAAGGAAGTGTTTGACCGCGACCTGCTCGACATGCGTATCGTGACCGAAGAAGTGGTGGTCAAGAATAACCACGCGGTCGGCAAGCGTCTGAGTCAACTGAATCTCACCGATCAGGGCTGTTTCCTCAACCGCGTGATCCGCAGTCAGATTGAAATGCCTATCGATGACAGTATCGTGCTGAATAAAGGCGATGTGTTGCAGGTCAGCGGCGACGCAAAACGGGTGAAAAGCGTGGCGGAGCGTATCGGGTTTATCTCCGTACACAGTCAGCTCACGGATTTGCTGGCCTTCTGCGCCTTCTTTATTGTCGGCCTGATGATCGGCCTCATCACTTTCCAGTTCAAAAACTTCAGTTTTGGCATCGGTAACGCCGCCGGACTGCTGTTCGCCGGGATCATGCTCGGCTTCCTGCGAGCCAACCACCCTACTTTCGGTTATATCCCGCAGGGCGCGCTAAATATGGTGAAAGAGTTTGGCCTGATGGTGTTTATGGCGGGTGTCGGCCTCAGTGCCGGTGCGGGTATCAATAATGGTCTCGGCGCAATAGGCGGCCAGATGCTGCTTTCCGGCCTGATTGTCAGCCTGGTGCCGGTGGTGATTTGCTTCATCTTCGGGGCATATGTTTTACGCATGAACCGCGCTTTGCTGTTCGGAGCCATCATGGGTGCACGAACCTGCGCCCCGGCGATGGAAATCATCAGCGACACGGCACGCAGTAACATTCCGGCACTCGGTTATGCAGGAACCTATGCCATTGCTAACGTATTACTGACGCTCGCCGGTACGCTTATCGTCATCATCTGGCCCGGTGCATGACGTAACTCATTGAAGTGTAATGGGGCAAAAAAAAATCAATATTTTTTTAAATTTTTGCCCCCTCGCACGAACTTTTAAAGTTAGCCAGAGTCTTAATTAGTGCCACTGCTTTTCTTTGAAGTCCCCAAATTTGGAGAGCCCGTCAATCCCGCCTTATTAGGTTCAAGATTGCCGGGTTTTTTCTTTTCTAAATTTATAACTCTTTTAAAACAATAAGTTAAACACATACCCCTTGTCATGTAGCGACAAAGTGGCGACACGAATTTGCACTGGCATGCTCATTTCGCTAATTTAAGTTACCCATTACTTGATGTTCATGGCACAGTTCAACCGACAATGAGGCACCGGGCTCACGTTCTTCCCCATCCGTTTGCTAGTCATTTCATGATGAATGGTAGAAATATTTTAGTTTTACAAAGAATCCTTGCCATCCTGATATAAAAATGGCAATGCGTTATGACCATTTTGAAGATGCAATAAAATTAAATCCTCTTAATACAAAAAGGAAATAATATGAATGAAGACGGGAAATTAAAAAAAATCTATTTATCAATGTCTGCTGGAATGAAAATCGCCACTTCTTTTGGCGTTGGGGCTGTGCTATTGATATTTGCATATGCTGGCTTCTTAGTGTGGGTAACTTGGCCCATAGACAAAATGACTATCGCTAATGCTGGCGTGTTTGGTGATAGTTTTGGGATTCTAACCTCTTTATTTTCCGCACTTGCTTTTGCAGGTGTAGCATACACCTTGGCGATACAGAGAGATCAAATCCACATTCAAAAGCAAGAATTAATTGAACAAAAACTAGAAACTGTAAATAGCAGAAATGAAATTCAAAAACAAGGTTTTGAAAATACATTTTTTCAAATGTTAAAAATGCACAATCAGCTTATAAGCGAGATAACGTCACATCAATCAGGAGTTCGAGGCATTATAACTAAAGATGGAAGAAGCGTCATTAAAGACATGGTAACAAAGTTAAAAGAACAGTTTGCAAGACGTGAGCTTGGACATGGCAATGAACTTGATAAGATACAAGATGCTTTTGATGATTTCTATACGGCGCAAGGTTTTCAGTTAGCTCATTATTTTAGATTTTTATATAATATTTTTCGTTACCTATCCGAGTCCAATATAGAAAACAAAGAATTATACGTGAGATTAGCAAGAGCACAAATTTCGAACCAAGAACTTTTTATTATTTATTACAATGCGTTGACATATAGGGGAGAAAACTTCAAAAAATATATAGTCGAATTCAAGCTTATGGACAACCTCGAACCGCAGCAACTATTCAAACTGGAACACCGTGAGTTAATTCCTAATGTTGGTTTTCAAGAATGAATCTGATGCCTAGCCAATCATCACATCAACCTAAAAATGTCGCATCAGTATAGTAACACTGCCCTTAATAGGCCTAAATTGCCTTTGCAAAACTCTGTTTTCTATAAAGTTTGGATTTTACATTATCATAAACGCTTGATCGCTGGTTCAAGTCCAGCAAGGGCTACAAAATTTTATTTTTAATAATCATATGATTAAGCCACTTCTCACAGAGTGGCTTTTTTGTTTTCCATAGTTACTTTCCCCTTTTGTCCCCCCACTTTATTTTTGCCCCCTTTCAATGTCTTCTTAGTAACGGCTTAGGTAATTATTTAAAGCAGTCTCAAAAGTCTCACGAACATTAGAAAATGGAATTTCTTCGACACTTTCCCAAAACTCACCATTTTTGCAGGACACTTCCCAAAGCCGACCCTTTGTCCAAATAGCGTAAACAGGATTTCCTCGATTTCCGAAAACCTGTGCCCTGGGTAATTTTTCCCCCTTCGCCATGAAATAAATCACCGCGCTGGAAATTTTCAACGAACGCATAAAATCAACCTTTTGCCGCTTTTGTTCTGCCGCCTCAAAATCAATTTAACTGTATATAATTACAGTATTTAAGTTTCGCAAATTTCAGTTTTTCAAATTAACGCCAAATCAACTGCAGCCCGCGCCATGCCTGCCCTGTTCTCTTTTCATAGGTTCACTAGTTTGATCTTCTCAGCGATCCACCAAACTAACAAAAAGCAGATAAAAACCTTTTAATTCATTATGTTGTTATTTTCCCTCGATCCTTCTCAGATCCAGAAAGCTGAAATTTACTGAAATTCTTTTCAATCCTTTCAGTTTGGGAATGACGGGAAAAGCCCAGGCGCGGCGCGTCCTGGCGGGCTGATTTGTAGAATTTTAAAACTGAAAAAAATTACCAACGCAAAAAGCGCAGGCGGGTGCGGTGTAGTGCAATTTCCGTCTGGTCTTGCTTTGTTTCGTGGCCGTGTGGCCCCACTGGCTTACGCAGGCGGCTTGATCGTTTTGAAAGGGTTCAGGGCGTGGAATGGAATACTGCACGGCGCTGCGTGCGATTGAGGCGGGTTATATATAGGCACAAAAAAGCCCGCAAACGGCGGGCATTTTTGTGCCTGTTATATCATTCTACTACCGCAAATGATAAATCATCTTGATAAGCATATTTATTAAATAAATCATACAGCTCTTCAGCAATAAGCACCGAATCTTCGATTTCTACACCTCGCAGGTTCTTCCCCAGATTGTTCCTGCTAAACTTAAAATTTCGTAAGTGGTATTTCTTTAAGATAGCCCCCATTGAATCAACAATCTCTCTTTCATGATGGCGTATGTTGTCCCCTATCGCTTTATCAAAATGCATATAATCCCATTCAATTAAGGCATATTTTCTTTTGGGGACAATGACAATATAAGGTTGCTGTTTTTTACGACACAATGCAAACCAATGATTTATATCATCTTTTGACCCATCTGCAAATTTCTTCATCTTTTGGATCCTTCAGATCTCGATAAATCGTTGTAAGTGACTGATGCGCTTATCCATTAGCATTTTTTATCTCTCCTGCGTCAAAACTAACAATATTTGACTTAAAAGAGAAATAAATTATTAAGATTATTCTTCGTCACCCAATGATTTCACTGTATTTATTCTTAAGCGTCACAACTTTATTTCCCGTGTCTGTTATGGCTAATGCGTTTAACGGCGTGCCGGTATTATTGTGAGAATGCGTGGCCGTCAGCTGTGCCAGCTGCTTTACCACATCCAGGGTATCAAGCATCAGTTGGCAGACGTTGATTGACTGGCTGCCAATCCACACCACCGGCGCAATCACTTCCTGACGGGTGCCTGCTACGCTACTGCGCAACTTACCGACCTTTTCAATCAGTTGGCCGATCACGTTGGTTTCCGCGTTGCCCTGGATACTGGCTACATAATTGGCCTGGGTGGCCAGGCTGTAATCTCCCTGGGCAATCTGCACAATTGCACCGGCCAGCAAGGTGGCTTTACCCAGCACCGTGGTTTTGTCCGTGGCTTGCACGGTGGTTTCCCTGGCCACCAGCGTGCGCGTTTCATCATCGGCCGTGACAACCCGGCTCATGGACGTTTCGCGGATCACCTGATCGGTTTGCCGCTCCCAATCGCCCGCCACCGTCACCCGCTGCGATACACCATCACGCTGCTGTTGCAGCTGTTCGCCATACTTCACGGCAGGCAGGCTGTTGCCCTGGGCAAAGGTTTGACGCACAAACGGCTTATCGGCGCGACCACCATTAAATCCGACTTCTACCAGCGTGCCGGGCGGTGGAAACTGAAACATCCCGGACTCACCGCCCGCCATCGGCAATGGCAGCGGCACGGCCGGATAAAGCGGCGTGTCTTTTGCCGGATTGCCGTCTGCGTCTAACAGTTGCAAGTCCACGGCATAACGTGGCCTGAAGGGATCGGCAATGTTGCCGTTGCTGACGTCTTCGCTGGGCGCTTCCACCCTGGCGAACTGCGGTAGATGCAAGCCGCTGGCCAGCTCTGGATAATTGGTTTCCACCTGACGTTGAAACGGCGTTTTCTGCAATGCCTGGCCGGTGGCTTTGTTGCGTGGCGTCCAGGTGATTTCCATATCATCATTATGCAATCTGACCTTAGTCAAACGCTGACCGTTCACCTCTACTCCGGGGCGCAAAGACTGGATCAGCGGCACGGTCATGGCATTGCCACCGGCCACGCTTTGGTTAAATTCGGCGGGGATGTCCACCGGCTTACCGGCAAACAGCGCATCAGCGGCCGCCCCGACAAAAACGCCACCATCGGGCAGCTGATACCACATGTAATCGGTAATGCTGAACGCTTTCCCCAGGTTGGCTAACAGCTGATAGCCGGTGCCGGAATGGGTGAAATGGGGGATCGGCGTGTCGTTATAAGCAGCACTTTCAGCCAGGGAAAACGCCAATCCGCTTTCCTCAGTCAGCCAGCCGGTGATTTGTCGCAGCGTGGGATGCTGAAAAGAGCACGGCCATAGACGCTCAAAAACGCCGACCAACTCCCGCACAAAAAGCCGCTGATAGCCATTTTCCGCAGGCTGCGAACGCTCCACAAAGCCGGTAAACCAGCGCAACACCAGATCGTGATAACCCACGTCCAGGCGCACCAGTTTCCCCGTATTCATTGCCGCATTCAGTGATTTCATACATCAGGCGCACAACCAGATCACGACGCGCCACCAACGCCCCGCCCTGTGCCTGGGTATAGGATGCCCAGCACCCCACATCGGCAGCAGCCAGCACGGCATCCATAGATTTGTTTTCCAGGGTGATATCACGCATGCGGCGCAGCTCACGCCAGACCGTTACCGGCGCACCACCGATTTGCTGAAACTGACGGATCCGCCAGCGGCTTGCCCAGGCAGATACCGCCTTGGACATGTCTTTCAGGTTTTCGCCGGTTTCTTCATCCGTTTCACCATCCAGGGCGTAACCGTCGATATTTTTAGAAATGTATTTAGCGATATAACCTGTAGCACTGCCCTTCTCTTCGTCGATAGGCTCAACGTGAAAACGCGCCTTTAGCGCGTGTGCGGATTGCAGTTCTTCGGAATCTTCACGGCGGGCGTAATAACAGAGAATGTCACGCACTTCGGCCACATCAGCCGGACGCATAAAAAGCAGCATATGCCAGTGCGGCGTCCCGTCGTGATGCGGTTCGACTACGCGAAAACCAAAGACGTGGATCCCGGCGCGGGAAAACGCTGCGCGGGCTTTTGCCCACACACCGCAAAGGTATTTTTGTGTTTGCTGCGGGCTGGCCGCGTTCCACTGAGACACGAACCCGCCTTTGCTATGAACGGCGTGATACTTTGAAGGCGCGGTGATCGTGTAAAACTCCCCGGCCATACCCATTTCATTGGCCAAATCTTCAAAGCCACGCATACGAACCATCAATTCACAACGGCGTTTTGCCGGATTGGCGTTGCTTCCGTCCACCATGTCAGCCAGGGAAATACGCTCCCCAGTTTCCTGATTTTCTAAATCACACGATTTGAAAAACTCCCGGTTACGTTTCTTTTGCTCCACCCATTCCCCTTGCGTGGAACGGCTGACATACGCCGATGCCGCCTTTTGAACCTGGCCAACGGCAATGGCCATATGTTCACGCAGCAGATCACGGCTTCGTTTCAACTTACCGCGCCACCATTCCGGTGCCATCATCCGCAGCAAACCCGACTCAGCATTACGCGCCGTGAAGTTGTTGTCCGCTTTGAAGGAATGCCAATAAGGCGGCGTGATACTGAACTGGTTCACCAGCTCAGCCAAATGACGGTAAGCAGCTGTTGCACGCCAATCTAATTCTTCGGGTGATTTGGAATCTTCCAGGAAAGCCGTGCGGATAAAATCATTGAAGCACTCGGCCATAAAATCTGCGATACGGTGTGCCAGGTTGCGCACGTCGTCACGATCAAAGCCTGGGAGTTTTTCCATATCCTTGGCAAACGGGATATGCACCCCGCCCGCGCCCTGGAAATCCGTTGCGTACTGTTTGCGAACTTCGCGCAGACGTGGCAATACATTTTTACCCAATGTTGTGCGCAAAAATGTATTGGCACGGCGGCGGCCATTCTGGCCGCTCTCCATTAATTTGCTGTAACGGTCGCCAAAATAACGCGCCAAGTAACTTGGCATTTCTGCCAAATACTCAGCACGCCATGCGTGATCGTCTTTGTTGATATGCCATA
Organism: Rahnella sp. RcJ3; assembly: GCF_009498575.1. Taxonomy (NCBI): domain Bacteria; kingdom Pseudomonadati; phylum Pseudomonadota; class Gammaproteobacteria; order Enterobacterales; family Yersiniaceae; genus Rahnella; species Rahnella sp. RcJ3. The sequence continues at coordinate 189,264 of NZ_QSNX01000007.1, forward strand.
ACTGGCGTTCGGTCAGACTAATCCCAGAAGGGGCACCAGGGGCAAATTGCTCTTGCTGCCACTGGCGGGTTTCATGATGCTGGCCGTTAAAGGCAATTAGCTCCATTTATAAGGCGCGACCAAACTGTTCGGATTCCTGCCGCAGCAATTCCACGGCTTCCGCTGCGTTTAATCCCTCGGTCGCAATATATGCAGCCAAACGCTCTAAACGGCCGGAATATTTCACAGCTGCATCGGCCATCGATTCTGCACGGGCATTCTTCAACATATTGTCCAGACTTTCAGCGTCCTGATAAGCCGGTGATGATTGTTCAAAACTCCGCAGTACTGGCGTGCGTTTCGGACGGTCATTTCGGGATAGATTCATGGTAAAACTCCAAATTTTGGCAGCAAGAAGCCCCGGCAACATGGAGGAAGCAACGGGCATTCGAAGGATTTAATTAATGAAAACTAAGCGGGGAAATCGTTGTTTCGTATTTTTTAGAAAGCGGCGCAAGCGGTGACAGGTTAAGCGCCCCCATGCCGTGCAATTCCTTGGTCGTATCAAACCAGGTGCTGATCAGCGCATGAGCATGACCTTGCCCCAAAGAACCGGCCAAAAAATACAGGGCGCGAATGCTGGCCATTGTTTCGACTTGTTCGACCAACGTTTCAGACTCACGATAGGCGCGAACCCAAAACGCAGCATTGGCCGCAAACCATTGATGCGGGTTATTAAGGTGAACCGTGTCATTGAACATGAAAGGCGTCAGCGCAACGCGGCCTTTTGACACGTGGCATTTACTCAGGAACAAACGGCTGTAATTGAACTTAACGCCAAAAGCTGAGAATGATTCGGTCAACCCAATTTCGTCTACGGTGATAATTTTCATACTTCCCTCAGTGCATCGGATTTGAAATTTTTTGTTCGTCAGTTCGACGGCTAACACTACAAACAACCACGCCTTTGAAATCTTCCGGGGTCAGCGAACGGGTTTGTTGCTGCATTTTTCTGACCTTCAAAACGCCCTGCCACAGCGCGATTTTTTCCGCCTCGGTCAAATCGTCCCAGGCACATTTCACATGGCGGCTTTTCAGCTGGGAGAGGAAACAGAGATCGCGGCGTTCATCTTCTGGAAGATTTTCCCAATAATGTTTCACCCGGTTTTCAGTGCCTGAAATCATCTTTCGGGCTTCACTAATCCATTTCGGCAATTGCTGTTCCACGCTTACCCCCTTAACCCCATCAGGCGGAACCACCAAGGGCGGCGCTTAATCTTCACCATCGGGTGATGCTGACCACTTAGAAACGCTACTTTGCTAGCAGCAGGCTGCCAACGCTGGCCGTTAGGCAATTCAAGCCAGCCGTGGCCATAGCTTTGCAGCTGGGCGGTTGGCGATTGCTGCTTTAATAGTTGTGCGAAAACTTGCATCGAATAGCCTCAATTCAGGCCTGGCATGACGCCGCATGAACCTAAAACGTCCATTGCAGATGCCAGCACTGGCGTGGTGTGAAAACGCGATTCAACAGACACAACGAGCAAGGACAGATCGCGGATCGCCTGATTGGCTCGGTCTAAAATGGCGTTTCTACGTGATTGCGTCATAGGCGCAGGAGATATGGCTTCACCGGCAATAACACCGATTGCGGCCGTGGCACTTAAAGCGTGCATTGGTAAATTATTTGGCTTCGCTTCATTTACCGGCACCGCGGGTAAACATTTCAGTTGTGCCAGCAAACCATCCAGAACTGCCGAATCATCAGTGATGTCCGTCAGCATGATCAGCTCGTTTACTGTTAAACGATGCGGCTGATCTGGATTCAATTTGTTGCGTAACACTTGGGCAGAGATACCTATAACCGCTGCCAGCTCAGTAAGGTTATGAGCCAAAGAGAAACGGCGGCAAGCGGTGTCAAAATGCGGATGTATTGAAGTTTGGTAATCAAACATGGCTGTAACCTCTACGATATTGCAATATCGAACTAAGCAACCGAAAGGTCACATTCTGATAACGCATCTACCGTTAGAGCGGCGATATTAATCATCACTTTTTCTCGCTTCATGTCTTTGCGCAAGCGGTGACGAGGTAAACGCCCGTCGGCAAGCATATCGTTGATCGTATCCTCAGCTAAACCAGTGAGTTCGCTATAACGTTCAATTGTGACGTGGGGGGTGATCAGAGTGATTGAAATGTTAGGTCTCATGGGGCAACATCTCCATTTGGCTTGTGGCGAGCCTCAATAAATAGTGATTACAAGTGAAGTTTCCCAAATCGAACTTCATGGCGAACATTAAGATCGCTTTGGGAATCTGTCAATTGATTTTTGTTCTTTGGAGCGAACTTGATGGATTTTAAAACAGGTGGGCAGCAGGTGATTTTGCGACTTGTTGAGGCTTATGGATTCTCAACACGCCAAATGCTTTGTGACCATTTAGGTGTTTCAAAAAGCACCCTTGCGACCAGATTTATGAGGGATATATTTCCAGCGGAATGGGTCGTTCAATGTGCCATAGAAACAGGTGTAAGCTTGAAGTGGTTAACTACTGGTCAAGGAAACATGTTCGAAGGAATTAATGCAGACCTTGTAGAAGTACCAAAGAAAAAAATACTTGATGGGAAAATTCAAGATGCAAGTTATCTGTGTATTGATAAGGCATTATTTACTCGAACATTCGAATCTCCAGTTGTAGTGATAGAAAACGGTAATACCTATATTGCAGAGTATAAATATACTGCGACTGATGATGGTGTTTGGATTATTGGAATTGATAATTCGATCAGCATTCGAAAAGTAATCAGACTGCCTGGAGAAAGAGTCAAAGTGGGGACTAATGAAGACAATTTTGAATGCTCAATATCAGACATTGAATTTATAGGAAAAATTATTTTCCATATTGGGGAGTTATGATGACGAAGATAACAATTGAGTTCCTTATACCTCAATCTGAAAACAATAGCTTTTGTAATAACAAAGATGCATTCATTCATATTTTACAAGCTGACTCTAATATAAAAATAACTAAAAACACTCTCACCTACAACACAAAACAATTCCCATTCAATGTATCAATTCTGAAAGCTGCAGAAAAAAAACACTTATGTTTTCATTTATCTATCCATAGTGAAATTGAGGCTCTTGATGATTTCACTAAATTAAAAAGACTTTTATTAAAAAATTTAACTAAAATATTTGATTCCCCACTGCAAGTTTTATGGGACGATATTGATAAACACTACTCGACCATTGCATATCCGATGATCAAAGATATTGAGAATTTGATGAGAAAATTTCTAACAGAATTTCTTCTCATCAATGTTGGTGCTGCTTGGATTGACAGTTCTGTTTCCCACCAAATCAAACAAAAAGCTGATAAGAAACCAGAAAGTAACAATTCAACATTTTTCTCTTCTCTAGACTTCATCGATTTAGCAGAATTTTTATTTGAAAAATACACTAACCATAACCAACAGATTATTTTCGCAAATATACATAAAGCCACTACAATTGAAGATATTTTCAAAATAAAAGAAATGCTGCCGCGTTCAAATTGGGAGCGCTATTTCAAAGATGCATTAGACTGTGAAGAAAAATTAATAAGTGAAAATTGGAAAAAACTCTATATTTTAAGGTGCAAAATTGCTCATAATTCTTCATTCAGTAAAAAAGAATTAGAACAGCTCTCAACTCTAATTAGTGAAATGCAACCAATAATAATAAAAGCGATTGATAGCTTAAAAGATATTCATATTCCTGAAAGTGAAAAAGCTATAATTCTAGAAAATAATATAGCACACGAAAATGATGAAGGTGAGTTTGCAGTTTCTCCTGAAAATGCTGATGAAATCGAATTAGGTAATCATGCTAATAGCGAACATCAAACCCCATTGAGCAAAATGATAGCTAATGCTAGAAAAATCGCAATGGAAAATTATTTATTACAATTTGAAGAATCAAAAGAAAGGGCACTTCGATATTCGGAAGAAATTAATTATTTAGTCTCAAATTCAAAACGCATCCATGAAGATATTGCTAGGTATAACTCACCATTAAAGTATGACATACATAATAAAAATATTTCTAACATACGAAAAGAATATGACTTTATAAACAGCAATACTAGAATCAACCCTGAATTATTTGATATTAAGAAGCAAGAAGCTGCCCATGAAAAGAAATTAGCAATCACAAAACATTTGGACTCTTTGTTAAATACTAAAGCGCAGGATCTTGCTGACCAATCAAACGTACAAAAAAATAAAAAAAATGCAAAGCTTACGACTTCTTCCGACAAGGATAATTCAGGATCGCTATTGCCTCCTTCTATCCCCCGAGAATCAGAATTAAAGCCTGATGATAAAGATCAAAATGAACCTGAATGATAATAAGGTTTATTATTCAATAAACATACATTGACCACTGTTTTTATATACAGTTAAATATCTCCTTCTTTGGAGGAGATGACACATGGCAGTCCGTAAACTTACAACAGGCCAATGGATTTGTGAATGCTACCCTGCTGGCCGTACAGGCCGCAGGGTACGTAAACAATTTGCCACCAAAGGCGAAGCGCTTGCCTTTGAACGCCATACTATGGATGAAGCTGAGAATAAACCATGGCTCGGCGAGAAAGCGGATCGCCGTACGCTGGAAGATATCGCCAAGCTTTGGTACAACCTACATGGCCAAGCCCTCACCGCAGGCTCAAAGACCTATAAGAAAATCTGCCTAATGGTTGAAGCTTTAGGCAACCCCCCCGCTACAACTTTTACCGCTAAAGACTTCGCCCACTATCGTGACAAGCGCCTAAACGGCGAAATCTACTTTTCTGATCGTTGGCGTCAAGGTGCTGACCCAACTACAGTAAATCTGGAACAAAGTCATTTGAGCGGAATGTTTAGCGAGCTAATTCGTTTGGGAGAATGGAAACAGCCTAATCCCCTGGAGACTCTCCGGAAATTTGCCACTACTGAAAAAGAAATGTCATGGCTCACACATGAACAAATAAACATATTGCTTGAGGCTTGTAGCCAAGGAAGACCAGATTTACCTCTGGTTGTTAAAATTTGTTTAAGCACAGGTTCGCGTTGGCGGGAGGCTGAGACATTAACGCGCTCTCAAATCACCCCACATAAAATCACTTTTGTAAGAACCAAAAGTAAGAAAAACAGAAGCGTCCCGATCAGCAAAGAGCTTTATGAAGAAATCATTGCGCAGCCTGGTGACCGATTTTTCAGTGAGTGCTACTTCCGTTTTATGGCTGCTATCGACTCAACAGATATCGTTTTACCGCGTGGTCAGTTAACACATGTACTTCGCCATACATTCGCTGCGCATTTTATGATGTCCGGTGGCAATATACTTGTTTTACAGAGAATCCTTGGCCACTCCGATATTCAGATGACTATGCGCTATGCTCACTTCGCCCCTGAACATCTTGAAACTGCCCTCCACTTCAACCCATTAGCCACTATGAAAACTGGCGACAAAGTGGCGACAGAGGAAGGCAATAGTCCTGATTAGTCACCCATAACCACATAATCAACACCTTGAAAAATATGTAATTTATTGATTTTAAAGACCCGGTGACATTACCGGGTTTTTTCTTTTCTGCTTACTGTAGATTTCAAATTCATCACACCTCCGCCGTTCTGCGTGCTTAAACGCAAAATCCTTTCTGCAAACAGTCTTAAAAATACCTAAAGCACTAGGACTTAAAAGAAACTTGCTTCCAACGCGCGTAATTTTGCTTCCGGCATTCATTACTTTCCGGGAGGTTAAAATGGCAATACCTGTTTATTTATGGCTTAAGTACGATGATGGTACAGACATCAAAGGTTCGGTAGATATCCTTCAGAGAGAAGGCAGCATCGAGGTTTTAGAACTGATGCATGCAGTTGAAGTCCCCGTCGATTCACAGACGGGGAAACTCATCGCAAAACGTATCCATTGCAGTTATGCGTTTGAAAAGGAGGTCGATGCCTCAAGCCCTTATCTCTACAAAGCAGTCTCTTCAGGTCAGACGTTAAAGAATGCTGAGTTTAAATTTTATTGCATTGATTATGGGGGACAGGAGAAAGAATATTTCCGCGTAACATTAGAGAATGTAAAGGTTATATCTGTCGAACCTTTTATGCATGACATCAAGAATGAATTATTCGAACGCCACACTCATCATGAATACGTTGAATTAAGCTATGAAAAGATAATCTGGCACTATCTGGGCGGAAATATAGTCCATTCTGATACCTGGAATGAAAGAGCATAAAGGATAATATATGTCATGGACTTATGAAGTCAGCTCCCGGAAATTTTATCATGACGGGACTTATCAGTTCACCGGTTCTTATGCTGGCGCACCTGGTTATAAAAATGACCCGGCACAGGAATGCCTTAAGGACCGGGGACCTTTACCCAGAGGTAGCTATCAGATTGGTTCGCCTCATACCTCCCATAGAACCGGAAAATACTCATTATCTCTGACACCTTCCAGCAGCAATAATATGTGCGGACGGGACGCATTTAAAATTCATGGAGATAGCAGTCAGCACCCCGGCGAGGCATCAAGTGGCTGTATTGTAACCAGTCTCACTGAAAGGAAAAGAATATGGGCAAGCGGCGACAGGGAGTTAACCGTAAAATGAAATATATCCTTCTTTTTTTCCTGAATGGCGTCGCATTCAGCACAATGGCACAGGAACCACAAGATATTTGCATGAAGCCTGGTTCATACATTGAATCTGCCATGAAAGATGCTATGCAGTATGAATTAGATGTTGACGTTGGAGCAGTTAATAACCAAAAAACACTCATGACGTTAATAAGTAAAACGAAAGTAACCCCTGCTTTGGCAGCTCAACTTGCCAAAAAAGATCAGGTCGAGTCAGGGAAAGATCAAACGGGAATGACGTGGAAGGATTATTATTCAACGTATACTGAAGGGAATGTCTACAACCTGATAGTGAAATTCACTTTTGAAGATAACGCTGGAAAGGAAAATATCTTCATAGGATCGGCATTCAGAAATGATGATGAATGCTCTGTAGGCTTTGGCGGTTATATCACGGTAGAACGCGGGTTTTAACCACACCGGCTTAATATCCTCTGACTGCCTCAGAAACGGGCAGTCAGATAACATTTTTCCCTACAACCCCACCACACCCTCAACCTCATGCTGAAACACATAAGGATCAGACAGTAGTTCAAACTGTTCATCGTCCTGATAGGTCACGGCAACATGATAGTCATCACCGGCAAAGGCTTTTACCGCTTCGATATCCCGCCAGTAGGTTGCCAGGAAAAAATGCTCCCAATCCCCTTGCGAAACGCTTTTGACCAAAGCGCCTAAATTGCCTTCGATACCCTGAGAATGCTGGACGCCCGTCAGTTGCAGATGTTCAGCAAATCCGGCTGCATGTTTTACGGGTACGCATCCGTGCCATGTTCTAACTATCACGTTTTCATCTCCTCAATCATATTCACTTCAATAACATAGCGAAAATTTAACGTGAGTTGAAGAGCATCAGAACGTGTTTCAGCGCTTATTTCTCATTCTCAATCACCCGCACCAGCGTGCCGTCGATATCGATCATTGCGCCCATTCTCAGCCCGAATGGCTGCATTTTTGGCAGATGAATGCACGGATGGGATTTTTTATCCTGCCCGATTCCTGCCGCCATAAACGCATCAAAAAGTGCATCGGCGTCATCGACGCGCAGGCAGCAGCTAAACCAGCTGGTGAGCGGGTCGAGATCCGTGTGCAGGAAGAATTCCAGCGTAAGGGTTCCGCGGGTCATGATCAGCCAGCCGTCATCAACGTAAGTAGTGATGAATCCAAAGCTGCCATAAAAGCACTGGGTTTCTTCGAAATTACGGGAAGGAAGATTAGGGGTGGCGTAGTCGGTCATCCTGGCCTCATCAGCAGTAATGCATTGAATGTTGCGCCATGATGCCTGAGTGGGAAGGATGAGGAAAGAAGGAAAAATCAGTGAGTCATCCCCTGCCAACTGGCAGGGGAATCAGACACATGGCTCGCGGTTCCTGAAACTAACAGGGGCGCGCCGGCTTATCAGAACTGATAAACCAGACCGACGGCTACAATGTCATCGGTATTGATGCCGGCGTCGCGGGTCAGGCGGGTGTCATCCATCAGATTGATTTTATAATCAACGTAGGTGAGCATGTTTTTGTTGAAGAAGTATGACGCGCCTACATCAACATATTTAGTCAGGTTCTGGTTGCTGTAACCCGGAACATTTCGGGCATGTGATTGTACATACGCAATCGAAGGACGCAGACCAAAATCGAACTGGTACTGTGCAACGGCTTCAAAGTTTTGTGCTTTATCCGCGTAACCGTAAGCCGTGCTGCCCGCTTTACCGAAACGGTTGGCGTTGTAGCTCTGGGTGTACATCGCTGCCAGATAGATATTGTTTGCGTCGTATTTCAGGCCGCCGCTGTAAGCCGTTGCCTTATCACCGTTACCAATGATTGCCGGATTGTTACGGCCATTTTGTTCGCTGGTACGGTCAGACGCCATCATCGCTGCTGCTGCGCTGAAACCTTCGCCCAGATCATATGTCAGGGACATGCCGTAGCCGTCACCATTCTGCGCCAGGACATCGCGGCCATTGTTAGATTCAGTCGCACTGCCATTTTTGCCCTGATACTGCACCGCCACATCCAGTCCATCGACCACGCCGAAGAAATCTTTGTTGCGGTATGTCAGTACACCGTTCGCACGCTGGAACATGAAGTTGTCCGCGCCGTAGGTATCGCCACCGAACTCAGGCAAAACATCCGTCCATGCTGCCACGTCATACATCACGCCGTAGTTACGACCGTAATCCAGTGAGCCCCACTGACCGAATTTCAGACCGGCAAAACCTACGCGGGTGAAATTGTTTGCATCTTCACTTTCTGCAGTATTCAGGGAAGCCTGATATTCCCACTCACCGTAACCGGTCAGTTCATTATTGATTTGAGTCTCACCACGGAAACCTAAACGCATATATGACTGGTCACCGTCAGCGCTGTCATCGTTGGAGAAATAATGCAGGCCGTCGACTTTACCGAACAGATCGAGTTTATTACCGTCTTTATTATAAATTTCGGCAGCGCCAGCAGTGCCGGCCATCATCAGTGCGGGAATTACCAGAGAAAGCGCGCGTAATTTCATCATCAATATCCTTGATTATTTATAAACTGTTTAAATTTCCGTCCGGCAATTTTATTATCCGCCACCATGAAGTTATATTTCTCCTTCGGGCCAGACAGATGGGCGTAAAAATAAACGAGGGTAAGTTTCGTTGCAACCAGAAAAATTTTGAAATACCTTTCGTTTGGTGTTTGTTTAAGTTTAAAACTGCCCACAACACAATAATAAGACAATTAAAAACATACAGTTACGGCATTGTTTGACCTGGAGTGATTTCATATCATTCTCACAGTGATATTTAAATCCTATAATAATTTCACCGCGATACTATGGCATGAAAACATAATTCACAGAATTCAGCCTGTTCTCTGTCATGTTTTGTATTTTTCTAAAAATAAGGTTGCATTAAGGACAACAAAAAGCCCCTGAAATAGGGGCTGTAGATGACTATTCGCAAGAACAGGTTATTACATAATCCGTTCGAGGCGCTGGCCTTTACCGCCTAAACGCCCGTCGGTCTGATTCCATTCCTTTTCGTACGCCTGATAGGCAAATACAAATGCCTGATGACCATCTTCAAATAGCTGGTCAGGACGTCTATGCCAGCCGGAATAAGCATCGTAGCGCAAAATCTCATAGCCACCGTCAACCGGGTGGAGAAGGTAGGTATAATGTTCACAAAATTCCGGCGCATAAGGAATATCCTCCCCTGCTTCCAGTGTGATAAACAGACCGCCGAGGCGTAATTTAATCATTGATATCCTTTTTCATGATCCACAACCGGGTGGTTTGGGTGGCGGTGACATATGTCGTCTCAGCCGCCAGATGCATCCCCTGACGCTGATAAAATCCGATGGCGGGCAAATTACTTTGCAACACATCAAGCCAGAGAACGGGCTGGTTACGCGCTCTTGCCACACGTTCGGCGAAGGCAAAAACTTCAGATCCCAAACCACGTGAACGGTTCAGCGGGGTGAAGTACAGTTTGCATAACTTCGCCCCCTGACCTTCTGCAACGTCCAGCGGCGTATTAAAATTCAGTCTGGCGAAACCGACCGCCTCACCGTTATCCTGCGCAACCAGCCAGCAGCAATCCGGACTTTCCAGGCTCAGGGCTAGCGCCTCATCACCAAAATCCTCCTCCAGGAAAGCATTCAGTTCGTCCCCGCTTTGCCATAAACTACCAAAATAATGGCGATAGGTCTCCCGCCCCAGGCGCTGCAACAGGCTTAAATCGCCGATGTCAGCCTCACGAATCTCCATTCTGACACTCTCCTGTGAAATCACTCGTTACCGTATTCAGACTTTGTCTGTCCCCCGATCAGGGGGTATGACCATCCGCTTAAGGCTTCCTTAAGTTCTTCTCTTTACACTCTATTTCATCGTGAAACTATACCGTTATTCAATGAATGCGGATATTCAGACCAGACCCCTTTACCTGCAGGGCAGCACAAATTAACGTATCTGAAATTTTTTCGTCCTGTCAGCAAGTTACCGGATTCTTTTGATGGCTATTTTGGCCTGTATAAATGAGGGTAGTATTATGGAGCAACTAAATCATTTGATTTTTCTATGGATTAACGCCACACCGGATTCGCCGAAAGCGCTGATTCAGCTGGCCACTTTTCTGGCTAATGACCTGATTATGATTGTCCCGCTGCTGATTATCGGCCTGTGGCTGTGGGGCCATCAGGAGCGTATCGATAAGCAACGCGAAATGATCAGTAAGACAGCCATTGCGCTTCTTTTTGCGATGACGACGGCTAAAACGTTTTCCATGTTGTTCCCTCATGCCCGTCCTTTTGTGGAAGGTTTTGGTTATAACTTCCTGCATCATTCACCGGATGATTCCTTCCCGAGTGATCACGGTACAGTCAGTTTCACCTTCGCACTGGCCTTCCTGTTCTGGCACCGTGTCTGGTCAGGTGCTTTACTGATGGTAACCGCCTTGTCGATCGCCTGGTCACGCGTTTACCTTGGTGTGCACTGGCCGCTGGATATGCTGGGCGGCTTCCTGGTAGGTATGCTGGGGTGCCTGTTCGCGCAACTGGTGTGGAACTTGTTCGGCGAACCGATTAATGCCCTGATGTGCAAGGTTTACCGTTTCGGTTTTGCTTTCCCGATCAAGAAAGGTTGGGTTCAGCACTGATCCCCTGCTCCGTTATTCAAAGCATAAAAAAACGAGGCCACCTGAGCCTCGTTTTTTATGTCAGCAGATTATCATTTGCCGAAAATACTGCCCCACAATCCACTGATCTTCATCATCACGAAGTCCCAGATACGGCCAATAAAACCGGTTTCTTTCACTTCCTGCAACGCCACCAGAGGACGCTGTTCGATGACCTTGCCGTCCAGACTGAAATCTACTGTACCCACTACCTGATTTTTCGCCAGCGGTGCTTCAAGCTGCGGACTGGTCAGATTGAAACTGGCCTTGAGATTCTTCAGCTGGCCTTTAGGCATGGTCAGCGAGGCATTTTCAGCCACGCCGAGTGGCACCATTTTCTCCTCACCAAACCAGACGCGCTGGCTGGTAAAGGCATCACCCGCCTTGATTGGCGTGAGCGTTTCATAGAAACGGAAACCCCAGGTCAACAGGCTTTCGCTTTCATTAAAACGGATCCTGTCGCTTGGCGCACCCATCACCACAGCGATTAAACGCATGCCGGTGGAATCGCTGGCGGAAGAAACCAGATTGTAGCCCGCGCCCGACGTGTAACCGGTTTTGATGCCGTCAACGTTCAGGTTAGAGCTCCACAACAGGCGGTTGCGGTTAATCTGCTTGATGTGATTGAAGGTGAATTCTTTTTCTTTGTGCAGCGCATATTCATCCGGCGTATCGCGGATCAGCGCCTGCGACAACAGGGCCATGTCAGTAGCTGAGGTATATTGCCCGTCCGCATCCAGCCCGTGAACGGTTTTGAAATGGGTGTTTTGCAGTTTCAGCTGTTCGGCATAGCGATTCATCAGATTGACGAATGAATCCTGGCTGCCCGCCACAAAATCCGCCAGCGCAATACTGGCGTCGTTACCTGACTGGATCACAATACCTTTGTTAAGCTCAGAAACCGGCACGCGGTCGCCCGGTTTGAGGAACATCAGGGAGGAGCCGCGCAGCACCGGATTGCCGGTTGCCCAGGCGTCATTACCGACGGAAACCAGATCATCTGATTTGATTTTGCCGGATTTGATCGCCTGCCCGACCACATAGCTGACCATGATTTTACTCAGGCTGGCAGGGTCAAGACGCGCATCGGGATTAGATTCCGTCAGGATCTTCCCGCTGTTGTAATCCATAAGTACCCAGGATTTCGCGTTAATCTGCGGCGCGACCGGGGCGTTATCCGCCTGAGCGGCAGGCAGCGCCAGCAGCAATACTCCACCGCCCAGCGCGTAAATGAAAGTCCGTTTGAATTGGGAAGAAATTGTCATAGGTATCAGCGCTTTTGTCCGGGTAACTGAAATTTATCTTATCTTTCAATCAGATTGTGCAACTCTGTCAGAGGTAAAACCTACTGCTTTCCGGGTCGGGAATAAACCTAAATAGTGTAAAGATCTTAAGAATAGTAGAGTTTTCCGCTGCTTGCGCAGATTCAACTGATGATAAAAACAGCAGTAAGCACTTGACCATTCCATCCGGCTGGGGCAGTTTGTCTGTAAATCACATACAAAATACCTATAACAATAAAGGGCTTATTCACCACAGAAATCAATGCGAGTGAACAGGCGCAGGGGCATCAATGACAGGTCTGGTGGTAAAAGCGCTGATTGGCGCACTGGTTGTGATTCTGATCGGCGTGTTGTCTAAAACCCGCAATTATTACATTGCCGGACTGGTTCCGCTGTTCCCCACTTTTGCGCTGATTGCCCATTATATCGTCGGCACCGAACGCAGCATTGAAGCCCTGCGCACCACCATTATTTTCGGACTGTGGGCCGTTATCCCTTACATGGTGTATCTGATTTCTCTGTATTTCTTCATCGGCTCGATGAAACTCCCCTACGCCCTGTTTGGCGCCGTGGTCTGCTGGTCACTGGCAGCATGGTTGCTGATAAGCCTGTGGACTCGCTTTCACGCCTGATGAAGATCGCGTGACAATGTTGTTCACAAAACACTCAATATTTGAAATTGCGCTACGCTGAATGAAGGCTTTCAGATGAGGGAATCCGCCCCATGGATCTCGCAATATTTGAACTCGACCACACGCTGATTTGCGATGACAGTCACAATCTGTGGTTGCACTGGCTGGTTTCGCAGGGCTACACCCCCCGCGATGAACTCAGTCATTACCGGCTGAATGCCGTTCATCAGCACAATACTCCGGCCAGCGGTGTTATTTGCCCGCAAACCACCGAGCGTTACCGCCGCTATCTTTCTCAGACGTTACAGCCCATGAGCGGCCTGAACTGTGCCACCGTGGCGAACTGGGTTCAGCGGTTTATCCATCGGGATATCATGCCACGGGTTTATCCGCAGGCGCGTGAACGGCTCGACTGGCACCGTATGCGCGGGGATGAAATCCTGATTATCTCCGCATCGGGCGACCATCTGGTCATGCCGGTCGCCCGACGTCTGGGTGCGAATGCCGGACTCGGGCTGCAAGCCGGTATCGTTAACCAGCGTTTCAGCGGCAGGGTCGAAGGTAAACTGACCTTTCATGAGGGGCGTCTTGAGCGCTTAAAACTGTGGCTGGAGAATCGCGAGCCGACGTTCTATCAGCAAATTTTCGCCTACAGCCATACGCTTTATGATCAGCCTTTGCTGGAGTTTGCCGATGTCGCTACGGTCATTAATGCCAGCGAGCCCCTGCAAAAGCTCGCTGCTGCAAAAGGCTGGCACAACCTGCACTGGTCACGCTACGCGCATCGGCAACAAGACGCATGCTGACGGCTACAGCCGGAAATCACGAATAAAATTCTCGTTTTCACGCGTCAGTTCATCACGAATAAAATCGATGAACTGACTCAGTGCCGCCGGACGCCGCTTGCCTGCCGGTGACTGCAACTGCAACGTACGCTGACTCAGTTGTTCAATATTTACCGGTTTCACCCGCAAATTGTCGCGGCGCGCTTTGTACATAATGGAAAAATGGCTGCATGCCGCAATCGCGCCCGGTGTCTGCACCATAAAATCGTACAACGTCGAGAAACGGTTACAACTCACCGCAGGCTCAAGAAAAATGCCGCTCATCCGGCAGGACAAATCAAACAACTGGCGGATGGTGCTGCCCTGCTCGTTCATCGCCAGCGGGTACGGGTGCAAATCCGTCAGCTGCACCTCAGATTCCGCCAGCGGATGATCCGGACGCATCACCATGCGCACCGGCGCGGGAAAAGACGCCAGAATATCCACACCGCGCTCCGCCACCAGACTGAACTGCAACGCCAGTTCCACTTCGCCGTTGTGGATCATCTCCGACACTTCCACCGCCGTGCCGACGTTGAGATAAAACATCACACCCGGATTGTTCAGCCGGAACTGTGAAAACAGCTGCGGCAGCAAATCAAACGCCAGCCCGTCGGTGCAGGCCATGCGGATCACCGTGCGGCGTACCGCGTTCAAACCCTGGATTTCTGCCATGGCGTGTTCCATGTCCATCATGCTTTTGCGCACATGGTTTTCCAGAATTTGTCCGGCATCGTTCAGCACCATGCCGCGGGCATGACGCTCAAAAAGCGGCGCACCGATACGTTCTTCGAGGCGCTGGATCTGGCGACTGATGGCAGACACTGCGACAAATAATTGCTTACTCGCCGCACTCAGCGAACCGGTGTTTGCCACTACCAGGAAATAGCGAATTTCCGTACTTTGCATGGCCGTATTGCCTCATAACTGTGCAGACAAGCATTACAATAAAAGCAACGCTAAGTTGCAATTATTATTATTGTGGCAACGCTTGCGCCGCGCGTAGAGTGAAACTGCTAAAAAAACCAACAATAAATCCTCAAAACATTAAAAAGCAGGTTATTCATGACAGCGGAAAATATCGTTGAACAGGCATTAGCCTGGTTCGATCAGGGTGAATACAAAAGAACACTGGCACGCAGGGTGGCTATTGCCACCGAAAGCCAGAGCAATCAGCGAGACGCTGAACTGGCACGTTATCTCGATGAAGAGATTAAACCGGCACTTTCAGCGATGGGTTTCAGCCTGCTCAGCGTGGAAAATCCTCATGCCGCCAATCGTCCTTTCCTGATTGCTACACGCATTGAAGACAGCGAATTGCCCACCATACTGAGCTATGGCCACGGCGACGTGGTGTTCGGCGACGATGAAAACTGGCGCAGTGATTTGTCGCCATGGACGCTGAAAGAAGAAGGTGACCGCTGGTACGGACGCGGCAGCGCCGACAACAAAGGCCAGCACAGCGTTAATATTGCGGCGCTGGAACAAATCTTCAAAGCACGTGGTGGCCGTCTCGGCTTTAACTGCAAACTGTTGTTCGAAATGGGTGAAGAAATCAGCTCGCCGGGGCTGGCCGAACTGTGCCGCAACTATCACGACCAACTCAGCGCCGACATTTTCCTGGCCTCCGACGGCCCGCGCCTGAGTGCTGTGCGCCCGACGCTGTTCCTCGGCTCGCGGGGCGCGGTCAATTTCCGTCTGACCATCAATGCCCGCGACAACGCCTATCACTCCGGCAACTGGGGCGGTCTGCTGACCAATCCCGGCATTCAGCTGGCCAATGCGCTGGCCTCGCTGGTCAGTCAGCAGGGGCAACTGCAGGTGGAAGCGCTTAAACCGCCTGCAGTCAGTGAGGCAGTGCGAGACATTCTCCGTGATGTTGACGTCGGTGGCGGCGAAAGTGATCCGCAGATCGACCCGGACTGGGGAGAAGCCGGTCTGACGCCAGCCGAGCGTTTGTATGCCTGGAATACGCTGGAAGTGCTGTCATTCCTGACCGGTAATCCGCAGCGCCCGATGAACGCGATTCCCGGCAACGCCACGGCAGTGTGTCAGCTACGGTTTGTGGTCGGCACTGACTGGCAAAACCTGGCGAAACACGTGCGTGACCATCTTGATGCACAGGGTTTCCCACAGGTTGAAGTGGAATTTATGCGCGGTTCACCGGCCACCCGTTTCGACCCGACCGACCCGCTGGTCGGCTGGGCGCTGAACATCATGCAGCAAACTACCGGCAAAAAACCGGCGCTGCTACCGAACCTCGGCGGTTCACTGCCCAATGACGTTTTTGCCGATATTCTCGGCCTGCCGACGTTGTGGGTTCCGCATTCGTATCCGGCCTGCGGTCAGCATGGCGTCAACGAGCACATGTTGATTTCCGTCGCCCGCGAGGGGCTGGCGATCATGACCCGTCTGTTATGGGATTTCGGCGAGCATGGTACCGCCCTGCTCGCTCAGCATATTGATCACGCCGGAGGTGCCAAATGAGCCAGTTAACGGCGTCATCCCATACAACCGGCAACGCGACAGAAAAGCCAAGCCTGATGAAAACCCTCTTTGCGACCTGTATCGGTAACGCGCTGGAATGGTTTGATATCGCGATTTACGGTTTTTTCGCCAGCTACATTGCTCACGCCTATTTTCCGACATCCGATCCGACCGTTTCCCTGTTACTGACGTTTGGCAGTTTCGGCGTGTCATTCCTGATCCGCCCGCTCGGCGCGGTTGTGCTGGGTGCGTATGCAGACAAACACGGACGCAAAGCCTCACTGTTGCTGTCCATCAGCCTGATGATGATCGGCGGCCTGATTATCGTTATCACGCCGTCTTACGGAACCATCGGCATGGCGGCTCCGTTGTTAATCCTGGCAGCTCGTCTGATTCAGGGCTTCTCGGCAGGCGGTGAATTCGGCAGTTCGACGGCCTTTCTGGTCGAACACTTCCCGGAACGCAAAGCGTTTATCGCCAGCTGGCAGTTCGCGACACAGGGCGCGAGTACGCTGCTGGCATCGGCATTCGGGCTGGGCTTATCGGCAGTGCTGAGTGAAACACAACTGCAGGACTGGGGATGGCGTATTCCGTTTATCTTCGGGCTGCTGATCGGACCGGTCGGTTTATACATCCGCCGTCATATCCGGGAATCGGAAAGTTTCAGCAAGGCCGAGAAAACCGCGTCGCCACTGAAAGAAATCGTGCGTGCGCAAAAAGGTCTGTTCTTTACCGCGATTGGCCTGATGGTGGTGTCTACTGCCATCAACTATATGCTGAACTACGTACCGACATACGCCACCAAAACACTGCATCTGCCTGCTTCGGCGGGGTTCAGCGCCACACTGGCAGCCGGGATTATCCTGACGGTAGTAACGCCCGTTATGGGCCTGTGGGCGGAGAAAATTGGCCGTCTGCCGCTGATGTGGGGATCGCTTATTCTGCTGTTGCTGACCGTGTATCCGGCATTCTGGCTGATGCTGCAACACACTTCGGCGATGTCCTTGTTGTTGCTGATAAGCTGGCTGGCACTACTGAAATCGGTGTATTTCTCCACCGTGCCGTCGATGATGGCTGACCTGTTCCCGATCACCACCCGCGCCAGCGGGATGGCGATCAGCTACAACGTCGCCGTGACCGTGTTTGGTGGCTTCGCGCCATTCATCTGTACATTGCTGATTTCCGCCACCGGCAGCAGTCTGGCACCGGGCTACTACCTGATGATGGTCGGGTTGCTCAGCGTCTGGGCCCTGTTCAAGGCGCAAAGAACGCAACGCTGATTGCGCTGACTGAAACTGAGGCGGGCTGAAATAGCCCGCCTTTTTATTGAGTTAACCCTTCAGGACTTAACCCTGCGGTGCCACCTTCAGCAACTTGCCGTCGCGATCGTCGGTCAGCACATACACAAATCCGTCTGCACCCACCTGCACTTCGCGGATCCGTTCCTTACGGTCACTGAGTAAACGCTCTTCATGCGTGACTTTTTCGCCGTCGAGCGTCAGGCGGATCAGCGATTCTCCTGCCAGCGCGCCGACAAACAGCGAGTTTTTCCATTGCGGGAATTTTTGCACGTTATAGAACGCCATGCCGCTTAATGCCGGTGAAACTTCCCAGTAATAAATCGGATCTTCCGCCCCCGCTAATGTGGTGCCTTTGGCTTCGGGGATCGGCTGCCCGGAATAGTTAATCCCGAAGGTTGCCAGCGGCCAGCCGTAGTTTTTACCCGCTTTCAGCAGATTCACTTCATCGCCGCCACGCGGACCGTGTTCGGTTTCCCACAACACCCCGCTCCACGGATTAACTGCCAGTCCCTGCGGATTACGGTTGCCGAAAGTCCAGATTTCCGGCTTCGCACTTTTGTCCTGAACAAACGGATTATCCTGCGGCACGCCGCCTTCCGGTGTCAGACGCAAAATCTTGCCCTGCAACTGATTCAGATGCTGGGCGTTGATGCGCTGATTATTGTCACCGGTCGTCAGGAAAATATTTCCCTTCTGATCGAAGGCGATGCGCCCGCCGAGATTAATGCCGCTTTGCAACGCCGGTTGCTGTACGAAAATGACCTTAAAATTCGTCAGGGTTTTATTGTCCGCCGTCAACGTGCCATAGCCCAGCGCAGCATGCGGTTCACCTTTTTCACCCGGCTGCGCAAAGGTGAGATACACCCGGCGGTTACTGGCAAAATCTGGCGACAAACGGACATCCCACAAACCGGCCTGCCCGGCGACCCACACGGCCGGTACACCTTTCAGCGGTGCGGATAATCCAACGTCCTGCTTCCAAAGTCGCAGTTGCCCGCTGCGTTCGGTAATCAGCGCCCCTTGATTATCAGGCAAAAAAGCCAGTGACCACGGGTGATCCAGCCCTTTTGCCAGTTCAGTGACCTGCGCGCTGACAAGTGGCGGCGGGACGGGGGATTTCGGCGCAGCAGAGACGTTGGTGGTTAACATCACCAGCGCAAAAGCAGGCAATAAGGTGTCGCGGAAAGAAAATGGCATAAGGCTTCTCCCGGAGGCTGTATTAGAGGAATGAACAATCAATGTAAAAATCGCAGACAAAAATTCAGTTTAGGCCATGTGCCTGATTTTGCTCAGAGGCTGCGCATCCGCTATAACCCACAGGAATAACAACACTGTTAAATATAATAACAACAAAGCATTCCTTCTTTCGTAACATACCGGTAAACTGCTCCGACAGAATAGACGTCCAGACAGACAGACTTCTGTACATCCTCAATCTGGAAAGCCGCATTGCCTTCCCGGATTTACCAAAAAAAACACCAGAAAAAACATCGCGTCCGACGGAGCTGTTCAATAATGAAAAAAATATCCGCATCCCTGCTGGCATTAAGCCTGTTTTCCACTGTACCGGCCTTCGCTGCCGGTGAAACACCTGCGCCCGTTCCGGCGGCTATCGCCCAGCACAACGGTCCCGTGCGCATCGCAGTTATCCGTAATCTTGGCTCCGACGATAACACCACGCAGTTCCTGGCCGGTGCCATTAAACAAGGCCGCGCGCTTGGCTTTAAAGTGGATACCTTTCTGAGTAATGGCGATGACGCCAAATTTCAGGATTTCGTGAATCAGGCCATCAGCCAGAAATACGACGGCATTATCCTGTCCCAGGGACGCGGCCCGTATTCCGAAGCGCTGGCAAAACGCATTGCGGCAGCAGGTATTGCGGTTTCCGCATTTGATACCGAAGTGCCGGAAAACATTCCAGGCGTGACCGTCACCCGTCAGGACGATGCCTCACTGGCGAAAGCTTCTGTCGGCCAGCTGGTGAAAGACTTCAACGGTAAGGCTAATATCGTCAAACTGTGGGTAGCCGGTTTCCCGCCAATGGAACGCCGCCAGAAAACCTACGAAGCTATTTTGAAAGAGAATCCGGGCATTCATCAGCTGGAATCTATCGGCGCAGTGTCTTCTGACGTGCAGGGCGATACAGCGAACAAAGTCGGTGCAATCCTCGCGAAGTACCCGAAAGGTCAGATTGATGCCATCTGGGGCGCATGGGACGCCTTCAGTCAGGGCGCGTATAAAGCACTGAAAGAAAATGGCCGTACCGAGATCAAACTCTACAGCATTGATGTATCGAATCAGGATTTACAACTGATGCGCGAAAAAGGCAGCCCGTGGCAGATGACCGCTGCAGTGGATACACAGCTGATTGGCGCGGTTAACCTGCGAATTGTGGCGCTTAAAATTGCCGGTGAGAAAACCCCTGCAACCTATGAATTCCCGGCACAGACCATTCCGCAATCTCTGCTTCTCAGCCAACCGGACGGCATCAACGTGACCGGTCTGAGCAAAATCATTCCTGGCTGGGGTAAATCTGAAGATTTCACCGCACCGTGGTTTGCGACGCTGGAAGCAAAATATAAAAAATAAACATCGGAGCCTCCCGGAAACGGGAGGTTTTTTCCGCATCTATCCGCCCCGTATCAGGCTCTTCCTCCACACTTTTCCCGCTCAACTATCCTCCGTTTGCACTGTGCGATCACAGAAATAAAGAAACATAATTTCAGAAACAAAAATCTCAATAGCCTCAGGCCCCCGCCAACCGTTAAAAACGTACTCACCCTTTTCATATGGACATTGAAGCAATGAGTACAGAAATCCTTTCGGTCAAGGAAAAGATTGGATACGGATTAGGCGACGCCGCCAGTCATATCATTTTCGATAACGTCATGCTCTACATGATGTTTTTCTATACCGATATTTTCGGCATTCCTGCAGGTTATGTCGGTACGATGTTCCTGCTGGCCCGCGCACTGGACGCGATCTCAGACCCCTGCATGGGATTACTGGCAGACCGCACCCGAACGCGCTGGGGGAAATTCCGCCCTTATGTGCTGTTTGGCGCCATTCCTTTCGGCATCGTCTGCGTATTCACTTACACCACGCCAGAGCTGAGTATGACCGGCAAAATGATTTACGCCGCTATCACTTATACCCTGCTGACGCTGATGTATACCGTGGTCAACATTCCTTACTGCGCCCTTGGCGGTGTGATTACCTCTAACCCGACGCAACGTATTTCACTGCAATCCTATCGCTTCGTGCTGGCCACTGCTGGCGGCATGTTAAGTACCGTGCTGATGATGCCGCTGGTTAAACTGATCGGCGGAGAAAATCAGGCGCTCGGTTATCAGGGCGGGATTGCGGTGCTGGCGATTGTCGCGGCCGTGATGCTGGCGATTTGTTTTGCCACCACCAAAGAACGTATCGATCCGGGCAAACCGACCGGCACCATGCGCGAAGATTTGCGTGATATCTGGCACAACGACCAGTGGCGTATTGTCGGCCTGCTGACCATCCTCAACATCATTGCGGTCGCGGTTCGCGGCGGCGCCATGATGTATTACGTGACGTACATTCTCGGCAATCCGGTGCTGTTCGCCTGGTTCCTTGGCGTCTATTCCGTCGGTAACCTGTTAGGCAGTGCGCTGGCAAAACCGCTGACCGACTGGAAATGTAAGGTCAGTGTTTTCTGGTGGACCAACGCCATTCTGGCGGTTCTGAGCCTCGGCATGTTCTTCCTGCCGGTGAACGGCAGCGTGCTGATGTTTATCTTCATCTTCGTTCTCGGCGTTCTGCATCAGTTGGTCACGCCAATTCAGTGGGTAATGATGTCCGACACCGTAGATTACGGTGAATGGAACGATGGCAAACGCCTGACCGGTATCAGCTTCGCCGGTACCCTGTTTGTTCTGAAGCTCGGTCTGGCTCTGGCCGGCGCCATGATCGGCTGGATGCTGGCCGGTGCTGGTTATCAGTCCGGTGCCGCCACCCAAAATGCAGCCACCATGACCAGCATTATCGCGCTGTTCACCCTGGTTCCGGCAGTTTGCTACCTGTTGAGCGCCATCATCTGTAAACGCTATTACATTCTTCGTACCCCGCTGCTACGCCGCATTCTTGATGAAGTCGCACAAGGCATCCGCCGCAATCAGCAAGAATTTATGAAATAAATTGGATGAAGTTTAAAAGGAAGAGACATTATGAAGATCAGTGATGGTAACTGGTTGATCCAGGAAGGATTGTCACTCACACACCCGCTTCAGGTGTTTGAAGTACAACGCTCAGGTAATGAGATGGTGATTTATGCTGCGCCGAAAGATGCCTCGGAACGCGCCAGCCAACTGGACTCGCCACTTTTTACGCTGCGTTTCTTCTCGCCGCAAACCGGCGTGATGGGTGTACGTATTACTCATTTTGATGGCGAAATGGATAAAGGCCCGCATTATCCGTTAATGCAAACCGACACCCCCGAACTGCGCTTTGAAGACAACGATGAATTCGCCGCGCTGCACAGCGGTGATCTGAGTGTTCGCGTCACCAAAGGTAATAACTGGACGCTGGACTTCCTGCGCCATGGCCGCCGGATCACCGGCAGTGTCGCGAAATCTAACGGCTATGTTCAGGACACAAACTCGCATAAAACCTACATGATGGAACGCCTGGATCTGGGCGTTGGCGAAACGGTTTATGGTCTGGGTGAGCGTTTCACCGCGCTGGTCAAAAATGGCCAGACTGTCGAAACCTGGAACCGCGATGGCGGCACCAGCACTGAGCAGTCTTACAAAAACATTCCGTTCTACCTGACAAACCGCGGCTACGGCGTGCTGGTAAATCATCCTGAATGTGTGTCTTTTGAAGTCGGCTCAGAAAAAGTCTCCAAAGTGCAATTCAGCGTGGAAGGCGAATATCTCGAGTATTTCGTTATCGATGGCCCGACGCCGAAAAAAGTGCTCGATCGTTATACCCGTCTGACCGGCCGCCCTGCACTGCCACCCGCCTGGTCGTTTGGCCTGTGGCTGACCACCTCGTTTACCACCAACTATGATGAAGCGACCGTCAACAGCTTTATTGACGGCATGGCGGAACGTGAATTGCCACTGCATGTTTTCCACTTTGACTGCTTTTGGATGAAGGCTTTCCAGTGGTGTGATTTTGAATGGGATCCGCAAACTTTCCCTGATCCTCAGGGTATGTTGCAGCGCCTGAAAGCGCGCGGCCTGAAAATTTGTGTGTGGATCAACCCGTACATCGGCCAGAAATCACCGCTTTTCCGTGAAGGTAAAGAAAAAGGTTATCTGCTCAAACGCCCTGACGGCCGTGTCTGGCAGTGGGATAAATGGCAGGCTGGTATGGGCATCGTGGATTTCACTCATCCGCAGGCCGCTGAATGGTACGCGGGCCATCTGAAACGTCTGGTGGATATGGGCGTCGATTGCTTCAAAACCGACTTCGGCGAACGTATCCCAACCGACGTCGTCTGGCACGACGGCAGTGACCCGCAAAAAATGCATAATCATTACGCGTTTGTGTACAACAAACTGGTATACGAAACGTTGCAGGATAAACTCGGCGCAGACGAAGCCGTGCTGTTCGCCCGTTCCGCCTCGGTGGGGGCGCAGCAATTCCCGGTTCACTGGGGCGGTGACTGCTACGCCACTTACGAGTCGATGGCTGAAAGCCTGCGTGGCGGGTTATCCATCGGATTATCCGGCTTTGGTTTCTGGAGCCACGACATTGGCGGTTTCGAAAATACTGCACCGGCGCACATCTACAAACGCTGGTGCGCGTTCGGCCTGCTCTCAAGCCACAGCCGCCTGCATGGCAGCAAATCCTATCGGGTGCCGTGGGTGTATGACGATGAAGCCTGCGATGTGGTGCGCCAGTTCACGCAGCTAAAATGCCGCCTGATGCCGTATCTCTACCCCGCTTCAGCCCAGGCTGCCAGCCACGGAACACCGGTGATGCGCGCCATGGTGCTGGAGTTCCCTGACGATCCGGCATGCGATTATCTTGACCGCCAATATATGCTTGGTGATGATCTGCTGGTCGCCCCCGTTTTCAGCGAAGAAGGCGATGTCAATTTCTATCTGCCAGAAGGCCGCTGGACGCACCTTCTGAGCAACGACGTGGCCGAAGGTTCGCGCTGGCATCGTCAGCAGCATGGCTTCGACAGCCTGCCGTTATATGTTCGTCCGAATACCTTGCTGGCGCTTGGCAGTAATAATCAGAAGCCGGATTATGATTACAGCCAGCAGCCTGAATTCCATCTGTTCGAGCTGGAAGACGGCGCGGTGGCAGAAAGCGTGATCACCGATCTGAGCGGGAGAACCGTCTTCATCCTGAAAGCCGAACGGCGGGATGGCGTAATTACAGTAACCCGGGAAGGCCAGGCATCAGGCTGGACACTGTGCCTGCGCAATCAGAAATCGGTCAGGGAAGTGAGCGGTGCTGCGCAGAAAGAAGGGGCGCTGGGGATATTGCTGACCCCGGCTGCCGGTGCAGGTCCGGTGGTGATAACACTGTAATTTATTCTCTGGTATCAATGTATTCATGCCCCGTTCGTCACTGAACGGGGCATTTTTTTATGCGGCTTTCAGACATCCTGATACACGCTATCGCCATGAATGCTGCGGTACTCTTTAGGGGTCATTTCATAGCCTTTTTTGAATACCGAATAGAAATATTGCAGCGACGGATATCCGCACATCTGCGAGATCTCATTGATGGAAATCGAGGTAGCGGCCAGCAGGTTGCGGGCGCGGTCGAGTTTTTCTTCGTGGATCACGCCGTGAATCGTCTGTCCGGTTTCATCCTTAAACCGTTTCTCAAGATTAGAACGCGACATGCCGATGGCATCGAGAACCTGTTCAACCTTAATCCCTTTGCAGGCATGGTAACGGATGTAATGCATCGCCTGAATGACGGCCGGATCACGCAGTGATCGGAAATCCGTTGAGCGGCGTTCTACCACTTTTACCGGCGGCACCAGAATACGCTGTAACGGTAAATCACGCTGATCCAGCAACTGATGCAGAAGTTTCGCGGCGCGATAGCCCATCTGGCGCGTGCCCTGTACCACGGATGACAAGGCAACACGCGACAGGTAGCGCGTCAGTTCCTCATTATCGATACCAATGACGCTAAGCTTTTCTGGTACAGGAATATTCAGATGCTCGCACACCTGTAACAGATGACGTGCGCGGGCGTCGGTAACCGCAATAATGCCAGTTTGCTGCGGCAGTGTCTGGATCCAGTCCGCCAGCCGGTTCTGAGCGTGTTGCCAGTTTTCCGGTGCGGTTTCCATCCCCTGATAGACCACACCCTGATACTGTTCAGCAGACACCAGTTTTCTGAACGCGTGCTCGCGTTCCTGCGCCCAGCGCTTTCCCCCGGCATCAGGCAAACCGTAAAACGCGAAGCGGTTAATCCCCTTCTCTTTCAGGTGCATAAAGGCCGCTTCAACCAGTGCGTAGTTGTCGGTAGCGATATAATGCACCGGCGGATAATCTTCTTCCTGATGATAAGACCCGCCCACCCCGACAATCGGCACATTGAGACCTTCAAGCAACGTTTCAATTTCACGGTCATCAAAATCGGCGATCACACCATCACCAAGCCAGTCTTTAATGTTGTCTATGCGACAGCGGAAATCCTCCTCAATGAAGATATCCCAGTCGCTTTGTGAGGCCTGAAGGTATTCACCCACGCCTTCGACGACCTGACGGTCATAGACTTTGTTGGCGTTAAATAACAACGTGATCCGATAACGTTTTTCAAACATGCCTGTCTCTCACCGGTTTTCTCATAGACTAAAGCCTCATTCATTTGTACTCATGAATGAGGCTGATTGGGTTGGTCAATAGCACAACGCCATGGCTTACGTAGATTTAGCTTAGTGAATTTGTGAGGTTGCTCAGACTTTCCTAAGTGACCGCCCGTCATCACTGCCATCTCTGCTGACTTTATGCACGTCGTTTGGTCGCCGAATCCATCCAGACCGCCAGCAGTAAAATCCCGCCTTTAACGATGTACTGCCAGAACGTTGGTACATCCAGCATGCTCATGCCGTTATCCAGCGAAGCCATAATGAAAGCCCCCATAACCGCACCGGCTACGCTGCCGACACCACCCGCCAGGCTCGTTCCGCCAATAACGCAGGCTGCAATGGCATCCAGTTCCGCGATATTCCCCGCCGAAGGCGAACCTGCCCCCAACCGCGAACTGAGGATCAAACCGGCAATCGCTACCATCAGACCGTTTATCGCAAACACCGCCAGCTTGCTGCGCTCGACATTAACACCGGATAACCGCGCCGCTTCAATGTTGCCGCCAATAGCGTAAATACGACGGCCAAATGCGGTGCGGGAGGCCATAAACATGCCACCCAACATCAGCGCCATCAGAATCAACACCGGCGTCGGCACGCCGCGATAATCGTTGAGCAGGTAAATAGCGCCCAGCGCGATAACCGCAGTGAGTGCCTGGCGGGTCACATCACTTTTTGCTGCGGTCAGCGGCAAACCCAGCACCGCCCGCTGTTTGCGCCTGCGCCACTGCCAGCCAATAAACAGGGCCAGCGCAATCGCACCAATACCAAAACCGAAAGAATCCGGCAGATAACTCTGACCTATTAACGACATTGCAGGTGTCGTCGGTGATACCGTGGTGCCGCTGGTGATACCAATCAGGATGCCGCGAAACGCCAGCATTCCGGCCAGTGTGACAATGAATGACGGGACTTTACGATATGCTACCCACCAGCCATTCCATGCGCCCAACAGCAGCCCTAATGCCAGGGTCACCACAATGGTGAGCGGCAAAGGCCAGCCGAGCCAGACATCGAAAATCGCCGCCGCTCCACCCAGTAACCCCATCATGGAACCGACGGACAAGTCGATCTCCGCTGAGATGATCACAAAGACCATGCCTACAGCCAGAATGCCGGTGATGGCGGTCTGACGCAGCAGGTTGGACACGTTACGTGCGCTGATATACGCGCCGTCAGTGGTGACGCTAAAGAAGACAATAATCACCGCAATGGCCGCCAGCATGACGAACACCTGCAGGTTAATACTCTTCAGTTTCTGCATCGAAAATAACGCGTCGGCCCCACCCTGAGTTGCAGGCGCAGACGGGGTTCCTGGTTGGGGAAATTTAGACATAAGATTCACTCCTCAATGCGGCTTCCATGACCTGTTCCTGACTTAAATTATTGTTATCCAGACAGGCTTTGACCTGTCCGAGATGCATGACTACCACGCGGTCGCTGAGTCCCAGCACTTCGGGTAACTCTGATGAGATGACGATAATTGCCATGCCCTGCGCCGCCAGCTGGCCGATCAGTTTGTAGATTTCATGTTTTGCCCCGACGTCGATCCCGCGCGTCGGTTCATCAAGAATGAGGATTTTAGGTTTTAGCAGCAGGCACCGTGCCAGAATGGCTTTTTGCTGATTGCCACCGCTGAGACGCCCGATAGCCAGTTCGGGAGAAGAGGTTTTGATTTTGAGTTGTTTCACTGACTCACTGATGCTGTGCTGTTCTTCGGCTTCGCGCAGAACACCGCCAGCGCTGAACTGGCTTAACGCCGCCAGTGTAATGTTGCTGCCAACGGCCATAACCGGCACGATGCCGTCACGTTTACGGTCTTCAGGCACCATCGCCAGCCCGCGCCGCATGGCATCGCGGCAATCGGTGATCTGCACTTTCTCGCCTTGCAGCCAGATATCGCCAGACCAGCGTCCCGGATAAACACCAAATAAACACTCCATCATTTCGGTTCTTCCGGCCCCCACCAGTCCGGCGACACCCAGCACCTCGCCCTCACGCAACGTAAAACCGGCGTTATCCACCCGTTTGATATGCCGGTTAACCGGATGCCAGGCAGTAAGATTTTCCACCCTTAATATTTCCTTACCGATCTGGCGTTCACGCGGCGGAAAGAGTTCCGTCAGTTCACGCCCCACCATCATGGCGATAATTTCTTTCTCCGACGTTCCGGCGGCATTGCAGGTGGCGATATGACGACCATCGCGGATCACGCACAGTTTGTCCGATATGGCTTTGACTTCATTGAGTTTGTGGGAAATATAAATACAGGCGATGTCGTGATGGCGCAGGTCACGAATGATATCGAGCAAAATCGCGGTTTCACTTTCGGTCAATGATGCCGTCGGTTCGTCCAGCACCAGCAAACGGACCTGCTTGTTCAGCGCTTTGGCAATTTCAACCAGTTGCCGCTGCCCGAGCCCCAGTTCCCCGACCAGCGTATGCGGATCAATATTGAGTTTGACCTGCGCCAGCATGCGCTGACAACGCAGATACATTTTGTCGGTATCCAGCAGCCCATAACTGCCCCATTCATTACCCAGAAACATGTTTTCCAGCACACTCAGTTGCTTAACCAGCGCAAGTTCCTGATGAATAATGGCGATCCCTTTTTGCTCGGTATCACGGATACCTTTCGCAGTAAGACGTTCTCCTGAAAAATAAATTTCACCTTCAAACGTTCCTTGCGGATAAATACCGCACAACACTTTCATTAACGTGGATTTACCCGATCCATTTTCGCCACACAGCGATAGCACTTCACCCGCAGATAACGTCAGACTAATATTATCAACGGCTTTTACTGCACCAAACCGCTTGGTGATATTGCGCATATCCAGCAACGGTAATTTTTCATATTGTTCTGGCACTTTCACCTCCAGCAGAAACAACACTTCCGGGGGGAAGTGTTGTTTCTATAGAAAATATTGAAAAATTAAAGGTCTGATTTTTTGTGGAATCCGTCGGCCACCACGGTGCTTTCAATATTATTTTTATCCACCGGGATCGGTGTTAATAAATAAGACGGCACGTCTTTTTTGCCATTATTTAATGTGGCATTGGATTTCGGGGTTTCCCCTTTGCCTAACTGCACCGCGATTTCGGCAGCGTCATTGGCCAGTTTGGTAATCGGTTTATAAACGGTCATGGTTTGAGTACCGGCTTCGATACGTTTGATCGCCGCGAGATCGGCATCCTGACCCGAGATCGCCACTTTCCCTGCCAGCCCTTGCGCTGACAGAGCCTGTACTGCACCACCGGCCGTCGCATCGTTAGACGCCACCACGGCATCAATTTTATTGTTGTTGGCCGTCAGGGCATTTTCCATAATTTTCAGGGCGTTTTCCGGCAACCAGCCATCGGCCCACTGATCTCCCACAACTTTAATCTTCCCGTCTTTGATCAGCGGGTTCAGCACTTTCATTTGTCCTGCGCGGAACAGCTTAGCGTTGTTATCCACCGGCGAGCCGCCCATCAGGAAATAATTCCCCTGCGGCACACGCTCAACCAGGCTTTGTGCCTGCAGCTCCCCGACCTTTTCATTGTCGAAAGAGATATAAAAATCAATGTCCGCGTTGTTAATCATGCGGTCATAGGCCAGCACCT
The DNA here is from genome assembly GCF_009498575.1 of Rahnella sp. RcJ3. Taxonomy (NCBI): domain Bacteria; kingdom Pseudomonadati; phylum Pseudomonadota; class Gammaproteobacteria; order Enterobacterales; family Yersiniaceae; genus Rahnella; species Rahnella sp. RcJ3. The sequence goes on from NZ_QSNX01000007.1 coordinate 218,529, forward strand.
TGATGCCTTCCTGCTTCGCTTCGGCGATCACGTTGCTGAGCACTTCGCCGTTATACGGGATGATGACCAGCACATCGACGCCACGGTTGATCATATTTTCAATCTGCGCCATTTGTGTTTCTTCATTGCCGTTTGCGGATTGCACAAAAACATCCGCACCCAGCGTTTTGGCTTTAGCCACAAAAATATCACGGTCTTTTTGCCAGCGCTCTAAACGTAAGTCATCAATAGCCATACCAATTTTAATTTCTTTCGCTAACCCTGACTGGCTAAAAAGCACTAATGCGGCACAGGCAGAAAGAATTACTTTATTCATTTTCATCATGTCAGACCTTTTATAAGAATAAGTAGAGGCAGATACAGAGAAGTGCGTACAGCAATGACACAAGGATTGTTGTCGCTGGGTAATTAATCGGCAATTGCAGATTTTAATCACTGCATTACGATTTTTTGTTTATTTTAGGAATTATGATGGGGATCATAGTTTGATTGTAATATGCACAAGCCAGATACTTTTATTATCGAGATATCGTGGAAGACGGATAAAAACGACAAGAAAAAAGGTTATTTATGCGATCTGCCGCACACTTAATAATTCTATTAAATTGAGTGTGAAATAACGTAATTGTGGGATGTCACGTCAACTCCGAAGATAGAGCCTCAGCCTCCCAGTCCCGCTGGGCCCGTTTTCAAGGAGTTATCAATGCACGCATATTTCGACAAGCTCGACGCAGTTCGCTACGAAGGTGCTAACAGCACTAATCCGCTGGCATTCCGTCATTACAACCCTGAAGAAGTGATCCTCGGCAAAACGATGGCTGAGCATCTGCGTTTCGCGGCTTGTTACTGGCACACCTTCTGCTGGAATGGTAATGACATGTTCGGTGTGGGCGCCTTTGACCGCCCGTGGCAACATCCCGGTGACGCGCTGGAGCTGGCTAAAAGTAAAGCGGATGTCGCTTTCGAATTCTTCCAGAAGCTGAACGTGCCTTACTATTGCTTCCATGACGTTGACGTATCGCCGGAAGGGGCATCAATTAAAGAATACGTCAATAATTTTGCCATCATGACTGATGTACTGGCGCAAAAGCAGGAAGCCAGCGGTGTAAAATTGTTGTGGGGTACAGCTAACTGCTTCACCAATCCACGTTACGGCGCAGGCGCGGCGACCAATCCTAATCCAGAAATTTATACCTGGGCCGCAACGCAGGTTGTGCACGCCATGAATGCCACCAAACAACTGGGGGGCGAAAATTACGTGCTGTGGGGCGGCCGTGAAGGCTACGAAACCCTGCTCAATACGGATCTTCGTCAGGAACGCGAACAACTGGGTCGCTTCATGCAGATGGTCGTTGAGCACAAACACAAAATTGGCTTCCAGGGCACCCTGCTGATCGAACCTAAACCGCAGGAACCGACCAAGCATCAATATGATTATGATGTCGCTTCCGTCTATGGCTTCCTGAAACAGTTTGGCCTGGAAAAAGAGATCAAAGTGAATATCGAGGCCAACCACGCCACGCTGGCGGGTCACTCATTTCACCATGAAATTGCTAACGCAATTGCTCTGGGTATCTTCGGTTCCGTCGATGCAAACCGTGGCGACCCGCAGTGTGGCTGGGACACCGATCAGTTCCCGAACAGCGTGGAAGAAAATGCGTTGGTGATGTATGAAATCATCAAAGCGGGCGGTTTCACCACCGGAGGCCTGAACTTTGACTCAAAAGTTCGTCGCCAGAGCACCGATAAATATGACCTGTTCTACGGCCATATCGGTGGAATGGACACCATGGCGCTGGCGCTGAAAGTGGCAGCCCGTATGATTGAAAGCCGTGAACTGGATAAGCATGTTGCCCAACGTTACGCTGGCTGGAACACAGAATTGGGCCAGCAGATCCTGCAAGGCAAAATGTCACTGGAATCCCTGAGCAACTATGCGCAACACAACGCGCTGTCCCCTCAGCACCAGAGCGGTCAGCAGGAGCGTCTGGAGAATCTGGTTAACCGCTATCTGTTTGGTTAACCGGCTAAAATAAGTTGACGCCCTGCCCGCTGCGCGCGGAATTGCAGGGCGTTAATCGTTACAGATTCGGGTTAACAGATAAGGGAAAACTATGTATCTCGGAATAGATCTTGGCACATCTGGCGTGAAAGCCATTTTACTCAGCGAAGAAGGTCGGGTGGTCGCCAGCCACAGTGAGGCGTTAACCCTTTCCCGCCCGCATCCGTTGTGGTCTGAGCAAAATCCTGCCGACTGGTGGGATGCAACAGACCGTGCGGTTTGCGTACTGTCACAACAACACTCTCTGCAGGGCGTAAAAGCGATTGGCCTGACGGGTCAGATGCATGGCGCCACCGTGCTGGACGCACAGCAGCAGGTATTACGTCCGGCCATTTTGTGGAACGATGGTCGGAGCTTCAGCCAGTGTCAGCAACTGGAAACGGACGTCCCGAATTCCCGGCAGATCACCGGCAACCTGATGATGCCTGGTTTTACTGCACCGAAGTTGCTCTGGCTACGCGAAAACGAACCGGATGTGTTTGCCAAAACAGACAAGGTTCTGCTGCCCAAAGATTATCTGCGCTGGCTGATGACCGGCGTGTTCGCCAGCGATATGTCTGATGCCGCTGGCACCCTGTGGCTGGATGTCGCTAAGCGCGACTGGAATGACGAATTACTGCATGCCACCGGCCTGACACGCCAGCAGATGCCCGCGCTTTTCGAAGGTAATCAGATTACCGGACACCTGTTGCCGGAACTCGCCTCACGCTGGAACATGGATTCCGTGCCGGTGATTGCCGGTGGCGGTGATAATGCCGCCGGGGCCGTCGGTGTCGGGTTGTATAAAACCGGACAAGCGATGCTATCTCTGGGTACGTCCGGCGTGTATTTCGCGGTAAGCGACGGTTTTCTGAGTAATCCGCAACAGGCGGTACACAGCTTCTGCCATGCCCTGCCTGACACCTGGCATCTGATGTCCGTCATGCTCAGCGCCGCCTCTTGTCTGGACTGGGCTGCAAAACTGACCGGCACCGCATCGGTTGGCGAACTGATCAGTCTGGCAGAAAAGACCCCGCCTGCAGATTCACCGGTCTGGTTCCTGCCGTATCTCTCCGGCGAACGCACCCCGCATAATAACCCGAATGCCAAAGGTGTATTGTTCGGCCTGACCCATCAGCATGGCCCGGCTGATATCGCCCGCGCCGTACTTGAAGGTGTGGGGTTTGCTCTGGCAGACGGAATGGACGTGCTGCACGCAACCGGTCTGAAACCGCACAGCATCACGCTGATTGGCGGCGGCGCCCGCAGCCCTTACTGGCGGAAAATGCTGGCCGACATCAGCGGTAAAACGCTGGAATACCGCACCGGCGGCGATGTCGGCCCGGCGCTCGGTGCTGCACGTTTAGCACAAATCGCCATGAATCCGGGGCAACCGCTGGAGCGGTTCCTGCCGGAACTGCCACTTGAGCAAGTACATCAGCCGGACGCAGAACGGCATACTGCGTATGCGGAGCGGCGTGAAGTGTTCAGGGAGTTATATGTGAGGCTTGAGGGGTTGATGTAATACAAGACTGCTCCCTCCCCTGCGAAGGGGAGGGTTGGGGTGGGGTATTAAAGAAAAATCAGACAGTTAAAGTCAGCTTTGACTAAGTGTTAGCCCCTAAAACCCCCTCCCAGCCTCCCCCTTCGCAGGGGGAGGAGCCAAAACTAATAATGCTCCGCTATGGTCCTCACTAAAGGTGGAGCAAACCCGTTTTTACCTTACGGATATACCCCTTTAAACACCGTCTTCTTCCTCGGCTCCGACATAATCCCCTCCAGCGCCTCGACGCATTTCAAATAGTGCGGTGTTTTCTTGTGTGCCAGCACAGCGTCGTTATCCTGATAGGCTTCGTAGATAAAGAAGCGCGTCGGTACCGCCTCGTCCTGCAACACATCAAATCTGAGATTTCCCGGTTCCTTCACCGCGCCCAAATGGTTAGCGTGAAATACCGCCAGGAACTCATCCACCTTTTCCGGCTGAACATTAATTTCGACCAGTGTCACTTCCATGATTCACCCCTTTTCACTCAGGAACAGTTCATAAGCATGCGCCACGCTGGCGTTTTCATGCACCACCGCTTTCACCGCTTTCAGCATGGCAACCGGCGATTCGGACTGGAAGATGTTGCGCCCCATGTCCACACCGGATGCGCCCTGATCGATGGCTTTGAAGCACATTTCCAGCGCCTCGCGTTCCGGCAATTTTTTGCCGCCGGCAATCACTATCGGCACCGGACATCCCGCCGCGACGCGTTCGAAACCTTCATCGACATAGTAGGTTTTGATAATGTTCGCGCCCATTTCAGCGGCAATGCGGGTTGCCAGCGAGAAGTAACGCTGATCCCGCGCCATGTCTTTGCCGACGCCGGTCACCGCCATGGTCGGCATGCCGTAACGCATCCCCTGATCGACCAGTTGAATAATGTTTTTGATCGACTGATGTTCGTATTCACTGCCGATATACACCTGCGCTGCCATCGCGGCGACATTCAGGCGCAGCGCATCTTCAATCGCCACCGCCACCGTTTCGTTAGAGAGTTCAGTCAGGATCGAGTTACCACCGGAAGCCCTCATTACCACCGGTTTGTTCACCGCCGCAGGCACCACGCTGCGCAGCACGCCACGGGTACACATCAGCACGTCAGTATGCGAAAACAAAGGCGCAATGTTGATGTCGATGCGTTCAAGGCCGGTCGTCGGCCCCTGAAAATAACCGTGGTCAAACGCCAGCATCACCGTCCGGCCAGACTGCGGATTGAAAATCCGCGCCAGCCGCGACTGCATTCCCCAGTCAAGCTGACCGCTGCCCTTGAGGAAGAACGCGTGATTATCCTGCGGCGTGCCGATGCCGAAATTTTTGCCGTCTCTGATATCGTCCAGATCTGCCATTTTCTTTTCTCCTTACTGATCAGAAGTCGTATTTGCCGATGTTGTCTTTGGTAAAGACCACGCGTTCCGGCAGTAAAACGATGCCGTTACCTTTGGCCTCATACTGGTAGCCCTGCACGCTGTTCGGCACCACTTCCACCGTTCCGACGTCCGGCACATCCAGTTTGTCACCCACGTTAAGCGCGCCTTTTTTCAATAACTGATCGGCGACGTAAACCGAAATTTTGCCCTGGCTGACCACGTCCCACAGACCGAACTGTTTCACCGTGCCGCGTTCGACATACGGGCGCATGACGTTTGGCGTACTGAAACCGACGATGGTCACGTTGGTACGTTTGAGGTTTTCCGCCGCCTGAGCCGCTGCCGGTAATGCGTTGGCATCAGGGGCAATAATCGCATCCAGATCGCCATAAGATTTCAGGATCCCTTCGGCGGTTTGCAGGGATTTAGTGGCATCGTTATAACCGTATTGCGTGGTCACGATTTCCCAGCCCGGGTGCTCTTTGGCGATTTTGGCTTTCGCCTCTTTCACCCACTGATTCTGATCCGTCACTGTCGGGCTGGAATAGAAGAACGCCACTTTCGCTTTCTCTTTTTTCACCTGGCTGGAGGTCATCTCAACCAGCATCGAACCCAGTTGTTGTGGTGTGCCCTGATTGATGTAAATCGAGCGGCATTCCGGTTTGGTATCGGAATCCCAGGTCAGCACTTTCACGCCGCGTTGCATCGCGCGTTTAAGCGCCGGACACAGGCCGTCGGGTGATACCGCCGCCACCACAATCGCGTTGTATCCCTGATTGACAAAGTTGTTGATCATCTGCACCTGACCGGAAACGCTCGGCTCGGTCGGACCGTCGTAGGTCACGTCCGCGCCCAGCGCTTTACCGGCGGCCATTGCGCCGTTGCCGCCGCTGGTGAAATAACCGACGCCCACCAGTTTTGGGATAAAGGCGATACGTTCAGCCGCCTGTACGCTCAGACACGCGAGGCTCACGGCACTGGCAATTAACAAGATTTTCATTGTGTTGGCTTTCATCATTAACCCCGGCTTATTGAGAAGACGTCAAGGAAGGAGAAGGCGCAGACCCGCGCCGGCGATAGCGCTGGAAAACACTGCGGATAAGACCACGGTTGAGGCTGGCAGAGCGGCCAATCACCACCAGGATCAGCAGCGCGCCGGACAGCGCACTGGAAACCTGACTGGAGACGCCAACCATCTGCAAACCCTGCTGGAGATACCCGATCAGCAGTGTCGCCAGCGCTGTGCCGAGAATGGAACCTGAACCGCCGTAGATATTGGCACCGCCCAGCACGACCGCGGTGATAGCGGGCATCAGCAGCGCATTACCGAGATCAGAACGCGCCGAGCCGAAATACGAAGTCATCAGAATGGCGGCCACGGCCGACGCCAGCCCGGTCATGCCGTAGAGAGCAAACACCGTGCGGCTGACCGGCAATGCGCCATAACGCGCCACTCGGGCATTCTGACCGATGAGGAAGACGTTGCGACCGGTGCGACTGCGGTGCATCAGCAGCCAGAAAAACAGTGTCTCCAGCAGGAAGATCACCAGCGGCATGGGCAGGCCCAGCACAATCTGATTGGCAAAGTTGGTGAACGCATCGGGGAAATTACCGATACCCTCAAAACCCGTCGCGCCCGCCAGCCCGGAAAGCAGTAAGGCGCTGCCGCCGAACAGGTAGAGCGTCCCCAGCGTGATGACCAGCGGATTCACGCCGGTATAAAGAATCAGCGCCGCATTGAGCAAACCACAGGCCGCACCCAGTGCCAGCGTAAGCATAATGGCCAGTGCCAGCGGCACACCGGCCTGACACAGTACACCGAGCGCGATGGCGCACAGTCCGATGGTGGAACCAAAGGAAATGTCGATACCGCCGCTGACAATCACCAGTGTCAGTGGCAACGCCACAATCCCGATGGTGATGAAATCACTGGTGCTGAACAGCAGCGTACTGGCGTCCAGCATGCGCGGATTGGCGAAACCGAACAGTAAGATTTCGATGACCAGCAACGCCAGCAGCGCGATTTCCCAGCCATATTGTTGGAGTTTGTTCATCACACTACCCCGCTCTTTTTGCCGGTACTTAGCCGGCGGCTTGTATTTTTCGGTTGCTGAGATTTGCGTTCAACGGGTTTCTTCTGAGGCGGTGGCGTGGCCGCCAGAAAGCGTGAATACTTCTGCCGCCGCAAGTTTTTCTCCAGCGCCTGCCGCAATCTGCCGTCAAATACCAGCACCGCCAGCAGCACCAGCCCGGCGATAAAATCGTTCCACCACGCCGGAAGGCGTAACAACACCAGCACGCTGTCAATTTGGGTCAGGAAATACGCGCCGAGCACCGCACCGAGAATGGAGCCGGTACCGCCGAGCAGGCTGATGCCGCCCAGCACGCAGGCGGCGATGGCTTTCATCTCCAGCCCGCTGCCGGTCTGATTCGGCACGAAGCCGATTTGTGAAGCGAAGACAATTCCGGCAATGGCGGCCATCATGCCGTTAATGCCAAATGCCAGAATGCGTACCCGGTTGACGGCCACGCCAAGTTGTCTGGCACCCTGTAAGTTGTCGCCGACAGCGTAGAAACTGCGGCCAAACGCCGTGCGACCCAGCATCCAGAACATCGCAGCCAGCAAGACAATCACCAGCCAGCCGAGCGGGGAGACATTGAGGAAAACCGGTTCTGACAGAGATTTCAGCCCGGCCGGTAAGCCTTCAATCCATTTGCCGCCAGTCATCAGCAGCATCAGCCCGCGGTATAACCCCAGCGTACCGAGCGTGGCGACAATCGCCGGAATACGCAGCCAGGCGACCAGTACACCGTTAAATATTCCGGCCAGTAAACCGGTGCCGAGAGTCAGCAGACAGGCCAGCGGCAGGTTCATGCCGCCGTTGAGCAAAACCCCCAGCGTCACGGCGCACAGGCCGGTAACGGAACCGACCGACACGTCGATGTTGCGGGTCAGCATCACCACGGTGGCCCCCATCGCCAGCAACATCAGGATCTGCGCGCTGCCAAAAATCATGCTCAGTGTCTGAAAGCTGAACGACTGCCGGTCCATCGCACCGAGCAAGGCAAACAGCGCAATAATCGCCATCAGCGCGGTCAGTTCACGATTGTTTTGTATCCGCTTTAGCATGAGGTTCCTCCGGTGGCGGGGGTTTTGGCATGATTACCAAATGCGATATGCATAATGTTGCTGACGTTGATGTCGCTGCCCTGCAATTCGCCGCTCATTTCCCCCTGATGCATAACGAATACCCGATCCGCCAGTCCTTCAATTTCATCCAGATCAGATGAAATCAGGATCACCGCCACGTTCTGTTGCACCACTTCGCGCAGCAACTGGTAAATGTCAGCACGCGCGGACACATCCACGCCGCGCGTAGGTTCATCGACAATCAGCACCGCGGGCTGTGCCTCAAGGCATTTGGCGATCAACAGTTTTTGCTGATTACCGCCGGAAAGTGTGCGGGCAGTTTGTGACCCGTCGCGGTATTGAATGCCGAGCGCACGGTGATAGCGTTCGAGCACCGCCGCTTCGCGTTTGATGTTCAGCCACCAGCCCTGACGGTTGAAGGTGAGTGAGGTGGTGTTCCAGCTCAGCGGCGCGTCGAGATACAGGCCGGATGCCTGCCGGTCTTCCGGCAAATACACCAGCCCTTTTTTCAGCCGCTGTAAGGTCGTCAGGCCGCTGATGTCTTGTTGCTGCAAAAGCACCTGACCACGTCGGGCGTCGCGCAGGCCATACAGGGTTTCTGCCAGTTCGGTGCGCCCTGCCCCCACCACGCCTGCCAGCCCGACGATTTCCCCGGCGCGGGCGCTGAATGAAATATTAATAAAGCCCTCACCGGTCAGGTTTTGTACCTGCAAGACCGGTTCGCCGCCTGCCGGGTTACGCCGTGTGCCGGGTAAATCCAGCCACAACTTTTGTTCTGCGGGCAGCGCGGTGTCCTGGGAATGCGGGGTGATAGCGCGGATCAGCGCATCGTTATCCAGTTCGGCGAGCCTGCCGCTGAGCGCAATTTTGCCATCACGCATCACACTGACCCGGTCGGCAATCGCACGTATTTCCGGCAGTTTGTGCGAGATGAATACCACCCCGACGCCCTGCCCGGTGAGATGACGGACTTGTGTAAACAGGCGGGCGGATTCCGCCGGTGTCAGCGAGGCGGTTGGTTCATCAAGGATCAACAGCCGCGCATCGCGCATCAGCCCGCGCAGGATTTCCACCAGTTGCTGATCGGCCACTTCCAGGGTTCCGGCAAGGGCACCCAGCGGTAAATTGCACCCCAGATCAGCCAGCGTTTGCTGCAATTTTTTTTCGCCGGCCTGATGTGCAGGCAGGCGGAACAGGATGTTTTCGCGCACGGTCAGGCTGGGAAACAGCATCGGCTCCTGCGGTACCAGATAAATCCCCGCCTGATGCGCTTTTGCTGGTGACTGCGCCAGTAAAGGCTCGCCGCCGAGCAGTAACGTGCCACTGTCGGCTATTTCGACACCGGCAATGATTTTCATCAGTGTCGATTTACCCGCTCCATTGCCGCCAAGCAGCGCGTGGACTTCTCCGCCTTGCAGGCTGAAATCGATGTCTTTCAGCACTGCCACGCCGGAAAAGCTTTTACTGACACCGCTGACCTGCAACAGCAGGTTCGTGGTTTGCAGGTCTGCTGATAACTGTTTGCTGCTCTGCATACACCGGCCTCTGGCTTGATACATTAATTGAACAAATGTATTTATAATTTAACATTGTTCATAAAACTAGACCGAGGTGGCAGGGAAAACTTTTGTGCTGATCACAGTTTGTTCAACTCATATACTCTGCGTTATGATTCAGGCAGTAATCATTTGAAATTTGCAAAACACATCACAGTTAACAACATTTTGTTAACGAACAATTGATCTACATTTTGATAAGTGTTCACTATGAATGAGAAGACAACGCTTTCCGATTTGACTAACCATCCGGAATTCAGCATGGGCGAAGAGGAACTGCTGGCGCGCACCGCGTGGTTCTATTACCACGACGGCCTGACCCAGAATGAAATTGGTGAACGGCTTGGTTTGACGCGGCTGAAAGTGTCACGCCTGCTGGAAAAAGGCCGGCAGTCAGGAGTGATCCGCGTACAAATTAACTCGCGTTTTGAGGGCTGTTTGACGCTGGAAAATACCCTGCTCGAACGCTTTGGTTTACAGCAGATCCGCGTGCTGCCACAACTGGCCGACGGCTCGCTGAGCACACGGCTGGGGGTCGGCGCAGCACACATGCTGATGACATTGCTCAGGCCGGAACAACTGCTGGCTGTGGGTTTTGGCGAAACGGCGATGAGTACGTTGCAACATCTGAGCGGATTCATCTCCTCACAACAAATCCGCATGGTCACGCTTTCCGGCGGCGTCGGGCCCTATATGACCGGGATTGGTCAGCTTGATGCAGCCTGCGGAGTGAGCATTATTCCGGCTCCGCTGCGGGCGTCATCAGCCAGCGTAGCGGCTATTTTCCGTCAGGAACGTAATGTACACGATGTCATGCTGGCCGCCTGCGCGGCAGATATTGCGGTCGTCGGCATTGGCTCGCTGAACCAGAAACAGGACGCGACTATTTTGCGTTCCGGTTATATCAGCGAAGGTGAGCAGCTGCTGTTTGGCCGTAAAGGCGCAGTCGGCGACATTCTCGGTTTCTTTATGCAGCGCAACGGCGAGCTGGCAGAAAACATGGCAATCCACGATGAGCTGATTGCCGTCGCGCCGGACGAACTGGCCAGCATTCCGACCGTGTTAGGCGTCGCAGGTGGGGTCGAGAAAGCTGAAGCCATCGTCGCGGCGCTGAAAGGCAGACGAATTAATGCACTGGTAACTGAAGAGAGCACAGCAAGAGCCATGCTGGCGCTGCTCGACTGACCCGCAGGGTGTAAGGGGCGTGGCGGTCAGGTATACGGTGCCCGATAAACTGGCACGAGAGAACATTGTGATGACCTCTACCCTGAACTCTGACCACGATCGCAACTATCTGATGGCGCTGGATGCTGGTACCGGCAGTATCCGCGCGGTGATTTTCAATCTCGAAGGCGAGCAGATAGCCGCCGGACAGGCCGAATGGATCCATCTGGCGGTGCCGGATGTGCCCGGTTCAATGGAATTTGATCTGCAAAAAAACTGGCAACTGGCCTGTCAGTGTATTCGTCAGGCATTGCAGGAAGCACATCTCCCCGCTTCTGCGATCCGCGCAGTGGCGGCCTGTTCCATGCGCGAAGGGATCGTGCTGTACGACAAATCCGGCGAACCTGTCTGGGCCTGCGCCAACGTCGATGCCCGCGCCAGCCGTGAAGTTTCCGAATTAAAAGAGATCCACGATTTCGAATTTGAACGCGAAGTCTATGAATGCTCCGGTCAGACACTGGCCCTCAGCGCCATGCCGCGCCTGTTATGGCTGGCCCATCACCGCCCCGATATTTACCGTCAGGCTGCCACTATTACCATGATCAGCGACTGGCTGGCCTACATGCTCAGCGGCGAACTGGCGGTGGATCCGTCCAACGCCGGTACCACCGGCATGCTGGATTTAGCCACCCGCAACTGGCGACCTGAGTTGCTGGATATGGCAGGGCTGCGCGCCGATATACTTTCTCCGGTGGCTGAAACGGGTACACGCCTCGGTTATGTCACGGCCAGCGCGGCCGATGCCTGTGGACTGAAAGCCGGAACGCCGGTCGGCATGGGTGGCGGCGACGCGCAACTTGGCACGCTCGGCCTGGGTCTGGTGCGTCCCGGCCAGACCGCCGTCCTTGGCGGCACATTCTGGCAGCAAATCGTCAACCTGCCGGAAGCGGTCACCGACCCCGAAATGAATATCCGCGTCAATCCGCACGTCATCCCCGGTATGGCACAGGCCGAATCCATCAGTTTCTTTACCGGACTGACCATGCGCTGGTTCCGTGACGCATTCTGTACCGAAGAGAAAACCATGGCGCAGCGTCTTGGCGTGGATGCTTACAGCTTGCTGGAAGACATGGCCGCCCGCGTGCCTGTGGGGGCCTGGGGCGTCACGCCGGTATTCTCGGATGCGATGCATTTCAAGAACTGGTATCACGCCGCCCCGTCGTTCATCAATCTGTCCATCGACCCGGAAAAATGCAACAAACCGGTGCTATTCCGCGCGTTAGAAGAAAACGCCGCCATCGTATCGGCGTGTAATCTGGATATGATCGCCCGATTTTCCGGTGTACGCGCCAGGTCGCTGGTGTTCTCCGGCGGCGGTTCGAAGGGCAAATTATGGTGTCAGATTTTAAGTGATGTGACGGGTGTTCCGGTCAATGTGCCGGTGGTCAAAGAAGCCACCGCGCTGGGCTGTGCGATTGCAGCGGGTGTCGCGGCAGGCGTGTATTCGTCGCTTGCAGACACCGGTGAAGCCCTGGTGCGCTGGGAACGGGAATATCAGCCGGATGTGGCGAACCACGCAAAATATCTGGTGCAGAAAGCCAACTGGCAGGAAGTGTATGCGGATCAACTGGGGCTGGTGGACCGGCAGCTAACGACGTCGATGTGGAAAGCGCCAGGACTGTGAGGATAATTCCGGACTGCCTCCTCCCCTGCGAAGGGGAGGAGTAATCCAAATCTGGCGTTATTTGATACTCGCCATCGGCGGATCCATCGCCACTTTGCCTTTCACTGCTTTGTTCTTCACTCTTCTCGACCACATTGCGGTCAGGATCGGCACCAGAATTGAGGTGACGATAACCGAGGTAGCAACCAGCGCGGTTGCAGCCGGGGCAATCGGTTTGAACTGCGGCACCATTTCAGCAATCAGGACCGGCGTTGCCACCGCGGCCCCCGCAGAACTGGAGGCAGCGAGACCGGCGGTACCATCGCCGCCTCCGATGAATTTGTCGGCGAGGATCAGCGGAATACCGGTGATGACGATAACCGACATCCCCAGCAACACACCTAACAGACCGGTTTGTGCGATGACGTTCAGGTTGATGGTGTTACCGAGTGCGAAGGCGAAGAACGGGATCAGGGTTTGTACCGCTTTGCTGAAGAATTCGCGCAGTTCCGGGTCGAGATTGCCCAGGCTGAAACCGACCAGGAACGGCAACACGGCGCCAACGAAGACGTGCGGTTCAAAAGACGCGATGCCTGCGGTGCCGAGGATCACCATAGTCATCAGCGGGCCGGATTCCAGAGACATCAGCACAAATGCGCCCGCTTCTTCTTTCGTGCCGTATTGCTGCATTACCGAGGCATACAGGCCGCCGTTGGTCATGTCCATTGCAGCCACCAGTGCCAGCACGGAAAGTCCGGCGAAGAAGCCGAATTCCACACCATTTTCCGGCATGAACCGTGATGCTATCGCCGCCACAATCCACGCCACCGCGATTTTGGTGACCACCAACGTGCCGGATTTACGCAACACCGTGCCGGTCGCGCTGAGTTTGATGGAGGCTCCCATGCAGAAGAACCACACCGCCAGAATAGGTACGGTGCCGGTCATCAGCCCGTTGGTGAAGGAACCAAAATATTTGCCCGAATCAGGCGCGAAGGTATGGCACAGCGCACCAATGAAGAGAGGCACCAACATCATCCCGCCGGGGATTTTTTCTATCGCTCGTTTAATGTGCATAATTTTCACCTGATTTAAAAGTCACGGACTACCTGATGCCGCTACGTTATCCATTTCTCAGGGTGATAAAAGTGATTCAACTCATAAATTGAAACGATGTTTCTATTTTTTAGATCGGTAGTTTTAATAATTTACTCCGTCAATATTTAATTTCGGAGAGAAATCACATTTTCGAATTATTTGTACGAAAATACTTAACACACAAAAACAAAAAAGCCCGCAACAGTTGCCTGTGCGGGCCGGGTATCACGCAAAAATGTCAGCTCAGCGATAAAGTGCCGAACGCCTGACGCCAGTCAGTATCAAACTTTTCAATCGCCGCTTCGACGGCAGGTGCATTAAGTAACTGTTCGGCCACATCCACCGGTAAGGTGATTGACTGACATCCCGCCAGCAGGCAATCCATCGCCTGACGTGGGGTTCGGAAACTGGCGGCCAGCACCTTCGATTGCGGCGCGTGCAGGCTGAGCAAGGTCTGCAACTCTTTGACCATCGCGATGCCGTCACCGCCCTGTGCATCCAGACGGTTCACATAAGGCGCAACGTATTCCGCCCCCGCCAGTGCCGCCAGTAATCCCTGACCTGCGCCATACACCGCCGTGCCCAGCGTCGGGATATTCATGCCCTTCAGCTTTTTAATGGCCGCCAGACCTTCACGGGTTACCGGCACTTTCACGACCAAACCGGACACCCGCTGCGTCAACAACAACGCTTCTGCAACCATTTGTTCGGCGTCGGCAGCAATCACCTGTGCGAACAATTTACCGTTACCCCCCAGCGCATCGCGCAAGGCAGGCAGCACTTCCCACAGCGATTTACCTTCTTTCGCCACGATGCTCGGATTCGTGGTGACCCCCTGCAACGGCAGGATGCGCGACAAACGTTTTACCGCAGTGACATCGGCAGTATCGAGATACAGCTCCATAACTTTCTCCCTGAAACTTGTGAGTGAATGCAAAGTTCAGAGAGTGTACGTCAGCAAGCAGAAGGTTTGTTGATCATCATCAAAATCACTTTCGAATGAAAGTTATTAAATTGCGAAAGAAGATTTTTAGCACCAGGGAGCGTCGAGATGATTTTCAATGTGCAGCGTTATTCCACACATGATGGCCCGGGGATCCGGACGGTGGTTTTTCTGAAAGGCTGTTCCCTGAGCTGTACCTGGTGCCAGAATCCGGAAAGTCGTTCGGCGGCACCTGACGTGCTGTTCGATTCACGTTTATGCAGCGCAGGATGTCAGCACTGCGCAAAGACTTTTCCACATGCTGTCAGCATAGAACATGACCGCATCGGGATTCGGCATGAACAATTTCAGGCAGAAGATCTCTGTCTGATCGAACAGGTTTGCCCTTCCGGCGCGCTGAGTGTGTGTGGAAATGACGCGGATATTGACGCGCTGATGCAGCAAATCCTGCGGGATAAACCTTTTTATACCCGTACCGGCGGCGGTGTGACGCTTTCCGGCGGCGAACCTTTCCTGCGGCCACAAATTGCGCTGACACTGCTGCAACGTTGCCGTCACGAAGGGCTGCACACCGCCGTGGAAAGTTGTCTGCATGTGCCGTGGAAATACATTGAGCCTTCGCTGGGGGCGCTGGATTTATTGCTGGCGGATCTCAAGCATGTGGCCGATGAACCTTTCCGCCGATTGACCGGCGGTTCCGCCAAAAGAGTGAAGGATAATTTCCGTCGTCTGGCTGCGGCCGGACAAAAGCTCATCGTCCGTGTGCCGTTAATTCCTGATTTTAATGCTGACCGGGCATCCATCCGCCAGATCGTTGATTTTGCGGCGGATGAAACCGGCTGCGAAGCCATTCACTTTTTGCCGTACCACACGCTGGGCATCAATAAGTATGTCCTGCTGGGGCAACCTTATCTGGCGCCACGCCAGCCGTTAAATGACCCTGACCTGCTGACGTTCGCTGAACAATACGCCGCAGAAAAAGGACTTTGTGCACAGTTAAGAGGATAAGAAAAATGACCCAACTGAATCTGAACACCCTTTCCGCCCGTATCCGGTCTCATAAAGAAGCCCTGATCCACATCGTCAAGCCACCGGTATGTACCGAGCGCGCACAGCATTACACGCAGGTTTATCAGCAACATGCTGACAAACCGCTGGCGGTACGCCGCGCGCTGGCGCTGGCTGAACATCTGAGCAAACGCACTATCTGGATCAAACATGACGAGCTGATCGTCGGTAATCAGGCCAGCGAAGTGCGCGCTGCACCGATTTTCCCGGAATACACCGTGGGCTGGATCGAAAGTGAAATTGACGCGCTTGCTGACCGGCCGGGCGCAGGTTTTGCCGTCAGCGAAGCCAACAAAAAAATCCTGCATGAACTCTGCCCATGGTGGCGCGGGCAGACCGTGCAGGACCGCTGCTACGGTATGTTTACCGATGAGCAGAAAGCGTTGCTCGACAGCGGTATCGTAAAAGCCGAAGGCAATATGACTTCCGGCGATGCCCATCTGGCGGTGAATTTCCCGCTGCTGCTGGAACTGGGTCTGGACGGATTAAGCAGTAAAGTGGGCGAGCGTCGCAGCCGCATTCGGCTGACTGACTGGGAAGATTTGCATAAAGAGCAATTGCTGAAAGCCATTGATATCACGCTGGCAGCGGTCAGCGACCACGTCATGCGTTTCTCACAACTGGCACGGGAAATGGCCGCCACGGAAACCCGCGAGCAGCGCCGTAGCGAGTTACTGACCATCGCCGCCAACTGCGACGTCATTGCTCATCAGCCACCGCAAAACTTCTGGCAGGCGCTGCAACTGTGTTACTTCATTCAGCTTATTTTGCAGATTGAATCCAACGGCCACTCCGTGTCGTTTGGCCGCATGGATCAGTATTTGTATCCGTTTTATCGTCGTGACGTTGAGCTGGAACAAACGCTGGAGCGTGATCAGGCCATCGAACTGCTGCAAAGCTGCTGGCTGAAATTGCTGGAAGTGAACAAGATCCGCTCCGGTACGCATTCCAAAGCGTCGGCGGGCAGCCCGTTGTACCAGAACGTCACCATCGGCGGTCAGAATTTGCATAATGACGTGGCATCCGATGCGGTCAATCCGCTGTCATACGCCATTCTGGAATCCTGCGGACAATTGCGATCCACCCAGCCGAATCTGAGCGTGCGCTATCACGCCGGAATGAGCCGTGACTTCCTTGATGCCTGCGTACAGGTGATCCGCTGTGGTTTTGGCATGCCCGCCTTTAATAACGATGAAATTGTTATTCCAGAATTCATCAAACTGGGCGTCGAAAAACAGGATGCTTATGATTATGCCGCCATTGGCTGCATCGAAACGGCAGTCGGCGGCAAGTGGGGCTATCGTTGTACCGGCATGAGTTTCATCAACTTTGCCCGCGTGATGCTCGCCGCGCTTGAACAGGGGCACGACGCGAAAAGTCATACCCGCTTCCTGCCGCAGGAACGCGGTTTGTCGCAGGGGAATTTCGATAATTTCGATCAGGTCTTTGCGCAGTGGGATGAACAAATCCGTTATTACACCCGCAAATCCATCGAAATCGAATGCGTGGTCGATACGGTTCTGGAAGAGAATGCGCAGGATATTTTGTGTTCGGCGCTGGTCGATGACTGTATAGAACGCGGGAAAACCATCAAGCAAGGCGGTGCGAAATACGACTGGGTTTCAGGATTGCAGGTCGGGATCGCCAATCTGGGTAACAGCCTGGCGGCAGTGAAAAAGCTGGTATTCGATCAGGGCGTGATTGGCCAGCAGGAGCTGGCCAACGCGCTGGCTTCAGATTATGAGGGACTGGACGGCGAACGACTGCGTCAGCGGCTGATTAACGGCGCAGAGAAATACGGCAATGATCAAGACGAGGTCGATAATTTGCTGGTGCGTGCGTATCAGTGCTATATCGATGAACTGTCGAATTATCACAATACCCGCTTCGGACGCGGCCCGGTCGGTGGCACGTATTACGCGGGTACATCGTCTATTTCGGCCAACGTGCCGTTTGGTGCCGCCACTACCGCCACGCCGGATGGACGTAAAGCCTTTACGCCGCTGGCGGAAGGGGCCAGCCCGGCATCCGGTACCGATCATCTCGGGCCGACAGCGGTCTTTAATTCGCTGAGCAAATTACCGACAGAAGCGATTCTCGGCGGCGTACTGCTCAATCAGAAACTGAATCCGGCATCGCTGGAAAATGAAAGCGAACGCGAGACGTTAATGCTAATGCTGCGGACATTCTTTGAGGAACATCGCGGCTGGCATGTTCAGTACAATATTGTTTCCCGCGAGACATTACTTAAAGCGCGTGAGGAACCGCAGAACTATCGCGACCTGGTTGTCCGTGTCGCCGGTTACTCCGCATTCTTTACGGCCTTATCGCCTGAGGCTCAGGATGATATTATCGCCCGTACAGAACATTCACTTTAAAATTCGCATCTGAATTTAACTTTCAACGGGCGGCGCAGGCTGCCCGTATTTTGGGCGGTTATGAACGACAGACAACAAGTTATTCTGCAATGGGTAAACGATAAGCAGCGCATCAGCGTCAGTGAGTTGTCACAGATTTGTCAGGTGTCAGAAGTGACGATCCGCCACGATCTTACGCTACTGGAACAGCGACATTATCTGCGCCGTGCGCACGGTTTTGCCGTCGCTATCCAGACCGATGACGTGGATACCCGCATGATGTCGAATTTTGCCCAGAAGCAGAAACTGGCGAAGTTTGCGGCATCCCTGATCCAGGACGGCGAAACGGTATTTTTCGAAAGTGGCAGCAGCATCGCCTTGCTGGCGCAATATCTTGCCGATAAGAAGAACCTGACGGTGATTACCGTCAGCGGTTATGTCGCCTCTTTGCTGAAAAGTATGCCCTGTGACGTGGTTCTGCTCGGCGGGATGTATCAGAAAACCAGTCAGACGGTGGTCGGCCCGCTGACCAGAATGTGTCTGCAACAAATGAATTTCAGTAAAGCGTTCATGGGCATCGACGGCTTCACCGATACCACCGGCTTTACCGGCCGGGACATGTTACGTGCTGATGTGGTGAATGCGGTCGTGGCTAAAGGTGCGGAAAATATCGTGCTAACGGATTCATCGAAATTCGGTCAAATAAATCTTAACCCGCTGGGGCCGGTCAGCGCCTTCAGCCGGGTCATCACTGACGACAAATTATCCCCTGAATATCAGCAGCAACTTTCCGCTGCCGGGATTAAGGTCAGCCTGGTCGGCTGACCTATCCTTATCTGTCTCCCCCGATAATTCGGGTTTCAGGGGATTATTGGCCGTAGTAGGCATTCTTGCCATGTTTACGCAGGTAATGCTTATCCAGTAATTGCGGCTGCATATCCGGCAACTGCGGCGTTAACTGGCGGGAGAAAATGCCCATGTAGGCGACCTCTTCCAGCACGACGGCGTTATGCACGGCATTATCGGCATCTTTCCCCCAGGCAAACGGCCCGTGCGAATGCACCAGTACAGCCGGAATGTCTGCCGGCGACAGATGTCTTTCCGCGAAGGTTTTAACGATGACTTCACCGGTCTCCCATTCATAACGTCCGGCGATTTCCTCTTCGGTCATCAGCCGCGTGCAGGGAATGTTGCCGTAGAAATAATCCGCGTGCGTGGTGCCCCAGGCGGGAATATCCAAACCGGCCTGCGCCCAGATGGTTGCGTGGCGCGAATGCGTATGAACAATACCCCCTGCTTCCGGGAAATTCAGGTACAGTACCCGGTGGGTATCGGTATCGGAAGAAGGCTTTTTGCTGCCCTCGACGATTTTGCCGGTCTCCAGTTCCACCACCACCATGTCGTCCACGCCCATGTGGTCGTATTCCACTCCCGACGGTTTAATCACGACCAGCCCAAGTTTACGGTCAACGGCGCTGACATTTCCCCAGGTAAAGGTCACCAGATTATGGCGAGGCAGTGCCAGATTGGCCTCTAATACCTGCTCTTTCAGTTGCTTTAGCATCTTGGTTTCCTCTTATTACGAGGCTTTATTGTCTGGGTGACGGGTGTGTGCAGGTATGGGGGAAATCGCTAAAGAGTGCGTACAGATCTGCTGCAAACGTAAAAGTGCCCATTTGTTCCACAAACCGTTGAATGTTTGTCCAGCTTTTTAGTCTTTTGTGTGGTGAGAAAGAGCATCCTTGGTGAATTAAGATTATTCACCTAGTGAATGTATATCAATTTCACTATTTTTAATTAACGGATGCACAACTGCGTCTGGATAGGAGAAAAATTATGATGCTCGTGAATAAACGTGTTGCCAGTATCGCACTGGTTCTGACTCTGGCAATGTCTGTCAGCGCTTGTGGTAACTGGTCTAAGCGTGACCGTAACACCGCAATCGGTGCGGGTGCAGGTGCGCTGGGTGGTGCAGTTCTGACTGACGGCAGTACCTTAGGGACATTGGGTGGCGCTGCAGTGGGTGGTATCATCGGACATCAGGTCAGTAAGTAAAACAACCGGGAGATAAGTTCTATTTAACTGGCATCAAAAACGTAAGCGTTAAGCAACGAATAAAGCTAAAAATAGGATTGGGTTGTTTTTCAGGTCAACTTTATTGTCATCAGATGGATGACAAACAACGTGCTTTCGCGTTGTGATATCTCTAAAAGCTAAAGCAAGATGCTGCACCTTTGCGGATGCAGCATCTTATTATAAACGGTCAGTGATCGTTTACAGACAGGTCAGCCCCCCGCCAGTTTCACTTTCATGCCTTTCGCTTCCAGCAGTTGTTTAAGCAGATCGCGTTTGTCGCCCTGGATCTCAATCACGCCGTCTTTCACCGCACCGCCACAACCGCATTTCTTTTTCAGTTCGGCAGCGAGTTTTTCCAGTTCAATATCATCAAGACTGACACCGGTGATCAGGCACACGCCCTTCCCTTTGCGCCCGCTGGTCTGGCGCTGAATACGCACAATGCCGTCACCTTTCGGACGCTCAGCCACGACTTTGGGCTCATCGATTCTGCCGCTGTCGGTCGAATACACTAAACGGCTGTTGCTGTCATTGCTCATGGTTTTTCCTTCTTAGCGCAGTGATGCCAGAATTTCACGCAGGGTCTGCGCCGGATGGGCAGATTGCGTGATCGGCCGGCCAATCACCATGTAATCCACGCCCGCCGCCAGCGCTTCCTGTGGCGTCATGATGCGACGCTGATCATCGGCTTGGCTGCCAGCCGGGCGGATACCCGGCGTCACCAGTTTGAACGCCTGCCCGAGAGCAGATTTAAAACGGGTCGCTTCCTGCGCGGAACACACTACGCCATCGAGGCCGCAGTCGCGTGTCAGGCGCGCCAGACGTTCAGCATAATCAGCCGGAGAAAGTTCAATACCTAAATCCGCCAGGTCATTGTCTTCCAGGCTGGTCAGCACCGTGACGGCTATCAGTAAAGGTGCATCTTTTCCAAACGGTACCAGCGCTTCCCGGGCCGCCGTCATCATGCGCGCACCGCCGCTGGCATGCACATTCACCATCCAGACACCCAAATCTGCCGCAGCAGCCACAGCGCGCGCAGTAGTGTTAGGGATGTCGTGGAATTTCAGATCCAGAAAGACGTCGAAACCGCGGGTCTGCAGATCTTTGACCATCTGCGGACCAAAATGAGTGAACATCTCTTTGCCAATTTTCAGACGGCAATCACGCGGATCGATTTTGTCAGCAAACGCCAGTGCGGAGGATTTATCGGCATAATCGAGAGCGACAACAATCGGTGAAGTATTTAAGTCTTTGTTGTTAGTGTTATTTTCGGACTTCATCTCGTCAGCCTCTTGTCAGTTTTTACGTCAGGAAGAAATAATATAATTTTTGCCGCCGATATTTTACATGGCAAACCACTGAATTCACAGCTACACCTAATGTGACAGTTTTATTAAATTTTTGTGATGCACTAGACGATGCAACAAGGCTGGCTTAGCTTGTTACTTTTACTCTAAGGAAAGGCAGAAAAATGAGTGAGATAACAACCCTGACCGTTAAAATTCCGGTTGAATTGAAAGAACTGATCAAAAACGCCGCTGCGGAAGCAGAACATTCATTAAGTGCAGAAGTTGCGGCACGCCTGGAAGAGAGTTTTAACCCTGCTGCGCCCAAAGGTAAAAAAGCCGCTAAAGCCACAGAACACGAAATTGATAATCAGCATCTTGCAGAAGAGACTGAACCCGCGCTGACCACCAAAGAAATCAAGAAATTGCGGACGTTGCTTAATGCCCGCAAGGCGAGCAGCAAGAAGAAGTAAGAGTCGATTTAAAATATCCTGCGGTTTCCCCTAAATAATTCACGTTGCAGGAAGGCGACAAACGCATCTGCAACCCGAAGTATGACGGGGAAACTTATTGGCCATCCAGGCCCCGGATTGGCTTTATCGTCGCCCAGCCACGGCATGACGGGCAATGCCAGTAAAGTGAATGCGCGGTAAAGCCGCATTTGTGACAGCGATAGCGTGGCTTCGTCCGGATCTGTTCACCCACCATATCCCGCAGCAACACCAGGCTCTCTTTCGCACGCCCTTCTTCCGCATCCGCCAGATGGTAATCCATCAGGTGATGAAACACGCGCATGGTCGGATGGCGTTGCAACTGACGGTTGATATAGTTTTGCGCGGTCTCACGCCCTTCTTCATCCTGGATGATTTCGGCCAGCATCAGTTCTGCTGTGGCGCCGGTATTTTCATCCACACAACGCCTGAGAAACTCGGCCCATGCCAGCGTATCGTCAAGATTCTGGTAACACTCCTGCAGCATCGGCAACGCTTCGCTGACCAGCTCTTTATCCTGCTCCAGCACCCGCTGTAAGGCCTCTGTCGCTTTGCGGTAATCGCCCTGCGCCAGTAAAATCCGCCCCTGCATAATGGAGACACGGGCACAGAGTTTGTCCGCTGCCGCCGCCTTTTTCAGCAAGCCGGTCGCCTTATCGAAATCTTCAGACACCATTGCCTGCAATGCCAGTTCACACCAGAAATGCGCAATTTCTTTACGGCGGTTTTCTTTGCCGAGCTTGACCAGACGTTCCGCCACATCAATGGCGTTCTGCCAGTCGCTGGTGGCCTGATGAATAATCAACAACTGTTCCAGCGCAAACAACTGGAAATCCTGCTCTTTCACCAGCTGGTTGAACATGTCTTCCGCACGATCATAGAAACCGGCAGCCATGTAATCACGACCCAGTTGCTGTACGGCGAGCAGGCGCTGTTCGAAAGTCAGCGAAGCACTTTCCATCAGCGACTGGTGGATACGGATCGCACGATCGACTTCACCACGGGAGCGGAACAGGTTGCCCAGAGTCAGGTGCGCTTCGACTGTACTGCTGTCCTCTTTCAACATTTCGAGGAACAGATCGACCGCTTTATCCTGCTGATTGGAAAGCAGGAAGTTAACCCCCGCGACGTATTCACGCGACAGGCGGTTAGCATTTTCCTGTTTGTCCTGCTGAGAACTTCTGCGCCCCATGTACCAGCCATAGGCGGCCGCAACGGGCAACAACAGAAACAGCAGTTCTAACATAGAGGGTTATTCCTTGCTGACATCGTAAGATGCTGCTGGCGGCGTAACGACAGCCGCGGGTTCAATTTGCTGCTCCAGGCGTTTGATTTTACGCTGGGCGCGCCCCAGTGACAGACGTACACGCAGGTAGAACAAACCACAGATTATCCAGCCAAGAATAAAACCGGTAGCGAACAGCACAGCAAGCAGTGTAGAAACACGATAGTCACCCTGTGCCAGCAAATAATTGAAGGTCACAGTCTGATCGTTATGGGCACCCAGAGTGATAGAAATCACAACGATGACCAGCAAAAATAAAAAAATCAGCAGATATTTCACATTCATTCCTGTAATGCCGGGTGTACCGGATGAATTATGCCAAAAACTCGCGTCCCGACCTAATAAGTTAGCATTTCCGAACAAAGCAGGGAAACATTGCGGAGGGTTTAAATGCCGTCTGTAGCAACTTCATTCGACTTTAGTGTGGTGTCGTGACCACCACGACAATGACGGCTATGGAATGTATATGGGGATGAAAACCATGAATTAAAGGGTTCACCAGGAACCCCCTGAGATTTCAGACGGTAAGAAATCAAAAAACCGGGATTATTCACGCTCGCTGATTTCCTGGTTTTCTGCTGGTGGTGGCGTTAGCGGCCCGACATAGCGCTCCGTCAGCCAGCAGGCCAGCATTACCAGGATCCAGCTGATGCCCACAGATGCCATCAGGTCGCGTGGCCAGTGCATGCCGAGCATCAGTCTGCTGCCCATCACCACCACCGCCCACACCATCAGCACGGTGACCGTTTTATAGTGTTTACGCCGCCACAATAACCCGACACCGAGTAAAGCCCAGGTTGCGGCAAACATCGTGTGGCCAGAAGGGAATGCGTATCCCGTGTCGTTCTGCCAGCTTTTATTCAGCCAGTGCGGGATTTGCACGTTGTCGCCCAGCACCTCTTTCACCTGCCGGGCACGCGCTTTACTTTTCCGGGCATAAAATTCATCGACGTTCATCTGATGCTCCGTCCCCAGCCATGCGACATACGGCCTGGGTTCGCGGACTTCGGCTTTGATAAAGTCTTTAACATACTGACCGGCCAACACTGACAAGGTAATGATCACCACCAGCCCGATGGCTGGTTTAAGCCGAAATCGCAGGCACCACAGAAACCAGCCACAGAGGATCACAGTCGTCATGATTCCCCATGGTTCACTCACCGTTTCCGTGACCCAATAAAGCGGACGCAGCACGGCGGGATTACCACCCGGTGTCCACGTCCAGCCGCTTATCCACACCGCTGCGGGCATCAGTAACAAAAGAACAGCCCCGAGAGCGGTGCGCCTGGCGATATCAAACATAGTCGTCCCTTCAGTCATGCGTAAAAAGAGTTGGAGTGTATCAACGTTGTGATTGCTTAACATTCCTTTAGCGTGAGTTGTTGAAGAAGCGGTTATAATTCATAAGTTATGAACTAATCGTTCAAATATTCCCGCTAAAATGTGACCCAAACTGTGGCAAAATGATGCCCTGTCGTGATGGAAAGGCACCGATTCCCTATCCAGAGGCCGCATCAGAAAGTAGGATGCGCATCAACAAGTAAAATACTTACTGTAAATAAAGACTATTTGTGGTTTTTTTGGAGCATAAAATGCAGCTGAAACGGGTGGCAGAAGCCAATCTGCCAACACCTTGGGGCGATTTCCTGATGGTGGGTTTTGAAGAATTGGCCACCGGGCACGACCACCTGGCGTTAGTTTTTGGCGACATCACCGGTGAAACGCCGGTTCTTGCGCGCGTTCACTCCGAATGTCTGACCGGTGATGCCTTATTCAGCCTGCGCTGTGACTGCGGTTTCCAGCTCGAAGCCGCACTGAATCATATCGCCGAAGAAGGTCGTGGCATCCTGATGTATCACCGTCAGGAAGGCCGTAACATCGGTTTGCTGAATAAGATCCGCGCATATGCCTTACAAGACAAAGGTTACGACACCGTCGAAGCCAACCATCAGCTTGGGTTCGCCGCAGACGAACGCGACTTCACGCTGTGCGCCGACATGTTCAAATTGCTGGGTGTCGATTCCGTACGCCTGCTGACCAACAATCCGAAGAAAGTCGAAATTCTGACTGAAGCCGGTATTAACATTACAGAACGCGTCCCGCTGATCGTCGGCCGTAATCCGGAAAACGAACGCTACCTGTCGACCAAAGCCGCCAAAATGGGACATCTGCTCGACAAGTAAGGATTTATAGTCCGATCCAAATATTAAGGGCACCTTAAGAAGGCGCCCTTTTTTATTGGCCGGAGAAGCGGTTTTACAGCATTTTGCGGATCACATAATGCAGAATGCCGCCGTTCTGGAAATAGGTCAGTTCGTTGCCGGTATCGATACGGCAATGTGCATCAATTGTTTCAGTATGACCATCAGCAAACGTGATATGCACTGCAACATCCTGCCCCGGCGTCAGGGTTTGTAACCCGCTGATGCTGATCTGTTCATCGCCCGTGAGTTTCAGCGTTTTGCGCGTCACACCCTGCGGGAACTCGAGCGGTAAAATCCCCATCCCGATCAGATTCGAGCGGTGAATACGTTCGAATGATTCTGCGATAACCACACGTACCCCAAGCAGACGCGGCCCTTTCGCCGCCCAGTCACGGCTTGAACCTGAACCGTATTCTTTACCGGCAATCACTGCGGTCGGCACACTTTCATGCTGATAGCGCATCGCCGCATCGTAAATCGCCAGTTGGTCCTGCGACGGAATATGACGCGTATATCCGCCCTCCACGCCCGGCACCATTTCATTTTTGATGCGAATATTGGCGAACGTCCCGCGCATCATCACTTCATGGTTACCGCGCCGCGAGCCGTAGGAGTTGAACGCTTTGGGCTCGACGCCGTGCTGGGTCAGATACAAACCAGCCGGACTTTCGGCCTTGATATTCCCGGCAGGTGAAATGTGGTCGGTGGTCACTGAATCCGCCAGAATCGCCAGAATTCGCGCATCTTTGATGTCTTCCAGCGCATCAGGTTCCGCCTTCATATCACTGAAGAACGGCGGGTGGCGGATATAGGTGGAGTCTTCCTGCCAGGTATAGGTCGGCGTGCCTTCAACCTGAATCGCCTGCCAGCTGGCATCGCCGTTAAACACCTCGGCGTACTCTTTATGGAACATTTCCGTGGTCACCTGCGCAACCGCATTGGCGATATCGTTAGCCGACGGCCAGATATCTCTCAGGTAAACCGGTTTGCCATCAGCACCTTCACCCAACGGATCCGTCGTCAGATCAACGTTCATATTACCCGCCAGCGCATAGGCCACCACCAGCGGTGGTGAGGCTAGCCAGTTGGTTTTAATCAGCGGATGAATACGCCCTTCGAAGTTACGGTTGCCGGAAAGCACGGCCCCGACGGTTAAATCACCGGCCTTGATCGCCGACTCAATCGGTTCCGGCAACGGCCCGGAGTTACCGATACAGGTCGTACAGCCATAGCCCACCAGATTAAAGCCCAGCTTCTCCAGATGCGGCATGAGACCGGCGGCATTAAGATAATCGGTCACCACTTTGGAACCTGGCGCCAGTGAGGTTTTCACCCACGGCTTACTGGCCAGACCTTTTTCGGCGGCATTCTTCGCCAGCAGACCAGCGGCCATCAGCACGCTTGGGTTTGACGTGTTGGTACAAGAGGTGATTGCCGCAATCACTACCGCGCCGGTGGTCAGCGCATAATGCTGCCCTTCCAGCGTGAAACTTTCTTTATCGCTGCGCCCCGGCTTGCTGTTACCCAACTCCAGTTCAGTCGCCGCTTTGAACGCTTTCGGCACATCAGGCAACGCAACGCGATCCTGGGGACGTTTCGGCCCCGCGAGGCTCGGCTCAACGTCTCCCATGTCCAGCGCAAGTGTACTGGTGAAGACCGGCTCGTCACCGGCGTTACGCCATAAACCCTGGGCCTGCGAATAGGCTTTTACCAGATCGATTTGTTCGTCGCTGCGGCCACTGAGCTTCATGTAACTCAGTGTCACATCATCCACCGGGAAGAAGCCGCAGGTCGCGCCGAATTCCGGCGACATATTAGCGATGGTCGCGCGGTCAGCCAGCGGCAAATCGGCAAGGCCATCACCATAGAACTCGACAAATTTTCCCACCACACCGTGTTTACGCAGCATCTGGGTGACCGTTAACACCAGGTCCGTTGCGGTAATGCCTTCGCGTAATTTACCGGTCAGTTTGAAACCCACAACGTCCGGGATCAGCATGGAAACCGGCTGTCCGAGCATTGCGGCTTCCGCTTCGATACCGCCGCAACCCCAGCCCAGAATCCCCAGACCGTTAATCATCGTGGTATGTGAATCCGTTCCGACCAGCGTGTCGGGATAGGCCATCGTTTTGCCATCCTGCTCTTCGTACCAGACGGTTTGTCCAAGATATTCCAGGTTGACCTGATGACAAATACCCGTGCCAGGCGGCACTACGCGGAAACGGTTAAAGGCTTTTTGCCCCCAGCGCAGGAACTGATAGCGCTCGTTGTTGCGCTCCATTTCGAGACGAACGTTCTCACCAAACGCCTCATCATCACCGAATTCATCCACTGTGACGGAGTGGTCGATGACCAGATCAACAGGCGACAACGGGTTTACCTGTTCGACATTCCCGCCGAGGCGTTTTACCGCCTGGCGCATCGCGGCCAGATCCACCACGGCAGGTACACCCGTAAAATCCTGCATCAATACGCGCGCCGGACGATAAGCAATTTCGCGGTCGGCATGACCGGTTTTCTGCCATTCGACCAGTTCCTGTAGATCGCTTTCTGTGACAGTGTCACCATCAACGTGGCGCAATAAATTTTCGAGTAAAACTTTGAGGGATTTTGGCAGGCGCTGAACATCACCCAATGTTTTGGCAGCGAGTGGCAGGCTGTAGTAGTAAAATTCTTTCTCCCGGACTGCCAGCTTATCCAGACTGTTCTTGCGAATAGACGACATAGCTTCTCCTTTAGCGCTCAGCGTGGCCATGAGTAATAACCCGCTGGCTTATAAGTGCATAGTTAAAGATAACACAAATTATCGTTAACATTTTGATAACAGCTCAAACTGATCATCAGGCAAAAAAAATCCCGCCGCTTCGGTGAGGATGCGGCGGGATCTCAGGGAGATAAAAATAGAGGATGACGACTTATTTTGTCGGCAGCTTAATATCTTTGAACATTTCTTCAATGTCTTCGTTGGAGCGCAGGGAAATAGCGGTATCAACCACATCACGTGTCAGGTGCGGCGCAAAGCGCTGGATAAAATCGTACATATAGCTGCGCAGGAATGTACTGCGACGGAAACCGATTTTGGTGGTGCTGTAGGTGAAAATATCACTCGCATCCACGGTCACCAGATCCGGATCCTGAACCGGATCCACTGCCATGCTGGCGATGACACCGACGCCCAGCCCCAGGCGGACATAGGTTTTGATGACGTCAGCATCGGTGGCGGTGAATACAATGCGTGGCGTCAGACCGGCGCGGTTAAACGCGGTATCCAGTTCTGAACGACCAGTGAAGCCGAAGGTATAGGTCACAATCGGATAAGCTGCCAGTTCCTCAATGGTGACTTTCTCTTTACCTGCCAGCGGATGATCAGGCTGAACCACCACGGCACGGTTCCAGTGGTAGCAAGGCAGCATGATCAGATCGTCATACAGATGGAGCGCTTCGGTGGCGATAGCAAAATCCGCATTGCCCTTTGAAACTGCTTCAGCAATCTGCGTCGGCGACCCCTGGTGCATATGCAATGAAACGCGCGGATAACGCTCGATAAAGCCTTTAATCACATTCGGTAAGGCATAACGCGCCTGCGTATGCGTCGTCGCGACATACAGCGAACCTTTGTCCGGATAGGTATGCTCACCAGCAACAGCTTTGATCGCATCCACTTTAGACAATACTTCACGGGCAATACGGATGATTTCCTGCCCTGCCGGCGTGACCTGTGTCAGATGTTTACCGCTGCGGGAAAAAATCTGGATCCCGAGTTCATCTTCCAGCATCCGCACTTGTTTGCTGATCCCAGGCTGCGACGTGTACAGGCCTTCTGCCGTCGAACTGACGTTCAGATTGTGATTAACAACCTCTACGATGTAGCGCAGTTGCTGCAATTTCATATCTCATACCACCCTGGTTTCAAACCCTGTCGCCATCCCTGTTCATCCGTTGGCTGAACAGTCTGGAAATGATTTTTTATCGACTACCGGAAGTCTGTGAACGCACCGTTTTTATGCCCCAGACGCATTAACTTATTACTTAAGTGCATAAGAATAAATTTTATATAACAATTATATCCATTATTAGCGTCATGTATACCCGAAGAACATAACGATAATCGAGGACTGTCGCAGACTGATAATAAAAACACGCATAACTCCGCGATGATAGATCTTAATGCAATAAAAAAACCAGTCCGGAAGACTGGTTTTTTACAACTGCTTAACAGCTTAAGGTATGACGGCGATAATTATTTTTTGCCTTCGACCCACTTACCGTCGACAAAGAAAGCGGTCCAGCCAGTGGCTTTGCCGTCTTTTTCTGAAGATACATACTGCTGCTTGGTTTTACGGCTGAAACGCACCATTGATTTATTGCCTTCCGGATCGGCCACCGGCGCATCGGCCAGATAGCTGAGTTTTTCCGGCAAGCGGTCTTTGAAGCGCTTCAGTTCTTCCACCAGCGGCGCACGGGTTTCGCGCGATTTAGGGAACGTGTTGGCAGCCAGAAATACCCCTGCCGCACCGTCACGCAGCACGAAATAGGCGTCTGATTTCTCACACGGCAATTCCGGCAGCGGAACCGGATCTTCTTTCGGCGGCGCAACGTCACCGTTTCGCAAAATCTTACGGGTGTTTTTGCATTCGTCGTTGGTACAGCCCATGTACTTACCGAAACGTCCCATTTTCAGGTGCATTTCAGAGCCACATTTTTCGCACTCAACAATCGGGCCGTCATAACCCTTGATGCGGAACTCACCCTCTTCGATTTCATAGCCATCACATTCCGGGTTGTTACCACAAACATGTAATTTGCGCTGATTATCGATGAGATAGCTGTCCATCGCCGTGCCGCATTTGACGCAACGACGCTTCGCACGCAGCGCGTTGGCTTCGGCTTCATCACCTTCCAGAATGTTCAGCACTTCGGCATCAGCAATCAGGTTGATGGTGGTTTTGCAGCGCTCTTTCGGCGGCAAGGCGTAGCCGGAACAACCGAGGAACACGCCAGTGCTGGCGGTACGGATCCCCATCGGACGTCCGCAGGTCGGGCATTCAATGCTGGTCAACACCATCTGATTCGGGCGCATACCGCCTTCTTCCGGGTCTTTCTCAGCAGTTTCCAGCTGCTTACTGAATTCAGTGAAGAATTCATCCAGAACGGCTTTCCATTCCGCCTTGTTGTTGGCGACCTGATCCAGCCCGTCTTCCATACGTGCGGTGAAATCGTAGTTCATCAATTCACGGAAGTTATCTTCCAGACGATCGGTAACGATTTCCCCCATTTTTTCTGCGTAGAAGCGACGGTTTTCAACGTGAACGTAACCCCTGTCCTGAATGGTCGAAATGATCGACGCATAGGTAGACGGACGGCCAATGCCACGTTTTTCCAGT
This sequence comes from Rahnella sp. RcJ3, assembly GCF_009498575.1. NCBI lineage: Bacteria > Pseudomonadati > Pseudomonadota > Gammaproteobacteria > Enterobacterales > Yersiniaceae > Rahnella > Rahnella sp. RcJ3. The sequence goes on from NZ_QSNX01000007.1 coordinate 249,209, forward strand.
TCTTTAACCAGAGACGCTTCGCTGAAACGCGCAGGCGGCTTGGTGAAATGCTGGGTGGGCAGCAGTTGTTGCAGCTCCAGATCCGTACCCACTTCGATCGCCGGCAAGGTTCTGTCTTCGTCGCCTTTACGCAACGCCGGCATGACTTTGGTCCAGCCATCAAAACGCAGCGTACGACCTTTGGCGCGCAGAGAGTAATCGCCCGCTTTCACCGTCAGCGTAGTGGAGTCGTACTGAGCCGGTGTCATCTGACAGGCCACAAACTGACGCCAGATTAGCTGATACAGACGTTGAGCATCCGCTTCCATATCTTTCAGTTGTTCTGAAATCACGGCCACGTCAGAAGGACGAATCGCTTCGTGCGCTTCCTGAGAATTCTCTTTATTGCTGTATTGCAGCGGCGCTTTCGGCAGGTATTTATCACCAAAATTCTCGCCAATATAGCCGCGCACCATTTCCACGGCGTCCTGACTCAGGTTAGTGGAGTCCGTACGCATATAGGTAATATGACCGGCTTCGTAAAGACGCTGGGCCATCATCATGGTTTTCTTCACACCGAAGCTCAGACGCGTACTGGCCGCCTGTTGCAGTGTGGAAGTAATGAAAGGCGCACCCGGCTTGCTGCTGGTCGGTTTGTCTTCACGATCCACCACGGTGTAACGCGCTTTTTCAAGCAGCGAAACGGCCGCGTGAGTTTGTTCTTTATTGACCGGTTTGAACGGTTTTTCGAGATGATGCGTGACTTCCATTTGCAGCGCGGTTTCTTTCTTCGCCAGCAAATCCGCATGCAATTCCCAGTATTCTTCCGGCACGAACGCTTTGATTTCTTTCTCACGCTCGACGACCAGACGCACCGCAACGGACTGAACACGACCTGCGGATAAACCACGGGCAATTTTCTTCCACAGCAGCGGAGAAACCATGTAACCCACCACGCGGTCCATGAAACGACGCGCCTGCTGAGCATTCACACGATCAATATTCAGTTCGCCCGGTTCTTTAAAGGCGTTTTGAATCGCGTTCTTGGTAATTTCGTTAAAAACGACACGGCTGAAACGTTTGTCATCACCACCAATCACTTCCCGCAAATGCCAGGCAATCGCCTCTCCTTCGCGGTCAAGGTCGGTTGCGAGATAGATGTGGTCAGCTTTTTCCGCTAACGCTTTTAACTCAGCAACAACTTTTTCTTTACCCGGAAGTATTTCGTATTGTGCTTCCCAACCGTGATACGGATCGACGCCCATGCGATTAACCAGCGCGGTTTTCTCATCCTTTTTTACTTTTTTCTTTGTTTTTTCTTCGGTTGAGTCGGCGGTCTTTTTAGCAGCGGATCCACTGGTCGGTAAATCACGGATATGACCAACGCTGGACTTAACAACGTAGTCATTTCCTAAATATTTATTAATCGTTTTGGCTTTTGCCGGGGACTCAACTATTACGAGAGCTTTGCCCATAATTACCTTTACCTGAATGATTCTTCATCATCTGAAGAAGATTTTGTCTAGTTATGCCGCGGCACAATATCACGTCTTTTTTTATATTGCGGCAGTGAGTCAGAACGTCAACTGATTTCTTTAAAAGAAGGAGCGAACTGACTTCCAGAGGTTCAAAACACTGATTCTGCGAGGGATTAACCAGACAGGGCTCAGCAGAATGCGCCCATTTTTAAGTCAAATAATGACCAAGCGTAAACAAAACATTCCACCTGAAGCCACAAAATCCCACACTCTACCTGATAAAAATCGTCACGCAAACTAATTAACACGGAAAGGCCCTTTTCGCCAATACGCGCCCGTTTTTTATAAAGGTGCTCAAATTATAACCAGAGCGATTAAGCAGATTACCCCCAGCAGATTTGCGGTTTTATCAGCGTCAGGATTACAATAACGTCAGCAATTATAGTGGGGAGTAAATATCATGCACGAAAATACATCGGCAATTAGTCGCGAAGCTTTACTGGTCGAAGCGAATAAGGTTATCCGTGAGCACGAAGATTACATGCATGGAATGCTGGCGACAGAGGTTGAGCAGAAAGGCAATGTGCTGGTTTTCCGCGGGGAGTTTTTCATGGATGAAGACGGTTTACCGACCAGAAAAACCACTGCGGTATTTAATATGTTTAAACACCTGGCTCATCTTTTTTCAGAAAAATACCATCTCGAAGATTGAGATAAAACAATCGCTAATAAAGGTATACACCACCGGTAAACGGCGGGGCTTAATCCGCAGGATTAAAAAGGGACATTCGTCCCTTTTTATTTTATGCCTTGCGAAAAAAATAGATTACAGCAGCGGTTTCTGACTGCGTTGTAACCAGCGCAGGAACAGGCGATCAGCACTCTCTGCCGCGCTGCCGGTGAAACGATCCATCATGCGTTTACGACGACTGTAACGCACCGCAATTACTTCATGATTTTTCATTTCTGCAATCAGTAAATCATCACTGGTACCAATAGCATCAATCAGGCCATTTTCACGCGCCTGGGTACCAAACCAGTGCTCACCGGTGGCTACCGCATCGATGTCCAGCGACGGCCGGTTCTGATGAACAAACTCTTTAAACAGCACATGCGTTTCATTCAGATCTTCACGGAACTTTTCACGACCTTCTTCGGTATTTTCACCCAGCAACGTCAGGGTACGTTTAAACTCGCCCGCCGTGTGCAACTCAATATCAATGTCATTTCGTTTGAGCAAACGGTTAAAGTTTGGGATCTGCGCCACCACGCCGATCGAACCGATGATGGCAAACGGCGCGGCGACAATCCTGTCCGCCACACAGGCCATCATGTAACCGCCACTGGCTGCGACTTTATCTACCGCAACCGTCAGACGAATACCGCTCTGACGCAGACGCACAAGTTGTGATGCCGCCAGGCCGTAACCGTGCACCACACCGCCCGGGCTTTCGAGGCGCAACAACACTTCGTCTTCCGGTGTTGCGACGGCCAGCACCGCCGAGATTTCTTCCCGCAGTGAGGTGACTTCGTGGGCATCCATACTGCCTTTGAAATCGAGTACATACAGGCAAGGTTTGCTTTTCGAACTGCCGGTTTTGGCTTGCAGTTTTTTCTGTTTTGCTTCCGCTTTATCCTTTTTCTTCAGTTCCTTGCTGCGAATTTTAAGTTCGGCAGGGTTCATGCGCGCACTGCGCATTTCACGTTGCATTTCGCGATACTGTTCACCTAAATCGACCAGGTGTAACTCACCTTTGCCGTGAGATTTACGCTGACGGAGGCCGACAAACAACACGACCAGCGCGCCGATGGCGATCACAACGGTCACGACTTTGGCCAAAAATAGCCCATAAAGAGAAAGTAAATCCACACATACCGCCTTTTCAACGTGGTAATAAAACCGTGGTAAGAAAGATGTTAAACATTCTAAACAATCGCCGCACTGACGTCTTGTTCGAAGATGACATCATGACTCAGACGTAAAACAGAGTGCGTCTGTGTTCCAATTTTGTTACAAAAGAGCTGCCCGCTTTTCGGTTAATCATTGAAACTCATGCCCATTTGAGGCATATAAGCGGTGATTGCACCCGAAAAAGCTAAAATTTTCACCAAAATGCCGGACTCTGGTTGAGCGCAATATCTCCCGTTTCCGCCATTTTTGATATGAAGAGCGCCTGATGTGATGACGTCATTTACCGCCACATCGCCGCCCCCCTTAAGAGGACTGACCGTGCATTATCATCCTAAATCCGATTTGCTCAATAACCGTATCATTCTGGTCACTGGCGCCGGCGACGGCATCGGCCGTGAAGCCGCACTGACGTATGCCCGTTTCGGCGCGCAGGTGATTTTACTGGGCCGTACTGAGAGTAAACTGGCCAGTGTGCAGCAGGAAATTGCCGCACGTAATCTGCGACCGGCTTTCATTTATGCACTGGATTTACAAACCGCCAGTCAGCAGGACTGCCAGCGCGTCGCAGATCAAATCGCTGCATGGGTGCCGCATCTGGACGGCGTTTTGCACAACGCCGGATTGCTGACTGACATCACGCCAATGGCTGAGATTAAGTTGCAGGACTGGATGAACGTCATGCAGGTCAATGTGAACGCCACGTTTATGCTGACCCAGTCGTTACTGCCGCTGATGCTGAAATCTGCCAGTTCTTCGCTGGTGTTCACCACGTCCAGCGTCGGACGCGAAGGCCGCAGCGGCTGGGGTGCTTACGCCGTGTCAAAATTCGCCACCGAAGGTATGATGCAGGTGCTGGCCGAAGAACATAAGCATACCGGCCTGCGCGTCAACTGCATCAATCCTGGCGGCACACGCACCAGCATGCGCGCCTCCGCGTTCCCCGATGAAAACAAAGATAAACTCAAGACACCGGCTGATATTATGCCGCTGTATCTGTATCTGATGGGCGATGACAGCCGCCGTAAAACAGGTATCAGTTTTGATGCCCAGCCAGGGCGCAAAGCCGGTCCGGCAGAATAAATAATCACGGAGTCTCTGATGACCGAAGATCGCCATAAACAGCGCCAGCAAAAGCTGAAAGAACAGGTTGATGCGCGCATTGACGCCGCCAAAGAACAGCGCGGGATACTGATTGTATTTACCGGTAACGGTAAGGGCAAAACCACGGCGGCATTTGGCACGGTGACCCGCGCTGTCGGCCATGGCATGCGCGCGGCAGTGATCCAGTTTATTAAAGGTGAATGGCCTAACGGCGAGAAAAATCTGCTCGAGCCTCATGGTGTGGAATTTCAGGTGATGGCGACCGGTTTTACCTGGGAAACGCAGAATAAAGAAACGGATACCGAAGCCTGCCAGGCCGTCTGGCAGCACGGTAAACGGATGCTGGCTGATGCATCATTAGATCTCGTGGTGCTTGATGAACTGACGTATATGGTCAGTTTTGGCTATCTGGATTTGCAGGACGTGGTGGATGCGCTGAAAGCCCGTCCCGCGCACCAGACCGTAATTATCACCGGGCGCGGCTGCCATCGTGATCTGCTGGAAATGGCCGATACCGTCAGCGAACTCCGTCCGGTGAAACATGCGTTTGACGCCGGAATTATGGCGCAGCAGGGCATTGACTGGTAACGCCCTGCTTTAACTTTTAAAGCGCTATCTGACACTCTGCCAGCGTCGCCATTTCGTTATGGACAGCACAGGCAGCATCAATCAGCGGTAACGCCAGCACCGCGCCGCTGCCCTCGCCCAGTCGTAAATTCAGATCGAAATACGGTTGCAGGCCCAGCGCTTCAAGCGCCAGCGTTGCGCCCTGCTCTGCTGAAATATGCGAAGGGATAAGATAGGGTTTCAGCGCAGGTGCTAACTGACACGCTGCCAGCGCCGACGCGTAAGAAAGGAAGCCATCCAGCACCAGCGGAATACCCGCCGCCGCCGCGCCAATCATCGCACCCGCCATGGCTACCAGTTCGAATCCCCCGACTTTTGCCATCACATCCAGTGCATCTGACGGATCCGGCTGATTTACCGCAATGGCTTTTTCGACCACGCTGATTTTATGCGCCAATCTGTCCGGCGGAAGATTCGCACCCAGCCCGACGGTTTGCGCTGGCGCGGCGCCGGTCAGCACCGCCACCATCGCCGCCGCCGGCGTGGTGTTTGCCATCCCGAGCTCACCGACAGCCAGCAGGGATAAACCGTTTTCAGCTTTCGCGATCACCCGTTCCGCACACCAGATCAGTAAAGATTCCGCCTGTTCGCGCGTCATCGCCGGGCCGGTGGCAATATTGCCGGTTCCCTGCGCAACTTTGTGATTCAGCGTACCGGGAATATCCGGCCCAATGATTCCGCAGTCAATCAGCGTCACCTGCGCCCCGGCTACCCGAGCCAGCACAGAAACCCCGGCTTTGCCCTGCACGATGTTCACCGCCTGAATCGCCGTTACCTCCTGCGGGGAGGGTGTGACGCCTTCCTGCCACACGCCATGATCGGCCGCCATCACCAGCACTTCTTTGCTCGGAAAATGCAAAGGCTGATCACCCCGGATGGATGACAGCTGAATCGCCAGTTGTTCCAGGCGGCCAAGACTGCCTAAAGGTTTTACCAGACTGTCGAGCCGCGCAGCAGCCGTTTGTGCGGCCTGTGCATCGGGTTCAGCAATCTGACGGATAATATTGGCCAGAGAAGCCATCGGGTTGTCCTTACCAGTTTAAAAGTTAAATACCGCTGTCATTAAAACGCTGAATGACACAAGCGCCGGGGCTGAGATCAATTTCACACAGGCAGCCTTGCTTAAATGGAAAACGCCACATGTCAGCCGGTGCCAGTTTCAGCATCATCGCCAGCAGCAGGCTGAGTGAACCCTGATGCGCGACTATTGCCAGCCGGCTTTCCTGCGGACGCAAATGCAACTGCTGCAACGCCTGCCGGATACGCTGAGTGAAATCTGTAAATGACTCACCTTGCGGTACGTCGGCCTTTTGCCAGTCCTGACACCAGGCCTGATAGCCTTCTGCCTGCGAGGCTTCGAGTTCTTTGTGATGACGCATTTCCCACTCGCCAAACCCCATTTCCTGCAACAGCGGCTGAGTTTCCATTGCCAGTTCGCGCCCGTAAGCAATAATGCCCGCCGTATCGCGGCTGCGGCGCATATCCGTGTGAATCAGTGCATCAAGCGAAGTAGAAGCCAGCTGACGCGCCACATGCTGCGCCTGTCGCTCACCCTCGGCGGTCAGCGCAATGTCGCTGCTGCCGCAAAAAACGCCGTTAACGTTAGCCTGAGTTTGTCCGTGCCGTATCAGATACAGTTTCATAATTTTGTCCCTTGTCTCAGTGCCATAACAGGAAAAACAGAAAGACCAGTTCACTCAATTCGCATGCCGCGCCCAGCGTATCGCCGGTCTGGCCGCCAATGCGCGTGGCGACAAAACGCCGGAAACCGAGAACAAACAGCAACGTCACCAGTAATGCAAACAGGGAGAATAACCCGCCGATGAGCAGCACCAGCGTTGCCATCAACAGTAATGTGATACCAAAGCGCCCTTCGCTGATCTTACCAATAAACAAATTGCCCATTCCTGACTCGCGGGCATAAGCCTGACGGTACATCATCACCGCCATCATGCTCCGCCCGACAACCGGCGTGACGATAAGAAACGCCAGCACCGGCAATCCGTCGGCGTTCATCTGATAAACCAGTGCGGTTCGCAACAAAACAGCCACAATCAGCGCCAGCGCGCCGTTGGTGCCGATCCGGCTGTCGCGCATAATCTCGAGAATACGCTCCCGGCTGCGCACCGAAAATAAACCGTCGCAACTGTCGGCCAGCCCGTCGAGATGTAAACCGCCGGTCAGCATAATATGTGCAATGACAACCGCAATCGCCGCCGGAAGCACACCGATATGCGGCATTAAAATCTGCCACACCAGCGCGGTCAGTAAACCGATAACCAGCCCGACCAGCGGAAAACAGACAATGCCGCGTGCATACTCTTTCAGTTCAATGCCATCGCACCAGTGATCCCTGACCGGGATGCGTGTGAGAAACTGCAATGTCGCGAGAAACAGCCGCCATAAAGCCATAATAAACACCCTGTTCTGAGTCGTTTTATTCCGATGTTTTCACCGGTACCGGAATGCCGGAGACAATCAGGTAGACATCATCCGCTGCGGCAGCCAGTTGCTGATTCACCCGCCCCGCAATATCACGAAAACGCCGTGCCAGCAGGTTATCCGGCACAATGCCCATCCCCACTTCGTTAGTGACAATAATCACTTCAGATTCAGGATGTTGCGCAGCTTCCATCAGTTTCGTGGTTTGCGCAAAAATATGCTGTTCTATTGCGTCAAAATCCATGTGTTCCGGCGGCGTTTCACCGGCCAGATCAAACAGAAGATTGGTAATCAACGTCGTGATGCACTCGATAATAATGGTCGGAAACTGCGCCTGATGCGCGAGTAAGACATCCCCCAGATCACGATAGCTTTCAAACGTATGCCAGTGAGCCGGACGTTGTTGCTGGTGATAACGGATGCGATCCGCCATTTCGGCATCAGTAACGACCGAGGTGGCGATATACAGCACCTCGCCGCCACGTTTCTCTGCTATCTGCTCAGCAAAATGGCTTTTACCACTGCGGGCACCTCCGGTGATTAGCATCATAATCAGCTCCTTGCGTTGTATTACTGAAGAGTATTCATGAACAGGGTGGATGCAGAATAATGTTATGCCCTGAATTTTGAGCAAAAAAAAACCGCAGTCACTGACTGCGGTTTATGAGCATAGACGCAAGTGCCTCGCTTGTCAGCGATTAACCCCGTTTTGCCGGGCCGGTAGTGCGGCGCGTCGGTGCAACCTGAGTATGGCGCTTCACAGCACGACGGATCTGGTTGGCTTTTACGCGACGACGATCACGCTCAACCGGCAGTTTGCTGACAGTTTCTTCCGTCATGTCGACCAGTGTGCGCAGATAGTTGATGTCTGGCAGATCCAGCTCTTTATAGCCACCGCGAGGCAGGCCTTTAGGCAGATTCAGATCACCGTAACGCACGCGGATCAGACGGCTTACCTGTACGCCAACAGCTTCCCACAGACGACGAACTTCGCGGTTACGTCCTTCTGTCAGGGTCACGTTGTACCACTGGTTCAAACCTTCACCGCCCTGGAATTTGATCGAGCGGAACGCCGCAGGACCGTCTTCCAGCTGCACGCCACGGCTCAGTTGTTTGATTTTTTCATCATCAACCTGACCGAAAACACGTACGGCATATTCACGCTCAACTTCACGACTCGGGTGCATCAGGCGATTAGCCAGTTCACCGTCGGTGGTGAATAACAGCAGGCCTGACGTGTTAACGTCCAGACGACCTACGGCGATCCAGCGGGAACCGCGCATTTTTGGCAGACGGTCAAAGACGGTCGGACGGCCTTCCGGATCATTGCGTGTACACAACTCGCCTTCAGGCTTGTAGTACGCCAGTACGCGGCAAACGGTGTCCTGAGATTCCATCACTGACAGAACGTGTCCATCAAGACGAATTTTGGTACCGCCGGTGACTTCCACGCGGTCGCCCAGCGTAGAAATTTTACCGTCAACGCTGACGCGGCCAGCCTGGATCATCGCTTCAACTTCACGACGTGAACCATGACCTGCGCGGGCGAGGACTTTTTGCAGTTTTTCGCTTTGACCTTCGGTGCTGTCCAGTGCGTTCTTCGGCTTCTGGTATTTCACTTCTTCTTCGTCACCGTTTTCATCAAACAGTGCTTCAGCTTTAGGTTTGGTTCCGCGAGGTTTCAACGTACGTGGCTTTTCACCGCGTGCATGTTCCGGACGACCCGGTTTGCCGCTGCGTGCTTTTTCTATACGTGAATTGTCGATACGGGATTCAGAACGCGAATCGCTGCGGCCTGCGTCAGAACGTGGTTTGTCTGAACGTGGCTTGTCGCTGCGCGGTTTGTCGCTGCGTGGTTTGTCAGTACGTGGCTTTTCGCCGCGCTTTTCAGCCCGCGACGGTTCCGGACGGCTTTTTGCTGCGCCGGAATTCCTGCCACTTTTTGGCTTGTCACCAGATGGACGTGATGCTTTGGATTTGTCGCTGGTGTGCTTCTGGGAATTATACTTCTCGCTCATTGAGCAGCCTCATTTGTCGCCTTCACAGGCGTCGGGGGGAGCCGGCAGCATGACCTGATTTGTCATCTGCCCGCAAAAATTCAGTTATTGCGTATCATTACAATGACTTAGAAAAAAGTCAGCCTGCCATTATACACATTTATATGCAATTTGTATCCTGCAAAAAACGTTGCAGTCCGGTTATTTTTCAAACAAGCCTCAGAGGAACGGTGTCGGATCGCCCGCGCCTTCACGCACCACTTCGGGCGCAGCCTCTGTCAGATCAACCACCGTGGTAGGCTGCTGACCAATAGACCCGCCGTCAATCACCAGATCCACCACCTTGCCCAAATGATCTTTGATATCTTCCGGATCGGATTCTGCAAAGTCATTGCCCGGCAGCATCAGCGTGGTCGACATCAGCGGCTCGCCCAACGCCTCCAGCAAGGCAATCGCAATCGGATTGGACGGCACGCGCAGGCCGATCGTTTTACGTTTCTCGCTCATCAGACGGCGCGGCACTTCTTTGGTCGCTTTCAGGATGAACGTGTAATTGCCCGGCGTGTTGTTTTTCATCAGGCGGAAAGCCGCGTTATCCACATAGGCGTAAGTCGACAGCTCAGACAAATCACGGCACACCAGGGTGAAGTTATGGTTGCTGTCCAGCTGACGAATCCGGCAAATACGCTCCATGGCGTTTTTCTCTTCCAGACGGCAACCCAGTGCATAACCGGAATCTGTCGGATACACGATAACCTGGCCTTTGCGCAGCAATTCTACGGCCTGATTAATCAGGCGGGGTTGCGGGTTTTCCGGATGAATATAAAAATATTGACTCATTTTTCCCTCTTAATTCTTCTTCTGCGGTCGGGCTTCAGACCGGTTCAATTTCAGGCTGTTTCCCGGCGACCGGCCAGTGTTGCCATACCGGTTCTACGCCTGCGGGAAGCCAAAGTTTGCGCCCCAGCTCAATCCACGAACAAGGCTGATGGAAATCAGATCCCTGTGAGGCGAGCAACTGATAATCACGGGCGTAAGCCGCCAGTTGTGCACGCTCATTGGGTGCCTGCTGACATTGCGCGACTTCCATCGCGTCGCCACCCTGTTCAGCAAAGAACGCCAGTAAGCGTTTCAGCCATTTTGTGGACAGTTCATAACGTCCCGGATGGGCGACAACCGCCTGTCCGCCAGACTGATGAATTGCATCAATCGCTTGTTCTATTGTACACCACTGTGGCGGAACGTAGCCGGTCTTGCCCTTGGCGAGGTATTTTTTGAATACCTGCGCAATGTTGTCAGCCGCGCCGAATTCCACCAGATAACGGGCAAAATGTGCACGGGTGACGGCTCCGCCATCGGCCAGACGTAACGCACCTTCCCACGCGCCTTCGATGCGCGCTTTCGCCAGACGACGGCCCATTTCCTGCGCACGCTGCTGACGCAAATCGGCCTGCACTTTCAGTAATTCCACCATCGCCGGATGCCCCGGGTCGATACCCAGCCCGACAATATGGATCTCATGATTTTCCCACAGCGTAGAAATCTCGACACCGTTTACCAGTTGCAGTGGCAGCTGATTGTCAGCAATCGCCCGCGCTGCCCGCGCCAGCCCTTCCGTGCTGTCGTGATCGGTGATCGCCAGTACGCCGACACGCATTTCTACTGCACGCGCCACCAGCGCTTCCGGTGTTAAATAGCCGTCAGATGCCGTGGTATGGCTGTGGAGATCGTAAAGGGTAAATGCGTTGCGGGTTATCTGGTCGTCTGCTGAAGGCGAAGTGTTTGTTGGTAAAGTCATCGTCACGTGGGGAATTAACCTGTTTCTGAATGCAGCACATATCATAACGCGTTAGTGCGTTGCACGTTAGGGATGATTTCACCCGGCCGTTACGCACTGTTACAGTGCTATAACAACACTGTTTGCACAACGTCGCCGCACCAAAGGGGGAAATTGCGCTAAAAGAGGGTTGACTTTACATCTCTGAACTAGTTTACTAGTACGCAAGTTCACGGAATAGCTCAGCAATGAACACCGTGACAAACCGATTCAGAAAGCTTACGTTTTAAAAACGATAGCTTCATAAACAAACAAGAGTGTCTGATGATGAAAACTTACATGATGGCGGTTCTCAGCTGGTGGCGTACTTCCCCTTGTCGGGCGGAGTAATCACGCATAGCTGTCATCAGACGCTGCAAGATTTCCGAAGCCCGCATAATGCGGGCTTTTTTGTGGCCGTCTAATTTGAAATCCGTTTAATACAAACGTTGAGAAAATTTCAGGAAGCAAAATGACTATTCAGAAACCACGTTTAGAATTGCTGACCGCAGAAGGATGTTACCGCGGCGACCCGACGGCCATTTTCCATCAGTTGTGCGGCGCCCGTCCGGCGACCCTGCTGCTGGAGTCCTCCGAAGTGACCAGCAAAGAAAACCTGAAGAGCCTGTTGATTGTCGACAGCGCCCTGCGCATCACGGCGCTGGGTTCCCGGGTTTCGATTCAGGCACTCACGCCAAACGGCGCGTCATTACTCTCACTGATTGACACCGCGTTACCGGCTGAAATGCGTAACGACGTGCGTCCGAATGGCCGCGAGCTGAGTTTCCCGTCCATCGACCAGATGCAGGATGAAGACGCCCGCCTGCGTTCGCGCTCCGTGTTTGATGCGTTACGCAGCATCCTAACCTCAGTTGAAGCGCCTGCCGATGAGCGCGAAGCGATGTTCCTCGGCGGTCTGTTTGCCTACGATCTGGTCGCCGGTTTTGAAGATTTACCGGCATTAGAGTCTGACCAGCGTTGCCCGGATTTCTGCTTCTATCTGGCAGAAACTCTGCTGGTACTCGACCATCAGAACCGTTCATGTCGTTTGCAGGCCAGCCTGTTTACGCCGTCGCCGGAAGAGAAACAGCGTCTGCAAGCCCGCCTTGAACAACTGCAGCACCAGTTACAGCTACCGCCGCACGCCATTCCGCACCAGAGCGTGCCGGAAATGCAACTGAGCGTAAATCAGAGCGATGAAGAGTTTGGTGCCGTGGTAGAGAAGATGAAAGTGGCGATCCGCGCCGGTGAAATTTTCCAGGTGGTGCCTTCACGTCGTTTCTCACTGCCGTGCCCTGCTCCGCTGGCCGCTTATGAAACGCTGAAAAACAACAACCCGAGCCCGTATATGTTCTTCATGCAGGATAACGATTTCACGTTGTTCGGCGCGTCGCCGGAAAGTGCGCTGAAATACGACGCGACAAATCGTCAGATTGAAATCTATCCGATTGCCGGTACACGCCCTCGTGGTCGCCGCGCTGACGGTTCACTGGATTTGGATCTCGACAGCCGCATCGAACTGGAAATGCGGACTGACCATAAAGAGCTGGCCGAACATCTGATGCTGGTGGATTTGGCGCGTAACGATCTGGCGCGTATCTGTGAGCCGGGCAGCCGTTACGTGGCCGACCTGACTAAAGTTGACCGCTATTCCTTCGTGATGCATCTGGTGTCCCGCGTGGTTGGCACGCTGCGTCATGACCTCGACGTACTGCACGCTTATCAGGCCGTGATGAACATGGGCACACTGACCGGCGCACCGAAAGTGCGCGCCATGCAGCTGATTTCTGCCTCCGAGCAAACCCGTCGCGGAAGCTACGGCGGCGCAGTGGGTTACTTCACCGCTCACGGTGATTTAGATACCTGCATCGTGATCCGCTCCGCCTATGTCGAAGACGGCATCGCCACCGTACAGGCTGGCGGCGGTGTGGTGCTCGATTCCGTTCCGCAAGCCGAAGCCGACGAAACCCGTAATAAAGCCCGTGCAGTGCTGCGTGCCATCGCCACCGCCCATAATGCGAAAGAGGTATTTTAAGATGGCCGATATCTTACTCATCGATAACGTCGATTCCTTTACATACAACCTCGTCGATCAGTTGCGCTCGAGCGGACATAACGTGGTGATTTATCGCAATCAGATCCCGGCTGACGTCATTATTGAAAAACTCAGCCAACTGGAAAAACCGGTGCTGGTGCTTTCTCCGGGACCGGGTACGCCGTCCGAAGCTGGTTGCATGCCTGAGCTGCTCAAACGCCTGCGCGGTCAGTTGCCGATTATCGGTATCTGCCTCGGTCATCAGGCAATTGTGGAAACCTACGGCGGTTTCGTCGGCCAGGCCGGTGAAATCCTGCACGGCAAAGCCTCTTCTATTACGCATGACAACGAAGCGATGTTCGCCGGTATGAACAATCCGCTGCCGGTGGCGCGTTATCACTCGCTGGTCGGCAGCCAGATCCCTGAGGGACTGACCGTCAACGCCCGCTACGGCGATATGGTGATGGCAGTACGTCACGAAGAAGATCGCGTCTGCGGTTTCCAGTTCCATCCGGAATCCATTTTAACTTCACAGGGCGCCCGTCTGCTTGAGCAGACACTGGCCTGGGCTTTGGCGTAAGGAGAACTGTCATGCAAACGCAAACTATTCCCGGCATTCTCGACAATCTGTTCCGCGCTCAGACAATGACGCAGGAAGAAAGCCAGCAGCTATTTACCGCCATCGTGAATGGCGAACTGGAACCGGCGCAACTGGCCGGTGCATTAATCAGCATGAAAGTGCGCGGTGAGCAACCGGCTGAAATCGCCGGCGCCGCAAAAGCATTGCTGGCACACGCCGAGCCGTTCCCGCGTCCTGACTATCCGTTTGCGGACATTGTCGGCACCGGCGGCGACGGCACCAACAGCATCAATATTTCCACCGCCAGCGCCTTTGTAGCGGCAGCGTGTGGGGCACGGGTGGCAAAACACGGCAACCGCAGCGTGTCCAGCCGTTCGGGCTCATCGGATTTACTGGCTGCTTTTGGCATCCGTCTGGATATGCCTGCGGAAGAATCCCGGGCCGCGCTGGATGATCTGGGTGTGTGTTTCCTGTTCGCGCCGCAATACCACACCGGTTTCCGCCATGCGATGCCGGTGCGTAAATCGCTGAAAACCCGCACGCTGTTTAACGTGCTCGGGCCGCTGATCAACCCGGCACGTCCTCCGCTGGCACTGATTGGCGTGTACAGCCCCGAACTGGTGCAGCCGATTGCAGAAACATTGCGGGCACTGGGTTATGAGCGTGCTGCGGTGGTTCACGGCGGCGGCATGGATGAAGTGGCGATCCACGCGGCAACGCAGGTTGCGGAGCTGAAAGACGGTCAAATAACCAGTTATGAACTGACGCCACAGGACTTCGGTATGGATAATTATCCGATAGAATCCCTGCTGGGTGGCGAGCCGGAAGAAAACCGTGACATTCTGGCACGCTTATTACAAGGTAAAGGAGATCCGGCCCATGAAGCCGCAGTGGCCGTTAATGTAGCGATGTTACTGCGTCTGTTCGGTCAGGAAGATTTAAAGCAAAATGCACAACAGGCTTTGGCCGTCATGCGCAGCGGTGAACCCTACCAGCGCGTGGTGGCATTGGCAGCAAGAGGATAAGTGATGCAGCAGGAAACCGTGCTCCACAAAATTGTTCGCGATAAAGAAATTTGGGTCGCGGCACGTAAAGATCAGCAACCGCTGGCCAGCTTTCAGAACGACATAACTCAGAGCCAGCGCAGTTTCTACCATGCCCTGCAAGGGGCAAGAACCGCCTTTATTCTGGAGTGCAAACAAGCGTCTCCGTCGAAAGGCAAGATCCGCGATAACTTTGATCCGGTAGAAATCGCCAGTGTTTATAAAGACCATGCTTCCGCCATTTCAGTATTAACCGACGAAAAATACTTCCAGGGCAGTTTTGATTTTCTGCCGCTGGTGAGCAAAACCGTCACACAGCCTGTGCTGTGCAAAGATTTTATTATCGACCCGTATCAGATCCATCTGGCCCGTTTCTATCAGGCTGATGCGATTTTGCTGATGCTGTCAGTGCTCGATGACGATCAGTACGTTCAGCTCGCCGCGGTTGCTCACAGCCTTAACATGGGGGTGCTGACGGAGGCCAGTAATGAAGAAGAACTGGATCGCGCCGTTAAACTGAAAGCCAAAGTCGTCGGTATCAATAACCGCGATTTGCGCGATTTGTCTATCGACCTGAACCGCACCCGTGAGCTGGCACCGCGCGTACCGCATGGCGTCACGGTCATCAGTGAATCAGGTATTAATACTTACGGACAAATCCGTGAACTGAGCCGCTTCGCCAATGGCTTCCTGATCGGCAGTGCGCTGATGTCGGAACAAGATCTGAGCAGTGCCGTTCGTCGCGTGCTGCTCGGTGAAAACAAGGTCTGTGGCCTGACCCGCGCTCAGGATGCCAAAGCCGCGCACGAAGCTGGTGCTATTTATGGCGGGCTGATTTTTGTTGAAGCCTCACCGCGTTTCGTGACACAGACGCAGGCGAAAGAAGTGCAGAACGGCGCACCGCTGAAGTATGTCGGCGTGTTCCGCGATGAAGAAATCACCACAGTGGCCCAGACGGCTCAGACATTAAACCTGACCGCCGTGCAGCTTCACGGCGACGAGAGTCAGGCTTATATCGATGAACTGCGCGCAACGCTGCCGCAAACGGTTCAGATCTGGAAAGCGCTGAGCGTCAAAGAAACATTGCCGGCGCGCGACCTGAATCACGTGGATCGTTACGTCCTGGACAACGGCAAAGGGGGCACGGGTCACCGGTTCGACTGGAGCAAACTGGCCGGTCAGGATTTGAGCAATACCTTGCTCGCCGGTGGACTGAGCGCAGATAACTGCGTCGAAGCCGCACAACTCGGTTGCGCAGGCCTGGATTTCAACTCAGGTGTTGAAAGCGAGCCGGGCATCAAAGATGCCGGGAAAATTAATGCCGTATTCCAGACATTGCGGGCGTATTAAGCCGCACGCAATGACGCAAAAATTGACAGACAGGACGCGATAACATGACTTTACTTAATCCCTACTTTGGCGAATTTGGCGGCCAGTATGTCCCGCAAATTCTGATGCCTGCGCTGGCTCAGCTGGAAGAAGCTTTTGTCAGCGCACAGCGCGACCCTGAGTTTCAGGCCGAATTCATTGATTTACTGAAAAACTACGCAGGCCGCCCGACCGCGCTGACACTGTGTAAAAACCTGACCGCAGGCACCAAAACCAAGCTGTACCTTAAGCGTGAAGATTTGCTGCACGGCGGCGCGCACAAAACTAACCAGGTGTTGGGTCAGGCATTACTGGCTAAGCGCATGGGCAAAACTGAAATCATCGCCGAAACCGGCGCGGGTCAGCACGGCGTGGCATCGGCATTGGCCTGTGCGCTGCTCGGCCTGAAATGCCGCATTTATATGGGCGCAAAAGACATTGAGCGTCAGTCGCCAAACGTGTTCCGTATGCGTCTGATGGGGGCTGAAGTGATTCCGGTGCATAGCGGTTCTTCCACGCTGAAAGATGCCTGTAATGAGGCGCTGCGTGACTGGTCCGGCAGCTATGAAAAAGCCCACTACATGCTGGGCACGGCAGCAGGCCCGCATCCGTATCCGACCATCGTGCGTGAATTCCAGCGTATGATCGGCGAAGAAACCAAAGCGCAGATGCAGGAACGCGAAGGCTGCCTGCCGGATGCGGTGATTGCCTGCGTCGGCGGCGGTTCCAATGCGATCGGTATGTTTGCGGATTTCATCGACGACACCAGCGTGAAGCTGATTGGCGTTGAACCGGGTGGTCTGGGCATTGAAACCGGACAACACGGCGCGCCGCTTAAACACGGTCACGTCGGCATTTACTTCGGCATGAAAGCACCGATGATGCAGACGTCTGAGGGTCAGATTGAAGAATCCTACTCGATTTCAGCCGGTCTGGATTTCCCGTCCGTCGGCCCGCAACACGCTTTTCTCAACAGCATTGGCCGTGCAGAATATGTGTCGATTACCGATGATGAAGCGCTGGATGCCTTTAAAGAATTGTCCCGCCATGAAGGGATTATTCCTGCACTGGAATCCTCTCATGCGCTGGCTTACGCGCTGAAACTGATCAAGGAAACACCAGAGAAAGAACAAATCCTGGTCGTGAATTTGTCAGGTCGCGGCGACAAAGACATTTTCACCGTACACGACATCCTGACTGCCCGGGGAGAGATTTAATGGAACGTTATCAGCAATTATTCAAGCGTCTGGAAAGCAAAAAAGAAGGCGCATTTGTTCCTTTCGTCACGCTGGGCGATCCGGGCGTTGAGCTGTCACTGTCAATCATCGATACGCTGATCGAAGCCGGTGCCGACGCACTGGAACTGGGTGTACCGTTCTCCGATCCTCTGGCCGATGGCCCGACCATTCAGAATGCAAATCTGCGTGCTTTTGCTGCGGGTGTGACGCCAACGCAATGCTTCAACATGCTGGCCCGTATTCGCGAAAAGCATCCGGATATTCCGATTGGCCTGCTGATGTATGCCAACCTGGTGTTCCACAATGGTATTGAAACCTTCTATCAGCGTTGCGCTGAAGTGGGCGTCGATTCGGTGCTGGTTGCCGATGTGCCGTTTGAAGAATCTGCGCCATTCCGTGCGGCCGCGTTACGCCACGGCATCGCTCCTATCTTCATCTGTCCGCCAAATGCCTCTGACGATTTGCTGCGTGAGATTTCGTCTCATGGCCGCGGATACACTTACTTGCTGTCACGTGCAGGCGTGACAGGCACTGAAAAACGCGCGCTGACGCCGCTGAATCACTTGGTTGATAAGTTACGTGAATACAATGCCGCGCCACCCTTGCAGGGCTTTGGTATTTCCGAACCGTCACAGGTGAAAGAAACGCTGGCCGCAGGCGCAGCCGGTGCTATTTCCGGTTCAGCGACGGTGCGTATCATCGAAAACAATCAGCATCAGCCTTCTGAAATGCTGGCTCAGCTTTCCCGCTTTGTCAGTGAAATGAAGGCCGCGACCCGCGCTTAACCCTCTCTCAGACAGAACCTCAGTCATACAGTGACTAAGGTTCTGTTTCTTTTAATTTCTTACTTTTTTTTACCCCGCTTAATTTGTATTACCCATTTCAATAATCCAAACTAAAATTACTCTGCAGATCAATGATACTGTATGAGAGAGATATCATCTGCTCAGTTAACATGTTGTTTCTTTTGGTTTTATAACAAATCATGGAGAGTTATTTTATGAAGCTATTCAAAACATTGTCCGCATTCTGCATGGCAGCGGTTGTGGTCCTGGCTGTTGCCGCTTGTGCGCCGACCAAAAAATCAGAAGGAACCGGTGGTTACATCGATGACACCGTCGTCACCACAAAAGTAAAATCTGCCCTGCTGGCAGATAAGAGTATTAAATCCACTGAGATCAGTGTCGAGACCTTTAAAGGCCGCGTACAGTTGAGTGGTTTTGTGACGTCAACAGCAGATGCAAACCGTGCAGTTGAAGTGACTCGCGGCGTAGCCGGTGTGCGTTCAATTGAGAATGATATGCGACTGAAATAATCAGGAATGTAGCAAACTGAAAATCTAAGAGGCGCCGAAGCGCCTCTTTTTTTGGACCGTCTTTCCGGAAATCAGAAACGATAGCCGGCGCCAAACATAAAGACCCATGGGTCGATCCGGGTGTTGATGTTTTGCTGCTCACCACCAGCTTTGAATTTGACTTCCGTATCAATATCCATCCACCAGACAGACATGTTAATTAACCAGTTATCGTCCAGGTTGTAATCCAGACCAGCCTGCGTTGCCACACCCCAGGAATCTTTGACGCTTAAATCAGACAGCCCGGCATCACGCCCGGTCTGGTTGAAATCCGCGTCATAAAATGTGGTGTAGTTGATACCTACTCCGAGGTACGGACGCAATTTGTCCTGACGGTCACCAAAGTAATATTGCGCCATCAGAGACGGCGGTAATTGTTTCACTTCTGCGATAGTCCCGGTACTTTGCAGACCGACTTTGTGCTGGAACGGTGTGGCTGCCAGCAACTCCATCCCGATATTGTCAGTGAACATGTAACCGAGGGTTAATCCCATCTGCGTGTTGTTATTGATATTAAATGAACCCAGACCCAGCACGTTGTCCGAGCCTTCTGTCGGACGAACCGTGGCTGTCCCTACGCGAAAAATCACATCCCCTGCCTGATGTGCGCTCGAGACTGCCGGAAATGCCGCTGCTGCCACTAATGCCCAATATGCTGCTTTCATTGTCCCTTCCCTTTGTGTGGATTAGTTATCAACCGCGCGAATGATACCTACTCTTTGGTATGGCTTGATCAATGCGGGATCACATCTTTAAAACAAAAAGTAAGAAAATGCATCTTCCGCAAAGCGATCTAAATCTATAAAAACAAAGGAATTGATCTGCATCAAAAATGAGGAGATTTTGTTGTTTTGTTAACAGGTGATATTTCAGTTGCTAAAAAAAATGGTGCTGCGTAATTTGCATACTCATAGTTAGTTTTGGTTTGGTGCCGTAAGGAGTCGGTAACTTCCAAGATGGGCGAAATTAACAATCCTTGTATGACCTGTGGCGCATGCTGCGCTTATTTCCGCGTTTCATTTTATTGGGCTGAATCTGAAGAGGCTGGCGGCTGTGTTCCGCAGGCACTGACAGAGCAAGTCACCCCTTTTCTGAGTTGCATGCAAGGCACGAACAGTAAAACGCCGCGCTGTGTTGCCCTGGAGGGTGAAGTGGGACATGCGGTTTCCTGTTCTGTTTATCTCAACCGTCCGACACCGTGCCGCGAATTCGATCAGTCAGGGTTGAATGGCATCGGCAATGCTGCCTGCGATCGTGCCCGTGCGAAGTATGGCCTGCCCCCTCTGGATGTAAATTTACCGACGATTGATCTCAGCCACCTCAGTTGCGTTTAAGCAGAGATTGATCGACGGGTCTGACAGGAAATCAGCGCAAAACTATCGGCGGAGGGTATTTAAAGGGTACAATCCCCGCCTTATTGATTTTTGCTTTTTGCCAAGGAGCGTCCATGTCTATCACGGCCAGTACGTTGTACCGTGACAGTTATAATTTTATGCGTAATCAGATGAGTAGCGTTTTGGCGCTCTCGGTTCTGGCCGCATTAATCACCGTCATATTAAGCTGGGTTTTAAGTCCTTCATCTGAGCAGGTCGAGGCCATCGGGCAACTGATGAGTAACATGACCGGCATGAGCGTCGGCGATATGATGGGATATATTGAGCAGCAGATTACTCCGGAGCAGCAAAGCGCGATTTTCCGTTACAGCCTGGCCGCTCTGCTGTCAACGCTCGCCGGAAACGTTATTCTGGTCGGCGGCGTTCTGACGTTGATCCAACTGATTTCTCAGGGCGTTCGCGCCAGTATTACGCAAATTTTGAGTGCGTCATTGCCGGTGTTGCCACGTCTGGCCATTTTGCTGTTTATTTACAGCATCATGTTCCGTATCGGTCTGGCGCTGCTGTTTGTTCCGGCATTCCTGATTGCGATTGCCTGGTCAATGTCACCGGTTATTTCCTGTAAAGAGAATGCCGGCGTGTTCAAAGCAATGCGCCTGAGCACCCGCCTGGCCTTCAGCAATGTGCGTCTGGTCGCCCCGGCCGTGATGCTGTGGATTGTGGCGCAGGTGGTGCTGATGCTGTTTGTTGGCGTACTGAGTGCGCTGAATCCGATGATTGGTGCAGTGATCCTCGGCGCAGTGAGCAACCTGATCAGCGCCTTTATGCTGATTTATCTGTTCCGTCTTTACATGAAATTACATGCATAATATAGACATAACTTTTTCAGGGGCGCTCCGGCGCCCTTTTCTTTTGTCCGCGAAATGATTCCGGTATAGTCATCCCATACATAAAACATGGAATGAAGTATGAAGCAGCTCCTCGATTTTCTTCCCCTGATTGTCTTTTTTGTGGTTTATAAGCTTTACGATATTTTTGTCGCATCAGGCGCGTTAATTGCGGCCACCGCGTTAGCGTTAGTGATTACCTGGATTCTGTATCGCAAAATCGAGAAGATGACGTTAATCACCTTCGCGATGGTCGCTGTTTTCGGCACCCTGACACTGGTTTTCCATAATGACGAATTCATTAAATGGAAAGTGACAGTTATTTATATGCTGTTCTCCGGTGCATTACTGATCAGCCAGCTGGTTCTGAAAAAGCCGTTAATCCAGCGTATGTTGGGTAAAGAGCTGACATTGCCGGATCACGTATGGAATAAACTGAACGTCAGCTGGGCCATCTTTTTCCTGCTGTGCGGACTGGCCAATATCTATGTGGCCTTTTGGTTACCGCAGAATATCTGGGTTAACTTCAAGGTATTTGGCCTGACCGCACTGACGCTGGTATTCACCCTGCTGAGTGGCGTCTATATTTACCGGCATATGCCGGATGACGAAAAAAAATAAGCATTCTTCTGCACGGGCCTTTCTTTGAAAGGCCTTACTTTTTCAAATTGTTGAACTGTGTGAAGCCTATCGTATGAACGAAAAACATAGCTTACCCAATGGTGAAATGGTGTTGCGTACGCTGGCGATGCCAGCTGACACCAATGCGAATGGCGACATCTTTGGCGGATGGCTGATGTCGCAGATGGATATGGGCGGGGCGATTCAGGCGAAAGAAATCGCCAAAGGTCGCGTAGTGACCGTACGCGTTGACGGCATGACGTTTCTTAAACCCGTGGCTGTCGGGGATGTGGTGTGCTGCTACGCACGCTGTATTCGTACCGGTAACAGCTCGATCACCATCAACGTGGAAGTGTGGGTGAAGAAAGTCTCTTCTGAGCCCATCGGACAGCGTTACAGAGCCACTGAAGCGGTGTTTACGTATGTTGCTGTAGATGATGAAGGGAAATCGCGCCAGTTGCCTGACGGTCGCAGTAATTTCAGCGTCGATTCCGACGGTGTCTCTCAGGACTAAGCCGGTTCTGTATGATGGGAAGTAAAAGACTGGAAGTAAAAAGGTCGCCTTCATGGCTAATGCCGATCGTTTAAGGATCAGTTGACCGATCCGGTGGCTCGTGTAAAAAGGGTTCATGCTCATCATGGA
>NZ_QSNX01000008.1:0-254124 GCF_009498575.1 Rahnella sp. RcJ3
CTGATCACTCCGGCCAAAAATGACCCTACCGGGAACCCTGTGCTGATCACTCCGGCCAAAAATGACCCTACCGGGAATCCCGTTAGTGTTAACACGACAGAGCAGCAGAATCCTGTTATTCCCAAAAAACAGGGGATTACATCGCAGCCCGGCTCCTCCCCCTATTCACAAGATATAAGGGTTCGTTCAAGCTATTACGACCAACAGATCACTGCCCTGAATGCCGAAGCTGAACAAAATCACGCCGAAATTCTCTCTGAATCTCACAGCCGTGCTGCCGCAGATGCTCAGGTGTTGCAGAAGTCTCAGGACTACACCAACTCAAAATTCTCCGCGTTAAAATCTGAGGTTGATGACAACAAAAAAGAAGCCGCTGCCGGATCGGCTTCCGCTATGGCGCAGGCCAATATCCCTCAGGTGCAGGAATCCCAACAGTTCGCGGTGGGTGCCGGTGTCGGCGGTTATGATGCGCAAAACGCCCTGTCCGTTGGCGCTTCATTCCATGCCAGCAGATCCACCATTGTCAAAATGTCAGTCTCCGACGACACGCAAAGTAACTTTGGTTATGGCGCTGGCGTGAGCGTTGGCTGGTAAATCGTTCCGGGGGCTCCGTCCCCCGTTCTTCCCTTTCAGGTAAATCTCAATGAAAAAATTTATCGTTTTTGCAGCCATTATCCTGCTTTCCGGTTGCTCTACTCAGGCTTCAAGAATGGCTGACTGCCAGTCACAGGGCGTCTCCAAAGATACCTGTTATATGGCTGAACAAAATCGTCAGACCGCCATTCAGAGTGTTGCCCTTAAGCAGGCAATGGAAAATGCCTCCACGCAATATGCCCAGGCCGCTAAAAAGATCGTGCATGCGCGTATTAAAGGTATCGACGTCAAAATCTTTCCTGCGGATAAACAGGGATATATCGAAGGGACCGCCGCATATCTTGATGAAGATAACGCAGATGCTCAGGTCTATCGCAAAGGCGTTTTCACAGCGATTTATTACAAGCGCACGCACAAGCTGGTTCTGATGCGTGACGGGCAAATTTATGGAAGGACGCCGATATGAAAAAGCACCACACCGATCAGTTCAGACATCTGCCACCGGGGCAGCAATATACCTGCCTGAAAATGTTACAGCGCGTTGAGGAAACCCCGCTGACCGACGGGGTGACCGGCGTCGCTGTATCGGTCATGATGAAAGACGGTCATACCGCCACACTCAGTAAATTCATCGCGCAACCTGATGAAATCTCAATTCTGGTCAGTTGGGAAAAAGAAAGAGAATAATGCACTCTGACTACGTTTTTATATCTCCTGCCCTCCTCTCCCGCCAGTCCCGCACTTCTGTTCTAATATATAGAGGTGCGAAACCCACCTTCTCTGCACCTTTGCCCTAATTAATTGATGAGTCTGTTCAAAAATTTGCGTTTGTAACTCACGCCTTATGCGCGGACGATGGACTCTCTTGCTCATGACTAACGCCTTACAGGCGCAGGAGTAAACGTGGGATTTTTAAGCGGGTTTTTCGCCCGTATTGCAGGTCAGAAACCCGCGCAAGATACGGAAAAAACATCACCTCATGAGGAGTTAAAGATGGCAAAAGTACTGGTTCTCTATCATTCCATGTATGGTCATATTGAAACTGTGATTGGATGATAATAAAAATCGGTAAAGTTCGCCCAAAAGCGCATTAAATAACAGTTGGTTAGAATCAGCCAAAATCGCCAACGACAAACTTATGCGATATTTGACTATTTTTTTTGCCCCACAGGTGCCCCATTGCTCGCCCCCTGCTCATACAGAATCAGAATACCTTTTAAACTACACAGCAGCAGCTCCCAGTTTTTTCTTCATATCACTGCGCTCACATCAGGGCGAACTTAAGTCAAATTAACCGTGCAAATACCGTTCAGGTTGTTTTAACATTGCCCACCCTTTTTATATGGATATTTGAATAATGGCTATACCAGCATATTTATGGTTGAAGGATGACGGCGGCGCGCTGATCAAAGGCGGTGTGGATGTTAACGGTCGGGAATACAGCATCGAGGTTAAGGGATTCCATCACAACCTGATGATCCCTACGGATAACGCGACGGGTAAAGTAACGGGGACCCGCATGCACTCCCCTTTACTGATCGTGAAGGACTTCGACTGTTCAAGCCCCTATATTTATAAAGCGGTGGCAACAGGCCAGAGTCTCGAATCTGCCGAGATTAAATGGTACCGGATTAACGACGCAGGCCAGGAAGTTGAGTATTTCAACATGTTGCTCGAAAAAGTTCGGATAGTGTCCATCTCTCCAGCTATGGCAACTGGTGATAATACTCAGGACAACCATCTTGAAACAGTAGAGTTACGCTACGAGAAAATTACGTGGAAGCATAACGACGGCAACATTATTTTTGCCGACTCCTGGAACGACCGCCAGACGGCTTAATGTGAAAAAAGGGGCGCTATGCCCCTTAATCGTAAAGCCACTTACCAGCCTTTGCAGACTCAATAATCATTTCAACAGTAAGAGTCTTGTACGACTTTTCTTTGTACTCCCGCCGCAGCCTAAACCACCACCACGGTAATTCGGGTTGAAAATAATCATCAATGTTGAAGTTGTCGTGTTTGATGTTATACCGAGTGAATAAATCTAAAAGCATTTCTTCCAGTTCTTCCGGTACAAAGTAAAAATGTTCTCTAAAAGTCCAGTCTTTGCTGACCGGTTTCTTCCGTTCACTGTAATTTTCAGTGATGTATTGAAGAATCTCACTTTCATCAATTGCCATCAGAAGTACGTCCACGCCACACGGTCTTGAGGATACGCAATGAGGTTGTATTTTTTACGAGTATCCCTTGCCACAAGAGCAACCATTACTACTGCCTGAGCGTAACCAAGATAAGGAACTGCGCGGCCGACGACAGCACCGACTTTGTTCGTATGGCGTACCTCGCCCAGTACCAATGATTCAATACGCATTCCGTCAGGGAATCTTGCATTATTAAAAATGCGTCTTGCCATCTTCGACGCTATGCTGGTTTTGTTGCCTTTAGCCCCCAGTACCTTGCGCTTAGGTAAAATTGGCTGACCTGCAATAATGGTTGCGGCAGTTTCAACAGCCATTCCACTATGGTCTGCGAAAGATTCGATGAAGATAAGCCAGAACAGCTCTTCTTTCGTTACGTTGGCATGACCGTGATAGAAGTATGTTCCGTTTAGCGTTTCAGTTGTATCCATTCTCAATATCCTTTTGATTTGAAGGGTTTTAGAATAAACCCTGCGTCTTCAGCAGGCAATTAAATCAAATACACGGAATATCATCAAACTCATCGGTCGTCGCATCATTGATGATATGCGTAACGACGCCGAAAATTATCGTCGCCTCTCCTTCAAGATCCCCCCCCACAATAAGCGTTTCTATTTCAGGCTGATCGAGGGATGCCGGATAGAACCCATTGCTCTTTGATGTATTTCGGAGCGGCAAGCATTTCTTCGCCCGCTTCCGTTTTTTTACCTTCAGCCCTATTCTGCTGGCCGGTCATCTTCATAAAGATCATTGGAGCTGTTTGAAATGAGCACACACAACATCATTCAGTTAGAGCCTAATGACTGGGTAACAGAAGATTTATTGATCGCGCTAACCAGGTTGAAGTCAGGCACGATTAACCAGGGGGACAAAGCAGCATCGAATAGATGTTCAATTGCGGGAATATGGCCGTTCAGTATCCCATGCCTGTACTTTCGTTTTCAGCCCAAGAGTAATGCGCCACAATGAAAACTCCGGCTATCATTATGCAGTGGGTTCCCTCAGCGCAATCTGGGAAACGGCACTGAAACGCGCAGGTTTAAAATATCGCAAGGCCTATCAGTCTCGTTACACCTATGCGTGCTGGTCGCTTTCTGCGGGTGCAAATCCGTCATTCATCGCATCACAGATGGGACATTCGAGCGCCCAGATGGTGTTTAACGTTTATGGCAGTTGGATGCCGGAAAGCAGCGCTGATCAGGTGACGATGCTAAACCAGAAGCTAAGCAGTTATGTCCCATGCATGCCCCATGGAGTAAAAGGGGCTGTATAAAATAAGCTTAATTGCCCTAATTAATTGATGAGTCTGTTCACAAATTTGCGTTTGTAACTCACGCCTTATGCGCGGACGATGGACTCTCATGCTCATGACTAACGCCTTACAGGCGCAGGAGTAAACGTGGGATTTTTAAGCGAATTTTTCGCCCGTATTACCGGCTCCAAAACCCGGCAGGATACGGTAAAAACATCACCTCAACAGGAGTTAAAGATGGCAAAAGTACTGGTTCTCTATCATTCCATGTATGGTCATATTGAAACGATGGCGCAGAGTGTTGCAGAAGGCGCACGCAGCGTTCCAGGTGTTGAAGTCACAATAAAACGCGTCCCTGAAACCATGCCGGAAGAAGCCTTTAAGGCTGCCGGTGGTAAAACCGGTCAGACGGCAGAAGTCGCTTCCCCCGCAGAACTCGGCGATTACGATGCCATCATCTTCGGCACACCGACCCGATTCGGTAACATGACTGGCCAGATGCGCACTTTCCTTGATCAGACCGGCGGCCTGTGGGCCAAAGGCGCACTGGCAGGCAAAGTCGCCAGTGTATTCAGCTCAACCGGCACCGGCGGCGGTCAGGAAATGACCATTACGTCAACCTGGACCACCCTCGCCCACCACGGCATGATTATCGTTCCAATCGGTTACACCACACCTGAACTGTTCGATATTTCTCAGGTTCGCGGCGGTACACCTTATGGTGCCACCACCATCGCCGGTGGCGACGGCTCGCGCCAGCCGAGCGCAGAAGAACTACGGATTGCCGTACATCAGGGCAAACATGTGGCGACCATCGTCAGTAAACTGGTCAGCTAAATAACCGCGTAAAATAAGGCGCAGAATTCTGCGCCTTAAATTCCTTACAGGCCTGTTAAAGCACGCCACGCCCCTCTGAAAACAGCCCTGCTCTACTTGTAAATTCATTACATGTATCAATAGCTTCTGCGTTTTCTGATTGTTCCCAGGAATCAGTTTGGAGACTTTGGTTTGTTTCTAAACTGTTAGCGTCTTTTACAAAAATCGCCGGGTTTTCTTTAATTCCTTTTACTAAGCACGTCATCACAAGTTCCTTTAGTAATTTCAGCTGTCTTTTCTACGACCAAAAAAAACGGCCCTTGCGGACCGTTTTGTCTCTGACGGAGATTACGCCGGTTTTGCTTATTTACCACGCGACGCAATAATGTTTTCGGCCACATTGCGCGGTGCCTCGGCATAGTGATTGAACTCCATGCTGTAGGTTGCACGACCTTGCGACATCGACCGCAAAACGGTGGAATAACCGAACATTTCAGACAGCGGCACTTCGGCTTTGATAATTTTACCGCCACCGCCCGCGATTTCTTCCATGCCCTGCACCGTACCGCGACGCGACGATAAATCGCCCATCACGCCACCGGCATACTCTTCCGGCGTTTCCACTTCCACTTTCATCATCGGTTCCAGAATCACCGGATCGGCACGTTTCGCCGCTTCTTTGAAACCAAAGATCGCCGCCATTTTGAACGCCATTTCCGAGGAATCGACCTCGTGATAGGAACCAAAGGTCAGCGTCACTTTCACATCGACCACCGGATAACCGGCCAGAATGCCGTTGTTCAGCGCTTCCGTGACCCCTTTTTCAACCGCAGGGATATAGTCGCGCGGCACCACGCCACCTTTGGTCGCATCCACAAACTCAAAACCTGTGCCTGCCGGCAATGGTTCGAGCGTGAAGACCACGTGGCCGTACTGACCTTTACCACCGGACTGACGCACAAATTTCCCTTCGACATCAGTCACCGTTTTGCGCACCGTTTCACGGTACGTTACCTGCGGTTTACCGATGTTGGCTTCCACGCCGAACTCCCGTTTCATACGGTCGACGATGATTTCCAGATGCAATTCGCCCATACCGGAAATGATCGTCTGGCCGGATTCCTCATCGGTGCGGATACGGAACGACGGGTCTTCTGACGCCAGCCGTGACAGCGCGATGCCCATTTTCTCCTGATCGGCTTTAGTCTTCGGCTCGATGGCCTGCGAAATCACCGGATCCGGGAACTCCATGCGCACCAGCGTAATGATGTCCGAAGGATCACACAGTGTTTCACCGGTCGTCACATCTTTCAGCCCCACACAGGCGGCGATATCACCAGCACGAATTTCGTCAATCTCGATACGGTCATTGGCATGCATCTGCACGATACGGCCAATACGTTCCTTCTTGCCGCGCACCGGGTTATACACGCTGTCGCCTTTTTTCAGCACGCCGGAATAAACACGGACAAACGTCAGCTGGCCGACATACGGGTCAGTCATCAGTTTGAATGCCAGCGCCGAAAACTTCTCGTTGTCATCAGAGTGACGGAAAACGTCGTTACCGTCTTCGTCTGTGCCCGCCACCGGTGGAATATCCAGCGGAGAAGGCATCAGTTCGATCACGGCATCGAGCATACGCTGCACGCCTTTATTCTTGAACGCACTGCCGCACAGCATCGGCTGGATTTCACCGGCGATAGTGCGCAGACGCAAACCTTCGGTAATTTCATCCTCAGTCAGCGTGCCTTCTTCGAGATATTTATCCATCAGCGCGTCATTAGCTTCGGCGGCTGCCGACACCATTTTCTCGCGCCATTCTTCTGCCAGAGCCTGCAATTCTGCCGGGATCGCTTCATAGGTAAAGGTCATACCTTGTGTCGCGTCATCCCATAAAATGGCGCGCATTTTGCGCAAATCCACCACGCCGGTGAAATGCTCTTCTTTACCGATCGGAATGACAATCGGCACCGGATTGGCTTTCAGCCGGTCCACCATCATCTGGCGGACACGGAAGAAATCTGCGCCCTGACGGTCCATTTTGTTGACGAACGCCAGACGCGGCACTTTGTATTTATTGGCCTGACGCCAGACGGTTTCAGACTGTGGCTGCACGCCGCCCACGGCGTCGTACACCATCACCGCACCGTCGAGAACGCGCATGGAACGCTCCACCTCAATGGTGAAATCCACGTGCCCCGGGGTGTCGATAATGTTAATGCGGTGCTCATCGAAGGAGTGATCCATCCCGCGCCAGAAACAGGTCACGGCGGCTGACGTAATGGTAATGCCGCGTTCCTGTTCCTGAGCCATCCAGTCTGTGGTCGCACCGCCGTCATGCACTTCTCCCAGCTTATGATTCATGCCGGTATAGAAAAGAATACGCTCGGTGGTGGTGGTTTTACCTGCGTCGATGTGTGCTGAGATACCGATATTGCGGTAGCGCTCGATTGGCGTTTTGCGAGCCATATAACGTCCTTACTGGTTGATGGCTAAGTTGGCGGAGAGTGGTTTTCACATCCCGTCACAAAGTAATGAGTACTAAACTTCTTAATGCGGAGAGCATACTACAATTGTACGTGTATATTCGTACAATAAGTTTATTCTATCGATGAAATTGGTCAGAGGCCGTCGCGTTGTACAGCAGCAGAGGGATAGGCTATATTGCGCGGCCGCCGATGAGCGTCGTTAAAGTAAAGGAACAATATGATAGCCAACCATCCTGAGCGCGAGCAGATCCGCCTCGAAAATGTTCTGACTGCGCTGGGTAATCCGTTACGTCTGGCCGTGGTGCGCACCCTGGCAAAAGGTGGCGAGCATCCTTGCGGAACCTTATTACAGGGCCTGTCAAAATCGACGCTGACGCACCACTGGCGCGTATTGCGTGACAGCGGCGTTATCTGGCAGCGCCCTGACGGTCGTGCCAATTTGCTTTCGCTGCGCCGCGAAGATCTGGATGCCCGCTTCCCCGGCCTGCTCGATTCCCTGCTCAGCGCCATCGAATCCGACGGCATTACACTGGAATCCACCCAGAAACACATTTCCGAGCAGCACCTTTAATGAGCCGTCAGTTGCGATTTTACAAGATCGCAAAACGTATTGATTATAGCCGATGAATGGCTGTCTTCGCGCCGCGCGAGATATAACGGTGCGCTGAGTTGTGTCGCGGCGTCCAGCGGCAAAAATATCACCCCGTCCCCGCCCAGCCGGGTCATGGATTCCGGCACAATAGAAATCCCCAGTCCGGCGCCGACCAGGCTCAGACAAGAGGTTAAACGTGGCGCTTCCTGCACGATATGCGGACTGAAACCGGCACGCACATACGCCGCCAGTATGGCATCGTACAATCCCTGACCGGCGCGACGGCGGTATAATACAAAAGGCTCGTTATTCAGATCTTCGAGTCTGAGTGGCTGACTGGCTGGTTGCGACGCCAGTTTGTGTCCGGCCGGAACCGCCACCCACATCGGTTCCTCCAGCACCTTTTCCATCTCTAATTCCGGCATATCTTTGACCCGCATGCGCACAAAGGCGACATCCAGCTCGCCCGCCACCACGGCGGCCAGCAATTCGCCACTGCCACTTTCCTCAAGCTGAGTGCTGACGGCCGGATAAATTTCCCGATAACGGCGCAACAGCGCGGGCACAAAAGTATGCAGCGCGGCCGAGCTGGTGAAACCGATGCGGATCCGACCCTGTTCGCCCTGCGCGGCACGGTGCATGGCAGCGCTGAGCTGAGCGGCACGTGCCAGCACGGCACGGGCTTCCTGCACTAACACTTCACCCGCTTCGGTCGGGATCACCCCGCGCGGCAAGCGTTGTAATAAAGGGATGCCAAATTCCTGCTCCAGTCCCTGTAACAGGCGCGTCAGCGGCGGCTGTTGAATAAACAGCAATTCTGCGGCGCGGGTAATGCTGCCCGCTTCCACCACGGTAACAAACGCATTCAGACGTTTCAGTTCAATCATAACCATACCTTCAGGGTATCTTTAGCCATTAATAAATGCATTAGACATCATGGCACATCCACGCGCATGATCCTTAACAGAATTTACGCCTCTGGCGGCTTTGGATTACTTTTGAGGGAGAGTGTGAAAATGTCAGCGCAAACGCAGGAAAAATTAATGCCTGAGACAGAAGAAAATACCGCGCCACAACCCGATTGCAGGCAACTGTTTATGGGCTTTTTCGTCCTTGGCCTGACCGGTTTCGGTGGCGTGCTGCCGATGGCGCGACACATGCTGGTGGATAAACGCCACTGGCTGACCGCCGCTCAGTTCACCGAGTTGCTCGGGTTGTGCCAGTTTTTACCCGGCGGCAACATCATTAACCTGTCGGTCGCGCTGGGGATGGAGTTCCGCGGATTACGCGGCGCATTATCGGCGCTACTCGGACTTATTCTCGCGCCGACGA
The DNA here is from genome assembly GCF_009498575.1 of Rahnella sp. RcJ3. Classification (NCBI taxonomy): domain Bacteria; kingdom Pseudomonadati; phylum Pseudomonadota; class Gammaproteobacteria; order Enterobacterales; family Yersiniaceae; genus Rahnella; species Rahnella sp. RcJ3. The sequence continues at coordinate 9,274 of NZ_QSNX01000008.1, forward strand.
TTTGTGTGGTGCTGCTCGGCCTGGTGTATGCACGTTATCAGAATGAACCGCTGGTGGAACATCTGTTCGCCGGGATGGCGGCGGCGGCGGCCGGTTTACTGCTCTCGACCGGCATCAAAATGCTCGCTCCTTTGCGGGGGAAATGGCTGCAACTTTTGCTGGTTGCCGTCGGCGTAATGGCAATTGCCGTGTTCCGGATCCCGATGCTGCCGGTCATGCTGGTGCTGGCCCCGGTCAGTATTTTCATCTGTGCGAGGAGTAAATTCTGATGCCAGTTTTACTTTCTCTTGCCCTGTTATTTACCGAACTTTCCGTGCTGGCATTTGGTGGCGGAAATACCGTTCTGCCCGAGATGCAACGTGCAGTGGTGCAGGTGCATCACTGGATGAGTGCGCAGGAGTTCAGTGCGCTGTTCGCCCTGGCACAGGCCGCTCCCGGCCCGAATATGATGATCGTGCCGCTGATTGGCTGGCAGGTTGCCGGATGGTCAGGATTGCTGGTGTCTTCTCTGGCAAAATTTGGTCCGTCGTCAATCATTACACTTGTCGTGATGGGCGGCTGGAAACGTTACAAAGACCGTCCGTGGCGGCAGATAGTGCAACGCGGGCTGGTGCCGGTGACTGTCGGGCTGGTGGTGTCGAGCGGATTACTGATCGCCAAAGCCTCAGCCACCACGCTGACGCTTGCGGGGGTGATCGCCTTGTGTACCCTGCTGGCGCTCAGTAAGCGTATCCACCCGTTATGGGTACTGGCCGTTGGCGCGGTGCTCGGACTGGCATTCGGCTGACATCATTGCGAAGCAGATCGCAACATTCAGCTGGCAAATAGGTTATTGATTGGGAATTGAGTTCTTCTATAGTTATCAACCATTAAGGACGATGATGAAAATCAAACCTCTGAGCCTTGCTGTCGCTGCCCTGCTGCTTTCCTCACCTTCTGTTTTTGCCGCCGATAATCAACCGGAACTTAGCCAGCGCGAAGTGACGCTGCTGACTGTCGACGGCTTACAGTTCAAAGATCTCGATCATTCCGGGAAACTGGAACCTTATGAAGACTGGCGACTGACGCCGGAAGAACGAGCAGCGGATCTGGTGAAACGCATGACGCTGGAGGAAAAAGCCGGGGTGATGATGCATGGCTCGGCACCGACGGCCAACAGCCCGATCGGCGCAGGCACGCATTATGACATGGCAGCGGCGGAAAAGATGATTGCCGGCGCGAAGGTCAACAGCCTGATCACCCGGCTTTCGGCGAACGACCCCGCCATGATGGCGGAAGAAAACAATAAACTGCAGCAGATTGCCGAAAAGACGCGCCTGGGTATTCCGGTCACCGTCAGCAGCGACCCGCGTAACTCATTCGAGTATCTGGTCGGTGCGAGTACCTCTTCCGGTAAATTCACCCAGTGGCCGGAAACCTTAGGACTGGCGGCGATTGGCAATGAGAAACTCACCCGCCGTTACGCCGATATCGTCCGTCAGGAATATCTGGCCGTCGGTATCCGTGAGGCACTTTCACCGCAAGCCGATCTGGCAACAGAGCCGCGCTGGGCGCGTATCAGTGGCACCTTCGGCGAAGATCCGACACGGGTGCATAACATGGTGCGGGGTTATATCGAAGGGATGCAAAACGGTCCTGACGGACTAAATCAGGGCAGCGTGATTTCCGTGGTCAAACACTGGGTCGGCTATGGCGCGGCTGAGAACGGTTTTGACAGCCATAACGTCTACGGCAAAAACGCCGTCTTCCCCGGCAATAATCTCAAAGAACACATCTATCCGTTTACCGGCGCGTTTGAAGCCAAGGTCGCCAGCGTCATGCCGACATATTCAATCCTGAAAAATGTTTCCGTGGACGGCAAACCGCTCGAACAGGTCGGTGCCGGATTCAGTCATCAGTTGCTGACCGACATTCTGCGCGGACAATACGGTTTCAAAGGCGTCATTCTCAGCGACTGGCTGATCACCAGCAATTGCGAAAACGAATGCCTGAACGGTTCGCCGGAAGGTAAAGAACCGGTGCCCGGTGGCATGTCGTGGGGTGTCGAGAATCTGACGCCGCAGCAGCGTTTCGTGAAGGCGGTGCTGGCGGGTGTCGATCAGTTTGGCGGCGTGACCGACTCACAGTTGCTGGTCAGCGCAGTGCATGAAAAGCAACTGACTGAACAGCGCCTGGATGAATCTGTTGTGCGTATTCTTGAGCAAAAATTCCAGACCGGACTGTTTGAAAATCCGTATGTCGATGTGCAGAAAGCCACCCAAACCGTCGGGCGCGCTGACTGGCAAAAAGAAGCCAATTCGGCGCAGGGACATTCACTGGTATTGCTGCAAAACACCGATGATGTGTTACCGCTGAAAAAAGGCAAAAAGATCTGGCTGTACGGCATAGCACCGCAGGCCGCGACGGCAGCCGGTTTTACCGTGGTGGATGCGCCGGAGAAAGCCGATATTGCGCTGATCCGCGCCCATGCCCCGTACGAGCAACCGCATAAAGCCTGGTTCTTTGGCAAGCGCCATCACGAAGGCTCGCTGGCCTTTACCGGTGACAACGCGGATTATCAGGCGATCGTGAAAGCCAGCAAAGCAGTGCCGACAATCGTCACCGTTTATCTCGACCGTCCGGCGATCCTGACCAACGTGAAGGACAAAGCGAAAGTGATTATCGGCAATTTCGGTGTCAGCGATACCGTTTTGTTTACGCGCCTGACCAGCACCGAAGCCTATACCGGTAAGCTGCCGTTTGAACTGCCATCGTCTGAAGAAGCCGTGCTCAGACAACAGTCCGATATGCCACATGACAGCGAAAATCCGCTGTTTGATATTGGCTTTGGTCTGGCGCGTTAAGCCCTGTTAACCGGTGACCCGCGCCAGCACAAAACCGTCCCAGCCTTTGCTGCCGACGGTTTGCAGCGCGGTCGCTGATAAACGCGGTTCCTGTTCAATCATCTCAATAAAGCGACGCACACCCTGCACCCGGGCGTCGTCGCTGTGCGGATCCACCACCGCGCCGTCCCGCACCACATTATCGCCAATAATTAATGTCCCCGGTTTCGACAATTTCAGTGCCCATTCCAGATAAAGCGGATTGCTGGGTTTATCGGCATCAATAAAAATCAGGTCAAACGGCGCTTCCGCCGCGAGCGTGGGCAAGGTTTCTGACGCAGGCCCGGTGTGTAAGGTAATTTTATCCTGCAAACCGGCCAGCTCAATGTTGGTTTGTGCGATGCGCGCATGATGCGGATCGGCTTCCAGCGTCACGACTTTTCCGAGCGCCGGTAACGCCCGCGCCAGCCAGATAGTGCTGTAAGCGCCGAGCGTGCCGATTTCTAAGACTTTCTGTGCGCTGATGATTTGGGCGAACAGCGCCAGTAATTTTCCCTGATTGGGTGCTACATCGTGTGCGGGTAAACCGGCCTGATGATTGTTTTTCAGTACCTGATCCAGAACCGGATCGCTGTCCACTAAATGACTCACCAGATAGTTGTCAACCGCTGCCCATTTCCTGCTGTATTCCTCCGGACTCCCCTGACCCATTTTCGCCTCCCGGCCGTGAATTTTACATAGAGAACATGATTAAAAAACTCACTATTAACCCTAATCACTTCCGGCCATTTTGCTCAGATTTTTATTACTGTGATTAAAAAACCCTCGTTTTCATCAGGTTAAAAATGCGTCACTTCACATTTTTGGCGTAAAGTTCCCTTGAATTTGTAAAATAATAATGATAACAATTATCATTAAGTTTAACATCCGTCACGTTTCGGTTAAGTGACTGCCCTTCGCACGTCACGCTTTTGTGCGGAACACATGTTGGCTTTTGGGTTTATTACACACGCATCAATTAATCACTCAATCATTATTGAGTTATTTATAGGGATTATGAATATGTTGTTGGCTTTCCCCCTCAAACGCTCGGTGCTTATGTGCGCGCTGGCAATGCCGGTTGCCTCAATGGCTGCTGAAGACACCGTCATTGTCAAAGCCGCGCCTGCGGATACCGCCGATGCTCCGACGCAGGGTTACAGCGCGAAAACCAGTAAAAGTGCGACCAAAACGGATCAGCCGCTGATCACCACCGGTCAGGCCGTTTCTGTTGTGACCCGTCAGCAAATGACTGACCAGAACGCCACCACGGTTAACGCTGCACTGAACTACACGCCAGGCGTATTCACCAACTTTGCCGGCGGCGCAACGCGTTATGACACCATTTCCCTGCGCGGTTTCCACGGCGGTGACGTCAACAACACCTTCCTCGATGGCCTGCGGATCCTGAGCGATGGCTCGACCTATAACTCCATTCAGGTTGATCCGTGGTTCCTGGAACGTATTGATGTGGTGAAAGGACCGTCTTCTGCGCTTTACGGCCAGAGCATTCCCGGCGGTGTGGTAGTGGAATCCACCAAGCGCCCGCAGTTTGCTGAAGAAGGTCACTTCCAGCTTTCCGGTGGCACGCAAAATACCAAAGGCGGCGCATTCGATTACACCAATGCCATCAACGATCAGCTGGCATTCCGTCTGACCGGGATGACCCGCAGCAGCGATACGCAGTACGATCACCAGCGTGAAGAGCGTTACGCGATTTCGCCACAGTTGCTGTGGACGCCGGATGAAAATACCTCGCTTTTACTGCGCGCGTATCTGCAAAAAGATCCGTCCGGTGGCTACCACGCCGCGGTTCCGGCTGACGGCAGCCTCTACGGACAGAAACTGAGCCGGGGTTTCTTCGATGGCGAAAGCACCCGCAACCAGTTCAAACGCTGGGAGCAAATCTACAGCTACGAATTCCAGCACGCGTTTAACGACGTCTGGTCATTCCGCCAGAATGCCAACTACACGCATTCCAACACCGAGTTGGATCAGGTGTATCAGGCGGGCTGGAATGCGGACCGTACCGAGATGAGTCGTTATTATTCCGGTGAGAAGTCCTCGCTGGATACTTTTGCGATTGATAACCAGCTCGAAGCGGATTTCGCGACCGGCGAACTGGCACATAAAGTGGTGATCGGTTTCGATTACTCCCACTTTATCAATGATGTGAAATCTGACGCTGCTTACGCTGAAAACCTCAACCCGTACACTGGCGTTGGCGGTGATGCACTGGATTATTACAGTCATAAACGCGGTAAAAACCGTTATGAGCAGATGGGTACCTATCTGCAAGATGAGATGAACTGGAACAAATGGTATCTGACCCTGTCAGGCCGTTACGACACGCTAAAAACCTCCAGCCGCAGTTACGAAAGCATCTACGGCACCACCAGCAACAGCGAACGTAAAGACAGTCATTTCAACAGCCGCGCTTCCCTGCTGTACGCCTTTGACAGCGGCATTTCACCGTACGTCAGCTACAGCCAGGCGATGACGCCATCTGCCCTGCCAGGCGCTGACGGCACGCTGCTGAAACCGATGCAGAGTGAGCAATACGAAGCCGGGATCAAATACCAGCCGGTCGGCACTTCCGATATGTACACCGCGGCGCTGTATGATCTGACGCAAAAAGACGTGGGTAACCGCGTGGTGGTCGGCAGCTACTACGAGCCGGCAGGTAAAATCCGCTCACAGGGTCTGGAGCTGGAAGCTAAGAAACAGGTTACCGAACGCTTTAACGTGATGGCCGGTTACACCTACAACAAAGTGCGTATCCGTGATGCGGCTGAGAACAACGGCAACACGCCGTATGTGACGCCAAAACAAATGGCTTCCATCTGGGGTCAGTACAACACGCCGATTGGTGTGGATATGGGTGCAGGTGTGCGTTACATCGGCACACAATGGGCGGATAACGAAAACACCCGCCACATGCCTTCTGCCACGCTGGTTGATGCGTCACTGCGTATGAATCTGGTGCAGTTCAATCCGCAACTGAAAGGCGCGTATGTGCAGCTGAATGCTAACAACCTGTTCGACAAGAAATATGTCGCAGCCTGTTACGGCACCAGCTACTGCTACTGGGGTCAGGAACGTACCGTGGTTGCTACGGTAGGGTATGATTTCTGATAGATTTTTCAGCGCCTCCCCCTGAGAAGGGGGAGGTTTGTGAATCGCCCGAATACGTTTATTATTCTGCAAGATTCAGCCGCGCCTTCAGCGCTTTCTTCGCACTTTCCAGCAACGCATCTGAAACTTCACGATCAGGCTCACAACGTGCCAGCGACAAACTGCCCATCAGTTCCGCACTCACCGATATCGCCTGCGTTTGCGGGTTGTCCACGCCCATCTCTGTCAGCTGGCGGATAATCATCCCACGGATACGTTCGATGCCGCGCGCGAACTCTGCCTGACAGGGCGCGGACAAGCGTGGCGTTTCAGAGGCCAGCGCCGACACCGGACAGCCCTGCGCCCGGTTATCGCGGTGCCCAGGCGACAGGTAGAAATCGATATACCCTGCCAGTTGCTGCTGCGCCGTCAGCCCCTGATTTTCTTTATCCCAGCGGGCCATAACCTGATTAAACATCTGCCCGATGGCGGCCTCAATCAGTGCCTCTTTTGAGGCAAAGTGCGCATAAAACCCACCGTGCGTCAGGCCAGCTTTGCTCATTACACCTGCCACGCTGACCTGCAACGGCCCTTTGGTACGGATGTCTTTCGCCGCCTCCTTCAGGATCCGCTCGCGGATTTTAGGTTTATGTTCACTCTCATAGCGCATAATAACACCCTGATAATCAGAAAATTGCTGTCATAGCTTACCTGACCGCATCGGTTAACGAAACGCGCGCATCCACGGATAATCCGGGGCGCAGCGCCGCTAAATCTGGCTGACCAGCGTCAAGCCGGATCCGCACCGGCACCCGCTGAACAATTTTGGTGAAATTACCCGTGCCCGGCTCAAATGGCAGCAATGCAAACGTCGAACCTGATCCCGGCGCAAGGCTGTCGACTTCACCGCGAAACGTCACGCCCGGCAGCGCATCCACATGCACGTCCGCACGTTGTCCCGGCTGCATTCTGCCGGTCTGTGTTTCTTTGAAGTTGGCCGTCACATAAATGCCCTGTTCCGGTACCAGCGTCATCAGCCGCTGACCGGGTGTAACGTAATCGCCAACCTGTACCTGCCGGTTTCCCGCTATGCCATCGATGGCAGCAACAATAGTGGTGTGATTGAGATCCTGCTGCGCCAGCGCTTGTGCCGCCTGCGCTTTCACCACAGCGGCCTTCGCCAGTGCCAGCGCCGCCTGAATTTCTGCCCGCCGGGCGTGTGTCACCGCCGCCTGATTTTGGGCAACATCCAGCATTGCCGCGGCGTGCGCCGAGGTTTGTTCTGCCGTCACCGCCACCGTTTTATACCGGTCAGCATCATTACGTGATGTGGCACCGCTGACCGCCAGCGACTGATAACGCTGCTGCTCGGCTTCAGCATGTTGCTGTTCCGCACGCGACGAACGGATCGCCGTGCGCGCGACTTCGATTTGGGTGAGTGCCAGTTGTTCCTGCGCCTGCTGGCTCAGTAACGCCGCTTCCTGTTGCGCCACCTGCGCGCGGGCATCTTCAAGTTCTCCCTGCGCAGACGCCAGACGAGCCGTAAACTCTTCGCTATCGATCAGCACCAGTTTATCGCCGGCATGTACCCGCTGGTTATGACGCACCAGCACCGTCGAAACGAAGCCTTTTACTTTTGGCGCAACGCTGGTGGTGTCTGCCGTCAGATAGGCATCATCCGTGGATTCCGACGCGGGCGCAGCCAGTAACCATGCCGCGCCACTCAGGGCTACCATCAGCGCAATACCGCTGACCACAAAGATCCGCTTTGACCGTTTAGTGGCTTTTACTGCCGGGGACGCGCTCCCTTCATCTGCTGTTGCTTCACTCATTTTTAATTTCACTCATTGTATGATGGTCATCATATTAATATGATGACCATCATATAAACAAGTCCCCGGGATCTCATAGCCATGTCTGTCACCCTGACTCCAGCCGCGACGCTTTCGCCTGCGGATTATCCGACATCACGTAAGTTTTTGATTTTCAGCATTATGGCGTTCGGTATGTTTCTGGCGCTGATCGATATTCAGATTGTCGCCGCCTCGTTAAACGATGTGCAGGCCGGGCTTTCCGCCGGACCGGATGAAATCAGCTGGGTGCAAACCTCGTATCTGATCGCCGAACTGGTGATGATCCCGTTCTCGGCTTTTCTGACGCAGGCACTTTCCACCCGCTGGCTGTTCAGCGCATCGGCGGCGCTGTTCACCCTCAGCAGCATCGGGTGCGGATTGTCGTGGAATATCGAGTCGATGATCTTCTTTCGCGCGTTGCAGGGTTTTACCGGCGGCGCGATGGTACCGACAGTATTCGCGACCGGCTTCGCCATGTTTCAGGGCAAACAGCAGGCACTGATTCCGGCGATCCTCGGCATGGTCAGCGTGCTGGCCCCCACACTTGGGCCGACTGTGGGTGGCATAGTCACGCAGTTACTCGACTGGCGCTGGATTTTCTTCATCAACATTCTGCCCGGCGCTCTGGTTGCCACCGGTGCCGTGCTGTTTATTCATGTGGATAAAGCGGATTATCCGATGCTTAAACGTATCGACTGGATACATTTATTGTCGATGGCGATAGCGCTCGGTTGTCTGGAATATGTGCTGGAAGAAGGCCCGCGCAAGAACTGGTTCAGCGATCCGCAAATCCAGATTTCGGCGTGGTTCTCACTGGTGGCCTTTGTGCTGTTTCTCGAACGATCCTTTTATTCGAAAAACCCGATCGTACGCCTGACGCCCTTCCGTGACCCGACATTCACCTTCGCCTGCCTGTTCAATCTGGTGGTTGGATTTGGTCTTTATGCCTCTACATATCTGACGCCGGTTTTCCTCGGCCGCATCCGCGATTTCAACAGCCTGCAAATCGGTACAACGGTGTTTGTGGTGGGTGTCGGGCAATTCTTCAGCACGATTATTGCCGCCAGATTAATCAGCCGCGTTGACCGGCGGATACTGATCACCGTGGGTTTATCCGGTTTCGCACTGAGTTTATGGCTGACGACCGCCGTGACCCCTTACTGGGGAGCAGAACAGTTTTTCTGGCCGCAGGTGGTGCGCGGCCTGTTCATTATGTTGTGCATCGTGCCGAGTGTGAACATGGCGCTGACCGCGTTTCAGGGGCCGGAACTGCGCTACGCCTCCGGGCTGTTTAACCTGATGCGTAATCTCGGGGGCGCGATTGGCATTGCCACGGTGAATACCTGGTTGCAGGACTGGACCCGCGTTCATGCGGCACGTTTCGGCGAATCGCTGGGGCAATACGGGGATCATGCGCAGGAAGTGATGGGATCGCTGGCACAAAAAATCGGCCATCTGACACCTGATACCGCTCAGGCATTGCTGATGGCGAAAGGCGTGTTTGGGGCGAAAGTCGCGGCGCAATCGCTGACGCTGGCGTTCAACGACATCTTTCAGATCATGGCCTGGATGTTTATTGCCGCACTGGTTATGGTGCCGTTTTGCCGTAAATAAGGTCAGGAATGTGAAGGAAATGTGCAGGCTGCCGCAAAAAATGCGGTTGTGGCAGGGAACTTTTCTAACAAGGTGAGAAAGCTTTGGCCTGTTTGAAATAAATCCTTATAATTAGCGGCCCTGAAATGCGATTCGTTACACATACCGGATCCCTTTCAAGTGCTATGTGCAAGTACACTATTCCTCCGGCCGGTTTCTATCGGATCGGGGGGAATCAACATCCTGACAACTGCCAGTGTGGCATTAACGACCAACGAAAATATGAAAATGAGCATTCGCGCAATCCTTACCCTGGTTTTGGCAGTTGCTGCATATAGCCAGGCGTCTTTTGCTGTGGTCTACCCTCTTCCGGCCAATAATGGTCGTCTGGTCGGTGAAAACATCACAGTTACTGTTCCGCAGGGCAGCAGCCTGCCACTGGAACATTTTGCAGCGCAATACCAGATGGGTTTGAGCAACATGCTCGAAGCTAACCCTGGCGTTGACCCGTACCTGCCAACCCCGGGCACCGTGCTGACCATTCCTCAGCAGTTGATCCTGCCGGAAACCCCGCACGAAGGCATCGTGATCAACAGCGCTGAAATGCGTCTGTATTACTACCCGAAAGGCACCAATACTGTGGTCGTGCTGCCGATCGGTATCGGTGAACTGGGCAAAGACACCCCGATGAACTGGGTGACTACCGTTCAGCGTAAAAAAGCCGGTCCGACCTGGACCCCGACGGCGAAAATGCATGAAGAATATGCTTCTCGTGGCGAATTCCTGCCAGCCGTCTTCCCTGCGGGTCCGGACAACCCGATGGGGCTGTACGCGCTGTATGTCGGGCGTCTGTATGCAGTCCACGGCACCAACGCCAATTTCGGTATCGGTTTGCGCGTGAGCCACGGTTGTGTGCGTCTGCGTGATGCTGACATCAAATGGTTGTTCGACAACGTCCCGCAAGGCACCCGCGTTCAGTTCATCAACGAGCCGGTGAAAGCCACCGTGGAACCAGACGGCAAACGTTATATTGAGATCCACAACCCGCTGTCCTCTAACCAGGAAGAGTTTGATTCTCAGCAGCCACTGCCAATCACTCTGGCAGGCAGCGCAAGCAGCGTATCGATGGATCCGGCTGTCAACCAGACTGTTGTTCAGCGCGCTATCGAGATGCGTTCCGGTATGCCGGTACAGATCAACTAATTACGTCTTTGACGTTGTTGTGAAAAAGCCCCGTTCATCGGGGCTTTTTTTTGCATAGTGCCGATGCAAAGGCGGCTTCTCAGTTGCACTGAAAAGCTGACCGAGAAAGTTTCGGTTTCTCAATTGTGGTGATCACTTATCGGGCAGCGCCGAAACCGCCCAAGAGGGAAACGTGCATTTTCCCTCTTGGATCTCCCTTCGCTTTTTCAACAAGCGCTTCCGCTCGCTGACTATGTTTCATCAGCCGCAGTGATAGCCGCAAAATCCCGCCGCTGCGCGGTTCCCTTCGTTCGGGTTACAACCCGCGCAAAAAAGACGCGCGGTTTTCCACCTCTCCTCAGGCGATATTTTGGAACCGGCCTCAGGCTTTTACTTCACAACCTCACTTACTTCATTCTTTAAAAAGTCGCGGGCGATTCAGAAAGCTTGCTGAACGGAGCGGCCTGGAGACCAAAGGCTCCAGGACCGAGTGAAGGAACCGCAAAGCGGCAAGATTTCCAGCCTGTCGCCGTGCTACCTGAAACATAGCCAGCGAGCGGAGCGCGCAGTAAAAGAGCCGGAGATTCTTAAGAGGCGCGGCGATAGGCGCCTCTTAAGGCCAGTTTGGGTGGCAACCCAAGGTCTTGACCTTGAAGTTGAAGTTGAAGTTGAAGTTAAAGTTAAAACCCAGTCTCACGGCCAGTCCGGCGCCTGTCATTAAAATGTCACAACTCTCCCTTAACCTTCCGGTAACAAAAAATATCGATATGTATATTTTTATTTCCGATGGTTTATAAAAAGGAGTTTTGATAATGCAACAATCCGTATCTCTGGTCGCCCGCGCAGTCACTGCCGCCCTGCTGCTTTCCGCTTCTGCCTCCACCCTCGCCGCTGACACCGACACGCTGACCGACCGGGCGGCAAAAGGCGTACTGACGGAACCGGGCGGTGCCCGCCGTCTGAGCGGTGATCAGACAGCAGCGCTGAAAGCCTCGTTGTCAGACAAAACGGTGAAAAACGTGATTTTGCTGATTGGCGACGGCATGGGTGATTCTGAAATCACGTCTGCACGTAACTATGCAGAAGGCGCAGGCGGCTATTTCAAAGGCATTGATGCCCTGCCGCTGACCGGCCAGTACACGCATTATTCTCTGGATAAGAAAACGCAAAAACCAAGTTACGTGACCGATTCCGCCGCTTCAGCCACCGCCTGGGCGACCGGTGTTAAAAGCTATAACGGCGCGATTGGCGTGGATGTAAACGGCAAAGATCACCAGACCATTCTTGAGATCGCCAAAGCCGCAGGCAAGGCCACCGGCAACGTCTCCACCGCAGAATTGCAGGATGCAACGCCGGCCGCACAGATTGCCCATGTGACCTCACGCAAGTGCTACGGCCCGCAAGAAACCGCAGAGAAATGCGCCAGCAACGCGCTGGAAAATGGCGGACGCGGTTCGATCACAGAACAGTTGTTGCAGGCTCGCGCTGATGTCACGCTGGGCGGCGGCAGAAAATCGTTCAGCCAGCTGGCGGAAGCCGGTGAATTTAAGGATAAATCCCTCAAAGAACAGGCGCTGACACAGGGTTATGTCTGGGTGGAAAACGCAGAACAGCTCAGTGCCATCACGCAGGCAGACCAGAAGAAACCGGTTCTTGGCCTGTTCTCCGAAGGCAACATGCCGGTGCGCTGGCAGGGTCCGAAAGCCACTTATCACGGCAACATTGATAAACCGGCTGTCACCTGTGAAGCCAATCCGCAGCGCACCGCTGACATCCCGACGCTTGCCGCCATGACTGAAAAAGCCATCGACTTGCTGAAAGCTAATCAGAACGGTTTCTTCCTGCAGGTTGAAGGCGCATCGATTGATAAACAGGATCACGCCGCTAATCCGTGCGGACAATTCGGTGAAACGGTGGATCTGGATGAGGCCGTGCAAAAAGCGCTGGAGTTCGCCCGTCAGGACGGCAACACGCTGGTTATCGTCACCGCCGACCACGCCCATTCCAGCCAGATTATCGAATCCGATGCCAAAGCCCCCGGTCTGACCCAGACGCTGACCACCAGGGACGGTGCACCGATGACCATCAGCTACGGCAACTCAGAAGATGATTCACAGGGACACACCGGGACGCAACTGCGTATTGCCGCGTTTGGCCCGCATGCGGCGAATGTGGTGGGTCTGACGGATCAGACGGATTTGTTCTATACCATGCGGGATGCCATGGCGATTAAAGCGCAATAGTTTTGAAAATGAGGGTTTCGCTTTGCTCCTCCCCCGGCGAAGGGGGAGGACGGGAGGGAGTTTTAAGGGTAAATACTGACACTAAAAAAATTTAACTCTTTGATTTTTATTTAATACCCCACCCCAACCCTCCCCTTCGCAGAGGAGGGAGCAAACCCACAACCTTGACCTTAGTGCAATAAATTATCCAGTCTGTCGTCATCAATCCCGTCCGGCTCCAGATGAGCCGTCACATCCGCAGACTTAAACAACTTGCTCACCGCCATTTCAGCCGCATCACCGATATCGTGCCCGACATCCACCGTCAGATTGCCATCAACCTCGACGTGAAACTCGACAAATACGCGGTCGCCGCCGTTGCGGGTGCGAATGTCATGTACACCGCGCACGCCTTCAACACTTAATACTGCCGCTTTCACGCGCTTGCGGTCATCTGCACTCAGTTCGCGATCAAGCAACTGGGTCAGTGCATCTGCCGCCATACCGCGCGCATTCCAGATCATATAGAAGGAAATCAACAGCGCGCCGATGGAGTCGGAACGCGTCCAGCCGAAGTAACGCTCGAAAATCAGCGCCAGCAGTACGGCAATATTCACCGCGACGTCCGTAATGTAGTGCGCGCGGTCAGCCGCGATGGCCGTTGATCCGGTACGTTTCACCACATAGGTTTGCATCAGCACCAGTCCGGTGGCGGCCAGCGAACTGCCGATGATCACCCAGATACCAAGACCGAGCTGCGCCAGGGGTTCCGGATTAATGATGCGCCCGATGGATTCACCGCCGAGCACCAGCCCCGCGCCGCCCAGTAACAGCGCCTGTACAAACGCGGCCACAGCTTCGGCTTTGCCGTGGCCGTAACGATGGCCTTTGTCTGCCGGCCGTCCGGCATAACGCACGCCGATCAGCGTCACCATCGAGGCCAGTACATCGACCAGACCGTCGGCGGCAGAGGTCAGCAGCGCAATCGAACCGGTGGCGGCCCATGCCCAGACTTTGACGCAAACCAGGATCAGCGCGACGCACAGCGACACCAGCGAGGCAATACGTGTCAGGCCTTTATAGGAAGGCGCGGGACGGGTCATGGGTTGACCCACAAGAATGGTTGTTGTTGGGAATGTTTCACAAAAATGTCCTGAAGCAGAGAATCAACTTTATTTGAAAAATACAAATACCAGCCCGGCATTATAACCCATTTCCAACTTTTAAGACGTTCCCTATGGTTTGGATCTTTGTGCTTTCCCTAAGGTTAATTGACATGGATTTACTTGCATTTACATCAATACGTTCTAGCTTAAAACAAGATTTCTTTGTTCCGGCGCGTGGCGGCCGATAATCAGAAGAGCACTATTCAGAAGAGCATTATGACAAACGATAACAAGACACAGCCCTCCGCGTCCGGCGACGCAAATACTGAACTCGATTCCAGCCAGGTAAAATCAGGAGGAGGTCACACCCGGGATCCCAAAGACCAGAAAAATCCCGACGACAGTAAACAGGATAACGATGAAAAGCGTAAAGGCCCCGGCAAGAAACCCCTGATCATCCTCGGGATTGTGGTAGTGGTGATGGTGGTCGTGGCACTGGTCTGGTGGCTGATGACCAAAGATCAGGTCAGCACCGATGACGCCTTTACCGAAGGTGATGCCGTCACCATCGCGCCGAAAATTGCCGGTTATGTCACTCATCTTGCGGTGAAAGATAACCAGTTCGTGAAGAAAGGCGACTTACTGGTGGAAATCGATCCGCGTGACGCGACCGCGCAGCGCGATCAGGCACAGGCTCAGCTCGGTCTGGCGGTCGCGCAGTTGCATCAGGCGCAGGCGCAATACGATCTGGCGAAAGTACAATATCCGGCGCAGCTTGCTCAGGCGAAAGCCCAGCAGACGCGGGCGGAAGCCAATTTGCTGAATGCCACTGCCGATTTCCGTCGTCAGCGCGGCGTAGACCCGCGTGCCACCACGCAACAAAATATTGATACGTCCAACGCGCAGGTGCGCTCTGCAGCCGCTGATCTGGAAAATGCCAAAGCGCAGGTGCAGGTTGCCGCGCAGGTACAGCTGAATATCCGTCAGGCTGAAACCAACGTCGAAGCTCGTCAGCAGCAGGTTGAACAGGCGAAAGCCCAGCTGGAAACGGCGACGCTCAACCTCTCCTATGCGCAGGTGCGCGCACCGTTCGACGGCTACGTCACCAAGCGTAATGTGCAGCTCGGTACGCTGGTTCAGGCCGGAACCTCGCTGTTCTCAGTGGTTTCAAAAGATATCTGGATCGCCGCAAACTACAAAGAATCGCAGCTCGAACGCATGCGCCCCGGCAACAAGGTAGAAATTACCGTCGATGCCTTCCCGGACATCAAACTTCACGGCCACGTTGACAGTATTCAACAAGGCACCGGTTCGCGCTTCTCGGCCTTCCCGGCTGAAAACGCCACCGGCAACTACGTGAAAATCGTTCAGCGCGTGCCGGTGAAAATCGTCATCGACAGCGGGCTGGATGAAAATCATCACCTGCCGCTGGGTCTGTCTGTTGAACCGACGGTGACCGTCGAATGAATGAAGATCGCAGCTACTGGAAACCCAAGGCCAATCCGTGGGCAGTTGCCGCCGTCGTGACCATTGCGGTGTTCATGGAAATCCTGGACACCACTATCGTTAACGTGGCGCTGCCGCACGTCGCCGGTTCATTATCTTCCAGTTATGACGAATCGACCTGGGTGCTGACGTCCTATCTGGTGGCGAACGGTATCGTGCTGCCGATTTCGGCGTTTCTCAGCCGCGTGATGGGCCGCAAAACTTACTTCCTGATCTGTATCGGCATGTTCACCGTTTGCTCCTTCCTGTGCGGCATCGCCACCGAACTGTGGCAGATGATCTTATTCCGCATCCTGCAGGGCTTTTTCGGCGGCGGTTTGCAGCCGATCCAGCAATCGGTATTGCTGGATTACTTTAAACCGGAAGATCGCGGCAAAGCGTTTGGCCTTTCATCGATTGCCATTATTGTCGCGCCGGTCGTCGGCCCGACACTTGGCGGTTACATCACGGATAACTTCAGCTGGCGCTGGGTATTCCTGATCAATATTCCGGTCGGGATTATTGCCCTGCTGGCGATTTATCAGCTGCTGGAAGATCCGCCGTGGGAGCGCAAGGCCAAAGGCAAACTCAGTATTGATTACATCGGTATCGGGCTGATTGCACTGGGTCTGGGCTGCTTACAGGTGATGATGGACCGCGGCGAAGACGATGACTGGTTCCAGTCCGGCTTTATTGTCACCTTTGCTGTGCTGGCGGCCACCGGGATTGTCGGCGCGGTTTACTGGTTGCTGTACGCCAAAAAACCGGTGGTCGATCTGCGCTGTCTGAAGGATAAAAACTTTGCTGTCGCCGGTTTACTGATGGCCGGTATGGCGATGATTCTGTATGGCAGTTCGGTGGTCATTCCGCAACTGGCGCAGCAGCAACTGGGTTACACCGCCACACTCTCGGGGCTGGTGATGTCGCCGGGCGCGGTGCTGATCGTGCTGTCGATCCCGCTGGTGCTGAAGCTGATGCCCGTTGTACAAACGCGTTACATCATTGCCTTCGGTTTCTTCCTGCTGGCGGCCTCGTTTATCTATTCGGCAACGCTGACACCTGATGTCGATTTTGAAACGCTGGTGCTGTACCGCAGCGCGCAGTCTATAGGGCTCGGTTTCCTGTTTGTGCCGCTGACCACTATCGCATTTATTACCATCCCGCAAAAAATGAACGCCGACGCTGCCGCGCTGTTTACCATGTTCCGTAACGTCGCGGGGTCGATTGGTATTTCGCTGGCGACAGCCGGTGTCACCGAGCGAACGCAGGCACACAGTGCGCATATGGCGCACAACATGTCGCCGCTCAATGAACAGTTTAATCAGGCGGTGAGCAAAAGCGCTGAGGCGATCCGTGATTTTGCCCACTTGGTCGGCGACCCGATGCAACTGGCGACCGTGCGCATGTATCAGGAGATGATTTCGCAATCGCGCATTCTGGCCTACATCGACGTATTCGGTTATTGCGCCATCGTCGCCGTTATTTTGATCCCGTTTTGTTTCCTGCTTTCGCCAGTTAAGAGCGAAGGTAATGCCGGAGCACATTAAGTTGAACAAGAAAAGCTCTACTCTGAGAAATCAGCCATCCGTGATGCCGTCCTGCTCCCCCCTCTGCGAAGGCCGGGGCCGGAAGGGGGTTTTACATTCAGGCACCCGTTTTCTGACTCTCTCGACATTAACGCTGGTATTAGCAGCGTGCTCCGTTGGCCCGGATTATCAGAAGCCGAATCCGGTGACACCCTCGGCCTATAACGATATGACCCAGCCGAAAGACAAAGACGGCGCATCGATTGCCCTGCCCTCGGAGCCAAATCCGCTGTGGTGGAAAGCCTTTAATGACCCGCAACTCGACAGCCTGATCACCCGTGCGATTGCCGGGAATATTTCCCTGCAACAGGCAGTACTGCGTATCGCCGGTGCCCGCGAGCAGGTGAAACAGGCCGAAGGCGCCTGGCTGCCATCGGTGCAGGGCAGCGCGAAAATGACCCGTCAGCAGCTCGGTCTGAAAGGTATTCTCGATTCCAGCGGCGCCTCGCAACAGCTTGACGATCTCGGACCGGAAGCCTCCGGCGCGATCAGCACGGCTACGCGGCCGGTGAATTTGTATCAGGGCAATTTCGATGCCAGCTGGGAGCTGGATTTGTTCGGCGGCACACGACGTCAGGTCGAAGCCGCCAATGCCCAGACGCAATCGTCCATAGAACAACGCAACGATGCATTAGTTTCGCTGGAAGCTGAGGTCGCCCGTGCCTATCTGCAACTGCGTGGCGCGCAAAGCGTAACGGCGGCGATACAGACGCAAATCGATGTCGCGCAGCAAACCTTAGATCTGACACAAAACCGTCAGCAAAACGGGCTGTCACCGCAGCTTGATGTCGAAAATGCCCGCGCACAGTTGGGTTCCCTGCGCGCCCAGTTGCCGCAATATCAGGCGCAGGAACGTCAGGCAATGAACGGACTGGCCGTGTTGCTCGGTCAGACGCCTGGCTCGCTGGATGCTGAACTTTCTGCCCCTAAACCGATGCCTGCCCTGCCCGCTGCCGTGCCGGTCGGTGTGCCGTCACAGCTGGCACGCCGTCGTCCGGACGTACGCAAAGCCGAGGCTGATCTCCACGCGGCAACCGCCAATATTGGTGTATCCGTCGCGCAGATGTTCCCGAGTATTTCGCTCACCGGCCAGTTCGGCATGCGTAACACAGACGTCAGTTATCTCGATAACTGGAGCAGCCATTTCTACTCCTTTGGCCCGCAGATTTCCCTGCCGATTTTCCAGGGCGGACGTCTGGTCTCCAGCGTGCATCTTTCCCGTGCGCAACAGGCGAATGCGGCGCTGAATTATCGCCAGACCGTGCTGACAGCGTTGCAGGATGTCGATAATGCGCTGGTGAATTACCGCACCGATCAGGATCAGGTCAGCGGTTTAGACCAGACGACCGAAGCGCTACAGACCGCGTTTGATCTGGCGAGCGACAGCTACCGCCAGGGGCTTTCTACCTTTATCAACGTGCTTGATGCCCAGCGCCAGCTGGCACAGGCGCATCAGCAATCCGCTGAAGCGAAAGTGAAAACCAGCACCGATCTGGTCTCGCTGTATAAAGCGTTAGGCGGCGGCTGGGAGCCGTATCAGAACGTCGATTTGCCGACCTACACCGTCTTTGGTCCGGCAGCCACGCCGGATGTGAAGGTACAAACCACGTCTGGCGTGACACCGTAACGCCTTATTAATGTGAAGAGATAAAATCCGACGGCGTGGACGGGGCAGGCAATGAAAAATTCTGCCTCATCCGCGCCACTTCTCTCACCGGCGTCAGCCCGAATAAGCGTTTAAATTCGCGGCTGAACTGCGACACACTTTCATAGCCCACCTGCGCGCTGGCCGCCGAGGCGGTCAGGTTATTGCGCAACATCAGTAATCTGGCCTGATGCAAACGGGTGGACTTGAGATACTGCATCGGCGACGTATCAGTGACGGTTTTAAAGTGACTGTGAAACGTCGGCAGGCTCATTCCCGCTTCTTTTGCCAGCGCATTCACATCCAGATGCGAGTGGTATTCTGCGTGCAGTTTTCGCAGGGCTTTTACCACTTTGCCAAATTGCCCTTGCAGGGTCAGTGCGCTGCGCAGCGTGCCGCCCTGAGCACCGGTCAGCACGCGGTAATACAACTCACGCATCATCGCCCTGCCCAGAATTTTTGCATCCAGCGGAGATGCCATCACCTGCAAAAAACGTAATACGCAAGCCCGCATCGTGTCATCCATCAGGCTCGACACCATACTTTTCGGCGATTCCGGCTGCGGGGCGTCATAAGCATCGAGCTGCAACATCAGTTCTGCCGCCAGACTGAAATCGAGCCGCAGATAAATTGCCAGCATCGGTTCACTGGCGGTGGCGTCAGTTTCCATGGTGAAAGGCACCGGCACCGATACGGTCAGATAATGCTGTGCATCATACAAATAGACATCATTACCTAAGAATCCGCGTTTTCTCCCCTGCACCACAATCACGATCCCCGGCTCATACAAAACCGGCGTGCGCAGCAGCGGACGGTTTGAACGTAAAAAACGCACATCTGCCAGCGTCGTCAGGTTGTAGCCTTCATGGGGCGTAAGCTGGTCCAAAAGCACGATCATTTGCTCAGTCACTGTCAAAGATGGAAACGTCATATGAACCTGAAAATATGCAGCGGAAAGTGAATGAAGTGTCGCACCGGGAATCAGTCGCGTCCAGACGCCTCAGAGGAACAGGCAAACATCAGAGAGGATCGGGGCTACGGATTTTCTGCTGTCCCCCCTATTCTGCAAGTCCGCTTTTTACTGAGGAGTTTGTATGAGTCAGTCAAAATTACTATTCATCACCGGCGTCAGCAGCGGATTTGGCCGTGCGCTGGCAGAAGAAGCCCTGAAAGCAGGACATCGCGTGGTCGGCACGCTGCGTAATGCACAAGCCTGCGCAGAATTTGACGCGCTGGTCCCCGGCCGAAGTTTTGGTCGCATGCTGGATGTCACTGATTTCGAGGCCATCGCCCCGCTTGCGGCTGCCGTGGAACAGGAAATCGGCGCCGTTGACGTGCTGGTCAACAATGCCGGTTACGGGCATGAAGGTATTATGGAAGAGTCGCCGTTAAGCGAGGCGCTGCATCAGTTTGACGTCAATGTTTTTGGCGCGGTTGCGGTCATCAAAGCCTTCCTGCCGTATTTTCGTCAGCGCCGCGGTGGACATATTCTTAACATCACGTCGATGGGAGGCTTTATTACAATGCCGGGCATCAGCTATTACTGCGGCAGTAAATTCGCCTTGCAGGGGATCTCTGAAACACTGACCAAAGAACTCAAACCGTTCAATATTGCCGTCACGGCCATTCAGCCCGGGTCTTTTCGTACCGACTGGGCGGGACGTTCGATGGTGCGCTCACCGCGTGCCATCAGTGATTACGATGCCAGTTTCGACCCCGTGCGGGAAACGCGGGAAAAACGCAGCGGTCATCAGCCGGGCGACCCGCTAAAAGCCGCACAAGCGATGTTGCAGTTGCTCGATGCGCCTGAGCCGCCTGCCTCGCTGTTACTCGGCAGTGACGCCGTTAAATTTGTCAGGGAAAAGATGCAACAAATGCGTGAGGATATCGATATCTGGGAAACGGTCAGCCGGTCTGCCGATGGCTGAAACATTCTTTTAAAGATCCCGTCAGCGCATTTCCCGGAGACTGCGCTATTCTGTTCAGACACTGAAATCGTCCTGCCTGCGGGCAGGATTTTCGTCTGAATAACAATCGGGTAAAACAATGAATTCCATTTCCAACGAAGATAAAAAACCCAGCTGTGATTCAGTGATTAACAGCGTGGCTTACCGCGACGGTAAACGATTGCAGGATGTGACGGTCGAAGACATCAGCGAAGTCCTGAAAGAGCCCGATACCTTTGTCTGGCTCGGACTGTGGCAGCCGGAAGATGCCTATATGCGCAGCATTCAGGAAGAATTCGGTCTGCATGACCTGGCGATTGAAGATGCACTGACCGCCCATCAGCGACCGAAAATTGAGCAGTACGGCGAATCGCTGTTTATCGTTACGCACACTGCGCAGAAAGTGAATGAAACCATCGAGTACGGCGAAACACACCTGTTTCTCGGCAAAAACTTTCTGATCACCGTGCGTCACGGTGCGTCATCCAGCTATAAAGAAATCCGTAAACACGCCGAAGAACGCCCGGAAATGTTGAGTAAAGGGCCAGCTTATGCACTGTATTGCGTACTCGATTCCATCGTGGATAACTATCTGGAAATCCTGCATCAGTACACCGAACAGTTTGATGCCATCGAAAAACTGATGTTCCGCAACACCTTTAATCAGCAGGCGGTGCAGCAGGTTTATAGTCTGCGGCGGGATCTGCTCTCGCTGCGCAACGCCGCGGTACCGATGGAAGATATCTGTAATCAGCTCAGCCATCACTACGAAGAACTGATGCCTAAGAGCCTGCGGGCTTATGTGCGTGATGTGCAGGACCACGCTAATCAGGTGATCCGCACGACGGACGATGTGCGCGAAATGCTGTCGAACGCCATGCATGTGAATCTGGCGCTGGTGTCGGTGCATCAGAACGAAGTGGTACAGCGACTGGCGGGCTGGGGCGCGATTCTGGCGATCCCGACAGTGATTTTCAGTCTGTACGGCATGAACTTCAAAAACATGCCGGAGCTGGATGACTGGTGGGGATATCCGGTAACGCTGGGCGTCACTGTCGCCGGTTGTGTGTGGTTATACTGGAAGCTTAAAAAATCAGGCTGGCTGTAAGTTAATTATCACCTGAAAACACACGTTAATTAACATGCGAATAACAGAAACCGCTGTTATTCGCGTTCTTTAATTATCCTGACAATTTTAATCCTGACTTATTCTGTTTGTCCTTTCCTCTTCGCCTTATTTCCTTATATACTCGGTCGCATCTTCCTTACGGAAATAATATTCATCATGTCAGTTCGTTTCGCGATTTCACAGTTCATGCATTCGCTGCGCTTGCCCGGCAAGCGGGTCAGTGTGTTGCTGTTCGCGTTATGCTGGCTTGTCCTGAATGCCCAACTGGCGCTCGCCAGCCATCAGTGCGATATGCGCCCGCCGGTGGAAAACACCGCCATGGCACATAACATCACCATGCAAATGCCTGATTCTCCAGAGCACATGCAGAGTCAGTCGCTGTTGTGTGAGAAGCACTGTGCCCCTGAAAGAACCCAGTCTGACAGTGGTTCCGTGCCACTGGTGGCATTGCCCGTCGCTCCGGCATTAGCCATGCTCACCGTCGATGCCAGCACAGCGGTCACCACCGCGGACTGGATTGCGCCAACCGTCACTCCGCCTCCCGCTGAAGTTCAGTTCTGCCGATACAGAGAATAGCCCCTGCTGTCCTGAGTGTTTTTCCGCACTCAATATTAAATGAAATTGTTTTGCCAGATTAATGGCCAGTTTTTATCTAATGACAGTATTGGAGTATTTCCCATGCGTGCAATTTTAAATGTATTTACCGCAAGTCTTTTCTTTATTTCAGCTTATTCTTTTGCCGATGCTATGCCAATGAATCACGATGCTATGGCGATGCAGCATAATATGCAGGCCTATGAATCCGAAGGCGTGATCACTCAGTGGCAGTCTGATCGCGTGGGGATTTCCCATCACGCCATTCCTGCGCTGAAATGGCCGGCCATGACCATGAATTTCCGTCTGCCGCCGGAGATCGCCGCCAACTCCCTGCCCGCCGGTACGCCGGTCACCTTTAGCTTTGTCAAAACTGAGTCCGCTTATCAGTTACAGACACTGACACCGCTGAAACGCTGACCGGGAGATTCACCATGTTGACTTTACCGCGCCATCACCGGATGACGTGGCAATGGCTGCTGGCTTTTGTGCCGGTCAGCGCGTTTGCCACACCCGTTACCCTGCCGCAGGCGCTGGTCGCTGCGCAGGATTATTCCGCCGAGCTTTCTGCCAGTCGTCACCAGATCAATGCGCTGGATAACCGTGCCGATTCGGCCATGCAACTGCCGGATCCGAAGCTGAAATTCGGTATCGAAAACCTGCCGGTCAGCGGCGGCAACACCGACCGGTTTACCCGTGAAGGGATGACGATGGAACGTATCGGCATCATGCAGGATTACATCAGCAGCGATAAGCGCCAGCGCAAAGCCGACACGCTGCGTGCAGAATCCCGGGAAGTGGCGGCTACCCGCCAGAGTATCCGGGCACGTTTGCAACGCGATGCGGCGCTGGCCTGGATGGAGCTGGCCATCGGCGGGCAAACCGTCTCGCAATTACAAAAACTGGTGGACGAAAGTCAGCGCCAGATTGGGGTTCAGCGGGGCGGTGTCAGCAGCGGCAGTTCGCTGCCCGCCTCGGTGCTGGACGCGCACCTGACGCTCATCAGCATGCAAGACAAACTGACCGAAGCCGAACGGGATGTTCAACTGGCGCGCACCCGCTTAAGCCAGCTGACCGGCATCGATCAGCCTGAAATTAACGGTGCCATTCCACCTTTCACCGAACTTCCTCCACAGGCGTTACAGGCGACAAGCGTCGAACAACATCCTGAAATTATTCAGGCTCGGCGTGAAGCCGATGTGGCGCAGGCGAAATCCTCGCAGTCAGCCATTGCGGCGCTGCCGGATGTCGGCGTGGAAGTCTATTACGCCCATCGTGCCGACAGTTATGAAGATCTGGCAGGGGTGATGTTTACCGTCGATCTGCCGCTGTTTACCGCTTCGCGTCAGGATAAAGATCACGCCGCCGATCAGTCGATGGCAATGGAAAGCAATGACCGGCTGGCGCAACTGATGCGCGACCATCAGGCGCAGCTGACCAGTTTGCTGGCGCAATATCAGGCCGCCGCCACGTTATGGCAGCGGCAAAAAAACAACGTTATTCCCCTGCAACAGCAACGCATCAGCGTGATTCAGGCACAGTATCGCGCCGGAAAAAGCAGCCTGAATGACGTTCTCGACGCCCGCCGCAACCTGATCGACAGCCAGATTTCCGAACGCAATGCCGGGCTGGAAGTGGCCCGCTATTGGGTCGCCCTGCGTTATCTGGCCCCCCAGGAGATTCATTAATGACTTCCGCTAAAACTTACAGCCTGCTGGCCGTCGCCATCATGGCCGCACTCGCCGCCGGTTACGTGGCTGGCCGTCACAGCCCTGCGGCGCAAACGCAGGCTTCTGCTGCTCCGGCCGAACGCAAAGTGCTGTACTGGTATGACCCGATGACGCCCGGCCAGCGTTTCGATAAACCGGGCAAATCGCCCTTTATGGATATGGATCTGATGCCGCGTTACGCCGATGAAGCCACGGATGACGGCGGTGTGACGGTCAGCGCCCGTCAGCAGCAAAATCTCGGTATGCGCAGTGAAAAGGTACAGCGACGGATGATTTCCGCACCGCTTAATGTGTATGGCACGGTCAGCGCCGATGAACGCAGCCTGCGCACGGTCGCCGCGCGTGCGAATGGTTTAGTCGAAAAACTTTACGTCGCTGCCAGCCAGCAGCCTGTGAAAAAAGGTCAGAAACTGGCCACACTGTGGATCCCCGACTGGACCGCCGCGCAGCAGGAATATCTGGCCGTGCGTCAGCTTGGCGACCGCAGCCTGACTGCCGCCGCCCGTCAGCGGCTGGCTTTGCAGTTTATGCCGGAAGACATTCTGCGCCGCGTCGATAAAACCGGTCAGCCGCAACCCCGCATCGACGTGGTCGCGCCGGAAGACGGTTATATCAGCCTGCTTTCCGTGCGTGAAGGGGCGCAGGTCAGCGCCACACAGCCGCTGTTCGAACTGACCAGTCTGAAACAGGTTTGGATTGTGATGGATTATCCGCCTTCTGCCGCCAGTCAGATCCAGATCGGCGGCAAAATTACGGCCAGTGCCGACAGTCAGCCGGGCGAGGTATTTCACGGTACGGTCAGCGAATTGCTGCCGGATGTGGATGCCGTCAGCCGTACGCTGAAAGCCCGCGTGGTGATTGATAATCCGCAGGAAAAACTGCGTCCCGGCATGTACCTGAATTTATCGCCAGATGTCAGTGCGCAGACGGCGGTTCTGGCCATTGCGCAGGAAGCGCTGATCCAGACCGGCAGCCGCAATACCGTGCTGCTCGACGACGGCAACGGACATTTCACCCCGCAGAAGGTCACCCTCGGCGTGACGCGTGATGGCTGGACGCAGGTACTTTCAGGCCTGGAAGAAGGTCAGTCGGTTGTCACCTCCGGACAGTTCCTGATCGACTCTGAAGCCAGCCTGCGCAGCGCACTGCCTGCCACCGACGCCCCGGCGCCGGACGCGCACCAGCACGGAGGTGATTTATGATTGCCGCTGTGATCCGCTGGTCGCTGAAGAACCGGCTGCTGGTGTTACTCGCCGCGCTGATGATGGCGGGCTGGGGCATCTGGTCATTGCAGAAAGCGCCGCTCGACGCCCTGCCGGATCTCTCCGATGTGCAGGTGATCGTGCGCGTGAGTTATCCGGGCAAGGCACCGCAAATCATCGAAGATCAGGTGACCTATCCGCTGACCACCACCCTGCTGTCAGTGCCCGGCGCGAAAACCGTGCGCGGCTTTTCGATGTTCGGTGATGCCTATGTTTATGTGTTGTTCGATGATGGTACCGATCCTTACTGGGCGCGCTCCCGCGTGCTGGAGTACCTGAGTCAGGTTCAATCCTCACTGCCCGCCGGAGCCAAAGCCTCGCTGGGGCCGGATGCCACCGGCGTCGGCTGGATCTATGAATACGCGCTGATCGACAAAACCGGCAAACACAGCCTCGAACAACTTCGTGCCCTGCAGGACTGGACGCTGCGTTATGACCTGAAAACCGTACCGAATGTCTCTGAGGTCGCCAGCATCGGCGGCATGGTGCGTCAGTATCAGGTGGTGGCCGATCCGCAACGGATGCGCGCCCGGGGCGTGACGCATCAGCAACTGGTGACCGCGCTGCAAAACGCTAATCAGGAAAGCAGTGGCTCGCTGCTGGAAATGGGCGAGGCCGAATACATGGTGCGCACCTCCGGCTATCTGAAAAGTCTGGATGATTTCAACAATGTGGTCGTGACAGTCAACAGCGGTATTCCGGTGCTGCTGGCGGATGTCGCCACCGTCCGCACTGGCCCTGAACTGCGGCGCGGCGTGGCGGAACTTAACGGTGAAGGCGAAGTGGCGGGCGGCGTGATTGTTATGCGCTCGGGTAAAAATGCACTGGAAACCCTGAAGGCGGTGAAAGAGCGGCTACATGCCCTCGCCCGCACGCTGCCTGCGGGGGTTGAAATCGTGCCGGTCTACGATCGCCAGCCGCTGATTGAAAACGCCGTCGAAACGCTGTCGCATAAACTGCTGGAGGAATTCGCGGTAGTCGCGGTGGTCTGCGCGCTGTTTCTGTTCCATTTCCGCTCGGCGCTGGTGGCGATCATCACCCTGCCGCTCGGTATTCTCGGCGCGTTTATCGTCATGCATTATCAGGGGGTCAGCGCCAATATTATGTCGCTCGGCGGTATCGCGATTGCCATCGGCGCCATGGTCGATGCGGCGATTGTGATGATCGAGAATATGCATAAGGTGCTGGAGCAATGGCGGCACGATCATCCCGGCCAGCAGCCTGCGTCGGCGGATTACTGGAAGGTGTCTGAGCGTGCCGCCACGGAAGTGGGTCCGGCGCTGTTTTGCAGTTTGCTGATCATCACCCTGTCGTTTATTCCGGTGTTTTCGCTGGAAGCACAGGAGGGCCGGATGTTCTCCCCGCTGGCATTCACCAAAACCTACGCGATGGCGGTGTCTGCCGGGCTGGGCATCACTCTGGTGCCGGTGCTGATGGGCTATTTTATTCGTGGCAAAATTCCTGATGAAAATGCCAGCCCGATCAACCGCTGGCTGATTGCCGCCTACCAGCCGGTGCTTTCTGCCGTGCTGAAACGTCCGAAAACCACGCTGTTATTCAGCGGCCTGTTCCTGCTGGTGTCTCTGTATCCGCTGGCAAAACTGGGCAGTGAATTTATGCCGCCGCTCGATGAAGGCGACCTGCTGTATATGCCGTCGACGCTGCCGGGGATTTCAGCCCGCGAAGCCGCACGGTTGTTGCAGCAGACGGATCGGTTAATCAAAACTGTGCCCGAAGTCGCCAGTGTATTTGGCAAGGCCGGACGCGCCGACAGCGCCACCGACCCGGCGCCGCTGACCATGATCGAAACGACCATCCGCTTTAAACCGAGGGACCAGTGGCGACCGGGCATGACGCCGGACAAACTGGTGACTGAACTCGACAACGCGGTGAAATTGCCCGGCATCGCCAACGTCTGGGTACCGCCGATCCGCAACCGTCTCGACATGCTGGCCACCGGCATCAAAAGCCCGGTGGGGATCAAGGTGAACGGCAATAACGTTGCACAAATCGAGCAGATCGCCCAGCAGATCGAGCATATCGTGAAACAGGTGCCGGGCGTGACCTCGGCACTGGCCGAAAGGCTGGAAGGTGGCCGTTACGTCGATATTGATATTAACCGGCGCGAAGCGGCACGTTACGGTGTCACGGTAGCTGAATTACAGTCGCTGGTCTCAACGCTGGTCGGCGGGGAAAATATCGGCGAAACGCTGGAAGGCCGCGAGCGTTATCCCATCAACCTGCGTTATCCGCGTGAGCTGCGCGACAACGTGCAGGCGCTGCGGGATTTACCGGTGCTGACCGCCTCCGGCGCACAGGTGCCGCTGTCGGCGCTGGCATCCGTCAACGTCACCGATGGCCCGCCGATGCTGAAAAGTGAGAATGCCCGTCTTTCAGACTGGATCTATGTGGATTTGCGCGGACGAGATTTGAAATCTGCCGTCGAAGACATGCAACAGGCGGTCAGCCAGCAGGTAACATTGCCGGAAGGGGTGACGGTCAGTTGGTCGGGGCAATTCGAGTATCTTGAACGCGCCACGGCAAAACTGAAAATCGTGCTACCGGTGACACTTTTGATCATCTTCGTCCTGTTATACGTGACGTTCAGCAGCGTGCGCGACGCCCTGCTGATCATGGCGACACTGCCGTTTGCCCTGACCGGTGGCGTCTGGCTGTTGTACCTGCTGAGTTTCAATCTGTCGGTCGCCGCCGCCGTCGGGTTTATCGCCCTGGCCGGGGTTGCCGCCGAGTTCGGGGTGATCATGGTGCTGTATCTGAATCAGGCAGTGCAACGTCAGCAAAAAGCCGGCGGGGATATGAGTGAGGCAGAACTGTGCGACGCCATTCACCACGGTGCGGTGTTGCGCGTCCGGCCAAAAGCCATGACTGTTGCCACTATCATGGCGGGTTTACTGCCGATCATGTGGGGCGGCGGAACCGGTTCAGAAGTGATGCAGCGTATTGCCGCGCCGATGATCGGCGGCATGGTGAGTGCCCCGTTGTTGTCGATGCTGGTGATTCCGGCGGTGTATTTGCTGATGCATCGGAGGCGGAATAAAAAAGTTTAAGGGAAAGCCCCTCCTCTTCGCAGCGGGGAGCCGAACGGATCATTCTTAGGGTTTTGTCCTGGCTCCTCCCCCTGCGAAGGGGGAGGTCGGGAGGGGGTTTTAAGGGCTAACATCTTGTCAAGGTATACTTCAACTTCTTGATTTTTCTTTAATACCCTACCCCAACCCTCCCCTTCGCAGGGGAGGGAGTCGACCGGATCATGCTTTGGACTTTACTCCTCAACCGGAACGATCCTCTCTGCCGGTTTCTCCAGAATCATCGTCTGCGTCTGACTCAGACTGATCCCTGCGGCCCGCAGCATTTTCAGGATTTCGTAAAGCAAATCACTGCGCGTACCGCTGACCATGCGCGGGCTGTTCACAAAACCTGTCACACTCAGCACAATCCCGGTCGGTCCCAGTTCTTTAAAGCTGACCGAAGCCGGTGGGTTTTCCAGAATGGATTCGTGCAAGTTGTAGGCTTCCAGCAGCAATGTCTTAACCTGTTCCGGGTCGATATCCAGCGGGAAGGTCAACGTGATAGTCGCCACGCCCTGCGCGTTACCCATGGTGGCGTTACGCACGTTCTGTGAAATCAATTGTGAGTTCGGCACAATCACGGTGGATTTATCGCTTAGCTGAATTTCAGTTGCACGGACATTGATACGGCGGATATCCCCTTCCACACCGCTGATACTGATCAAATCCCCCACTTTCACCGGCCGTTCGGTCAGCAGGATCAGACCGGAGATGAAGTTCTTCACAATCTCCTGCAAACCAAAACCGATACCGACCGACAAGGCACTGACGATCCACGCCAGTTTGTTCCATTCGATGCCCAGCGAAGACAGCGTCAGCAGGATGATCAGCACGTAGCCGACGTTGGTGAACAGCGTCACCAGCGAGGCACGCATGCCGCGATCCATCATGGTTTTTGGCAGGAAATCGTTATCCAGCCACCTGCGTGCGGAACGCAGAATATACCAGCCGACCACCAGACACAGCACCGCGTTGACCGCGTGCGCCGGAATGATGTTCATGCTTTCGAGACCTTTACCGCCCCAGATATCGACGATTTTTGCCAGCAGCTCCAGCGGCGTCGTCGTGCCGAAAGTACCGTTAAGCAGCGCGACGGCGGCCATCAGCAGCAGTCCGGTTTTACCGATTGCCGAGAATAACGTGGCAGCCAGTGACAGGTGACGGTCATTGACGCTCAGCGTACTTTTGAGGATTTTGCCGCTGTGCGTGGTCGGCGCAAACAGACTCTCACACAGGTCCACGACAAAGTGGATCAGCAGATACAGGCAACTGACTACCAGCCCGATCCACAGCAGTTCGAAGGTCACAAAACGCGCCAGCGGAATATAACCAATCAGCAGCGCCATCAGGATGACAAACGCCGTCAGGCTTATCACCAGATGGATAAGCCCGGCCAGCGTGGAACGTGCTTCGGTCTGTTCCCCTTCGGCCTTCATCTTGCGACGCATACGGTTGATACGCACTGGCGCGATCAGGCAGTTGAGCGCCACGAGTAACGCCGCCAGTCCGTTGCCAAATAACGTTGCTGAGACGCTGGCACCGACCAGGTTATTCAGCTGTTCGATGATACCGAACAGGAAAATAAAGCCCGCCAGCAGCACCGGGAATGATGCCAGTGTTTTTGCCAGCGGATCGGCTATGCCCGGCAGACGCCACGACGGATGGTTATTGGAAAGTAATGCAATCCCCAGACCGGCGATCACGGCAGAGAAATAGGTCAGTTCAACCAGTTGTCCGGCAAATTCCGTCACCCACGGCGAGGTATCCGGCAGACGGGTGAAAATATACCCGAGCAACTGAACACTGATGCCAAGCGTCAGGGTGGTGCTCAGCGTAGTGAAACAGGCCAGAAAACTGCGACGGAAACGCCCCTGCGGCAACCAGCGCGGCAGGATCCAGTTCATCGGTCTGTCCAGCACGCGGCGACCGGCCAGGCCAATCACCAGCGCCAGTAACAGATAAATCGCGGTGCCGATGCGCCATTCCTCGCTCCACGCCTGCATCCACGCGTCTTTAACCTGCGAACCGAAGTCATCAAAACGCGCCGCATCATCATCGTTTGGCGTAATAAGCGGTGCCCAGAAATTCCCTCCGAGAATGCTGCCGGTATTGAGCGCAATCTGGGTTTTCAGTGCATCACGACGTAATCCGGCGATTTGCGAAGACAGGTTTTGCGCGCCAAGGGAGATGGCTTTGGTCTGCTCGATTTGCGTGGTCAGCAGCGTTTTGCTGTTGTTGAGCTTATTACGCTGGCTGATCACTTGCGGCGTTTCCGTGATCGTGCCCGGTGCAGGCGCCGGACCCAACACGTCGAGCTGTGCCTGCACCTGCGCCAGATCCGGCGTCAGCGCACCCGTCAGCTTGTCGGCATCTTCGGCCAGTTTCTGCGCAGCATCAGTCAGGCCGGTAAATTTCTTGTCGGTTTTCGCCGAAGAGACCTGCTGTTTCAGCTGATCCAGACGCTTTTGTAATGCCGGTAACGCGGTCGTGACGTTCACTTTAACCGGTTGTTCCGCCGTGGCAGGCTGGCCTGTACTTTCGTCAGCCTGACTCAGCACCGGCGTTATCAGCAGACATGACAACAATGCCAGCAACAACGGCACTCTTAACATTTTTTGCATAGAAGGATGATTCCGGGAGTTCGGGAAATTATTGTTTGAAAAATCCGGCTAAGGATACGCTTTCTCGTGCCAAAAGGAGTAGGGATTTTCTGCTTCTCAGGCTGCGGTGCATAACCCTAAATCATTCGGGGTGCATCAGGGCAGCGACTGAGCAAATCCCCGGCAGCATACATAAGTATATGACCGGGGTTTGCGAACGAAGCTAACGCAGAGGCAGCCTGAGGGATGACGGTTAGTGCTGACCGAGCATCTGGCGAAGTATAGCCGCAGACTCCGCAGGCTGAAGCGCCAGAATGCCGGAGTACAGGCTGATGGAAATTTCGCACACTTTTTCGCGATCGACATCCGGTTTGGTCAGGTCATTAAACATCTGCAACTGTTCTCCGTACATACTGGCCAGGGCTTCACGCACCGGCACCATCATCTGCACCACTTTTTCCGTGCTCACAGGGGCAGGCATAACCGTTTGCCCGCTGCCGGTCGCCAGCAGTAAATCATTCATGGTGTCGAGATCTTTGCGGAACAGTTCCGGTGGCAGCACCTGTGCGGTATTCACGCCGCCGCTGACCTGCGGATAAAGGAATTTAAAGCAACTGCCGTCTTTGCGTGCCTGCAGCGTCTGCATTTCTTCCAGATTTACCTGCATCGCCTGGTTCACATTGGCGTCGGGTGCGTGGCTGATGCGTTGCGAGAGTAACAGTGACACCATTGGTTTGACGGTATCAATGGCTTCCTGCTGCGGTTTACCCTCTTTCTTCATATTCAGGATATTGCTGCGGATCTGCGCATACAGTGCCGGTTCCTGCATTCTGATGGTGTTGTACAGCGGCAATTCGGCCAGCGCCTGATCGATTTTCTGCTCTTCACTGTTACCGGCAAGACGCGGTTTGATGACGCCCCCCCACAGCAGGTTACCGCCGATGATCAACACCAGAAATAAGATCACCGCAGGTACCCGGCCAATTTTGCCTTTTTTGTGTAATGCTCCGATCAGCGAGCCAATGACCGCACCGCTGATGCCCCACACCATCACTTCATTCCAGTTCATTTTCCTTTGCCTTCAGTAAACAATTTAGTGACTTCCAATCTGTGCGACCGCATCGCGGCTGGCGTCAATACGCGCCTGCCCGTGCAGTTCGTGCAATTTGCCCTGTCGCATTTCCAGCAGACGATCGGCGTGTTCAAAATAGTGATCATCATGGCTGATTGCCAGCACGGTTTTACCCATATCACGCAATTGTGGCAACAGCTCGCGGTAGAAGGTACGGCGGAACTGGGGATCCTGATCGGCCGCCCATTCGTCGAGCAGCAGGAAATCACGCCCTTCGGCAGCGGCCAGCAACAGCGCCACCCGTTTACGCTGTCCGGCAGACAGTTGCAGATTGGTCACTTCATTGCCGTTGAACTGGAGTTTTTCTTTCATTTTCAGGCGTTGCAGCCAGTCTTCCACCAGCAGCGGGTCCGGCATCTCGCCTTGCGGACCCATGAGCTGACCGAACAGGTGGAAGTCAGTGAATACCGCCGAGAAAATCTGCCGGTATTGTTCGGCGTTTTCGGCGGTGACCGGCACGCCGTCGAGCAGGATTTGCCCGGAACGCGGCTGATACAGGCCGGTCAGCAACATCGCCATTGTCGATTTTCCGCTGCCATTGCCGCCAATCAAAAATACCAGCTCGCCACGGGTGATCGTCAGGTTCAGCGGACCGACGCCAAAACCAGCGCCCTCTTCTTTGCCTGCGTAACTGAAGGTCAGGTCGCGCAGTTCAAGGGTTTGCCACTTTTTCGCGACAATGGCGGGGGTAAAGGCTGCGTTATATTCCGCCAGTTTCAATGCTTTCAGTTTGCCAAAAGCCACCTGCGCGCTGAGCAGCGTCGGCAGCGCACCCACAGCCTGTAACATGGGCGTGCGCAGGAACAACAGCGTCAGGGAATAAGTAGCGGCAACATCGGTATCCGACCAGCCAAGCGTATTCGCCATGAAGAACACCAGGCCAATCGCGCCCAGCATCATGATATTCGACCAGTTCACGGCGCTCAGGTGGAAGGTGTCGGCGCGGATGATGTGGTGACGATATTCTTCGGCATCTTTACGGTATACATCATCAAACAGATGGCGCGCACGCTCGCGGTTCAGCGCCAGCTCTTTACGCCCTTCGATCACTTTCTGATAATCGGTTTGCAGTTTGTCTTCCGCATCACGCACTTTCGCCAGATGACGGTAAACATGCGACACCAGTTTGAAACCGCCGAAAATAGTGATCAACAGCCAGATGACCGTCACCAGCAGCATTTCCGGTGACAGCCAGGCCAGATATCCCGCACAGCCAAGGGTCAGGATAATCCCCTGCACCAGTTCCGGCAGGCGCACAAACGCCAGTGTGATGTTACGGATGTCGCTGCCCAGGCTGGCAAGCAGTTGCGCATTACCGATTTGCTCGATGCGTTCGATATCGGTATCGAGAATACGTTTAATGAACTGGCCACGCAGACGGTAAATGAAGTGATGACCGAGCACGGTCAGCGCCAGCTGAGAGCCTAACGTGACCGCCATCAGCAACAGAAGTAATCCGAGGAATTGCGGAAGAACCATCAGCGAGCCTTGGGTGGTTTCAATCAGTTTCAGATTGATAAACGCGATCAGCCCGATGCCCAGAACGGCGCTGAGCAGGCTCAGCGCCATCACCCCTAAAAACGGCCAGCGGTATTGCTTAAAGACAACACGTAACAACTCCATGAATTTTTCTCATTCTGAATGCAGGAAAATGATGCTGCACGCAGTTTAATGACACGCATTGTCATATCAAGAACAATTCTCATTTTACCCGCGTATCCTGGCGGATCACCATGCGCTCGAACTTACCGGCGACCACCAGATAGCCAAACATGCCGAGCAAACCGTGTGCGCCGACAAACCACAGCGCGAGGTTAAAGGAGCCGGTTGCCGCGACGATATAACCGATCACTACGGGCGTAATAATCCCCGCAACGTTACCCAGACAGTTAAACACCCCGCCGCTCAGGCCGATCATTTTCTCCGGCGCGGTATCTGACATCACTGCCCAGCCGATGGCCGATAAACCTTTGCCAAAAAATGCCAGCGTCATCAATGCAATCACCGCCGCATCAGTGGAAACAAAGTTCGCCATGGCCAGCATCGCGGCGAAAAACATACCCAGCACAAACGGTGTTTTACGCGCTTTTGACGGACTGACGCCGCGGCGGATCATGTAATCGGACATCACGCCACCGAGCACACCGCCTGTAAAACCGCAGATGGCCGGTAACGCCACCACCCATCCGGCTTCCATGACCGTCATCCCCCGCCCTTTGATCAGGTAAATCGGGAACCAGGTCATAAAGAAGTAACTCATCGAGGTAATGCAGTATTGCCCGATATAGATGCCCCACAGCGTGCGGCTCTGGAACAGTTGCATCACTTCACGCAGGGTGAATTTCTGGCGTGACGCGCGGCGGTTGAGTTCGAGATCCACCAGCGCACCGTTGGCGCGGATATGTTCGAGTTCAGCAGGTTTAATGTGCGGGCTGCTGTGCGGTTCTTTATAAAAGGCGAACCATAAAATCCCGGCGATCAGCCCGACCGCGCCCATCCACAGGAATACATGTTCCCAGCCGAGGGCATGAGTCAGCCACGCCATAATTGGCGTAAACACGCCAATCGCCATGTATTGTGCGGAATTAAACAGTGAAGTGGCCGTGCCGCGTTCATGGGTCGGGAACCAGCAGGCGACGATGCGCGCATTGGCGGGAAATGCCGGAGACTCCACCAGACCGAGCATAAAGCGCAGCAAGAACAGCATGATAGCCGCCGAAATCCCGCTGACGCCAAACCAGCCGACCGTGCCCTGCAGCATGGTGAAAACCGACCACAGCACCAGACTGCAACCATAGACCCGCCGTGCGCCGAATTTATCCAGCAACCAGCCACCGGGGATTTGCCCGATCATATACGCCCAGGCAAACGCCGAAAAAACCATCCCGAGCATCACCGGATCCAGGCTCAGCACCCGCGAGACTTCGGTACCGGCAATCGACAGCGTGGCACGGTCGGCGTAGTTAATCACCGTGATGGCAAAAATCATCCCGAGAACCACGTAACGAAAATGCCCCGGTTTCGCCGCCTCTGCCGCCGCTTCGCGGATAACCGGTTTTGCGTTATCTGACACATCTGTAGGGGACGTCATGTTTTCTCTCCAGACTGATGACTGCTTTCCCTGCTTTTTGTGACCGGATGCACAGTTTTTCGTGTTTCGGCCACGCTTTTTAGATCTAAAAAATTCAAATTAATTAACAGAGTAGAAACATTTGACGATACGGTCTAAGTTAAAAAGACAATGGAACAAGTCAGAAATTGAATGATTGAATTAAACCAGTTGCGTTGTTTTGTGGCGGTCGCGGAGGAATTACATTTCGGCCGCGCGGCGAAAAGATTGTTTATGACGCAGCCACCACTGAGCCGTCAGATCCAGTTGCTCGAGCATGCGTTGGGCGCGCGTTTGCTCGAACGGACCAACCGGCATGTCAGCCTGACCGCCTCCGGCAAAACTTTTTTACGTGATGCAAAACTGATCCTCGAATTTACCGGACAGGCGCAGGAGACAGTAAAGCGGGTCGAGAAAGGCGAAATTGGCCGGCTGATGCTGGGATTCACGGCGGTCAGCGGTTACTGGCAAATCCCGCAGATTATCGCGCTGGCAGCTCAGGAATTGCCGGAAATCACGCTGGTAATGAAGGAAATGGTGTCGTCAGCCCAGCTTCAGGCACTGGCGGCGCGCACGCTGGATATCGGCTTTGTGCGCCAGCCGGTGACGTTATTTCCGCTGGCCTATCATTGCGTACTGCGTGAGCCTTTATGCGTTGCGTTGCCTGCTTCATCCGCGCTGACCGCCAAACCCCGCCTCCGTCTGCGGGACTTTGCCGGACAACCTTTCATCATGTATTCCGCCAGCGAAGGAAAATACTTTTACGACTGTATCGCCGGGCTGTTTGCACAGGCCAACGTCGTGCCGCATTACGTGCAACATTGCAGCCAGACTCACACTATTCTCGGGCTGGTGCGCGCCGGTGTCGGGCTGGCGATTGTACCCGACAGTGCCCGCCAGCTGGTCTTTCCCGACATAGAATTCCGCCCGCTCAGCCATCCCGACGCCGTTGCTGAAATCCATATGGCATGGCGTCAGGACGGAGAAACACCCGCGCTGGCGGCGTTCCGGCAACTGGTTATCGCGCACTGCACGGCAAGTGGCGCAATCGCAAGAAAAAAGCTGACAGTCCGCCGCTCGCTTCCTAAACTGAGGTAATGGATAAAGAACAAGAACTTCGCCGAAGTAAACGTAACGCGCTGGGGTTGCTGCTGGTTGCCGCCGCCCTGTTTGTCATCACCCTTTTCCTGCCGCCCAACTTCTGGGTGTCCGGTCTGAAAGCCATTTCCGAGGCCGCGATGGTCGGGGCAATGGCTGACTGGTTTGCCGTCGTGGCACTGTTCCGCCGCGTGCCGGTGCCGTTTGTCGCCTCGCATACGGCGATCATCCCTAAAAACAAAGACAAGATTGCCGATAATCTGGCGGTGTTCGTGCAGGAGAAATTCCTCGCGCCCGCCACACTTATCACACTGATCCGCCAGCATGACCCGGCGCGGATGCTGACAGACTGGCTGAACGCGCCCGACAACGCACAACGGTTTGCCAAATATGCCGTGAAGATGATCCGCGGTTTTCTGGACGTCACTGACGATCAGCGCATCGCCCAGCTTATCCGCCGTGCGCTGTACCGGGTGATCGACAAAATCGACCTGTCGGCGTCGATTGCCACCTTGCTGGAAAGCCTGACCAAAAACGGCCGCCATCAGGAACTGCTGGATCAGGCGATGGATCAGCTGGAAATCCTGCTGGCAAAAGACAGCACGCGGCAGTTTATCTCCGCGCAGATTGTCGGCTGGATGAAACGCGAACATCCGCTGACCGCCAAATTACTGCCCACCGGCTGGCTGGGGCGCAACGGCGCGGATATGGTCTCCAATGCCGTGAATTCCGTGCTCGACGATATGGGCAACGATAAAACCCACGCTTTCCGCAAAGGCTTCGATCGCTCGGTACAAAGCTTTATCTGGAAGCTGCAAAATGACCCGGCGACCGCGCAGAAAGCTGAAGAGATCAAACAGTATCTGAAAGATGACGAAAAGCTGAATACGTATGTTTTGCAGCTGTGGGGCGATATGCGTAACTGGCTGAAAGAAGATTTAGAAAGCGAGGATTCGCGGGTGTTCGCCAAAGTCACCGAATCCGGGCAATGGCTGGGTAATGCGCTGGCGCAGGACGAAAAGCTGCGCCTCTCGCTGAATCAGCAGATGGAAAGTATTGCAGAGAAAGTCGCGCCGGAATTCGCCGAATTCCTGACCCGCCACATCAGCGACACAGTGAAAGGCTGGGACGCGCGCGATATGTCGCGGCAAATAGAACTGAATATCGGTAAGGATTTGCAGTTTATCCGCATCAACGGCACGCTGGTCGGTGCCTTTATCGGCCTGGTGCTTTACCTGCTGTCACAACTGCCGGTGGCGATTCCCTGGGTGATGGCGCGGATTTAAGGCGCCTGAACAACCTGTATTTTACCCCGGTTCTGGTCCTTAAAACCTCTTCTCAGACTCCCCCTCTGCAGGGGGAGTAGCAAAAAGCCAGGCCGGGAATAGCCCGACCGGCGCCCTCTCCTGCGAAGGGGAGGGTTGGGGTATTAAAGACAAATGAATGAGTTAACGTGTGCATTCGCCTTACCACCCGCATGCCTCACTTTTCCCAAAGGCACAAGCCGATAATTACTTCACAGTTTTACTGAACGCATCCACCGCCAGAATGGCATTCGCCACATCTTCGGCGGACAGGTTGTGGTTCAGATTGCCCAGCGTATCGCCCTCGCCGCCTGCCAGCGCACCCACTTTCACCAGATTGGCGAAAGATTCGTTTTCCAGATGCATTTCTTTCAGCGTGGTTGGCATTTTGATGGCGCGGTAGAAGCGCACGTATTTCGCGATTTCTTCGTCCGGACGTTGTTCCAGCACCATCTGCGTCAATGTACCGTATGCCACTTTTTCACCGTGCGTCAGGTGGTGAATATCACCAGAGATCGCAGTAAAACCATTATGGATGGCATGCGCCCCCGCCAGACCGGCATTTTCAAAGCCCAGACCGGACAGCAATGTGTTGGCTTCCACCACGGCTTCAACCGCTGGCGTCACCAGTTTCTGCTCAACTGCGGTGTAAGCACTGTAGCCGTAAGTCAGCAGCGTTTTTTCGCAGGCTTCGGCAATGGCCATCCCGGCGATAGTCGGGTCGCCGCCTACCATAGACTGGGAATGGGAACGCAATACCGCCTGCGCTTCAACAAAGGTCGCCAGGCCGTCAGCGATACCGGAGGCGAACAGGCGTACCGGTGCCTGTGCGCAAACATGAGTATCCACCAGCACCAGATCCGGGTTTTTATTGTAGAAACGGTAGGATTCGAAAACGCCTTCATCGGTGTAGATAACCGACAGCGCACTGCACGGCGCATCGGTAGAGGCCACGGTCGGCACAATCACTACGTTTTGTTTCAGTTCATCTGCAATGGCTTTAACCGTGTCGAGCGTCTTACCGCCACCGAGCCCAACCACTACCTGTGTTCCCGCATCACGGGCGATACCTGCCAGACGGGTGATTTCGCTGGCAGAGGCTTCACCGTTAAAGCGCTCGTAGTGGAATTCTACGCCCGCTTTTTTCAATGATTTCTGTACGCGGTCACCGATAATTCCCCAAACAACATCATCAGCAATCAGGAATGATTTTCCCCCCAGGTCGGGCAGATAATCCCCTAACTCATCCAGTACACCGCTGCCCTGAACGTATTTTCTTGGCGAAGAGAAGATAAATTTACTCATGATAAAAACCTCTTTTCGTTGATAATGTGAAAGTGAATAACTCTCCGAGGGTAACGCAGCATGACAGGAAGCCCAACCCTTTTAATTCACATTAACAGCATGACTCGCAAAGAATTTCTTCAATTAATGCGGAAGTTTAAAATAATAAGACAATTCATATTTGAACGATTTAATACCTCTTAATGATTATTAAAATCCGCATGATTCATCGCTGATAGATAAAGCGCAGTCTGTTAGCTTTTAACTATTGAATGCATCAATAAAAGCGACTTTCCCTTATCAGTAAACCCCGTAGAATTCATCTCATTGGCAGCACGTCGTAAGCAGTGGTCATTAGCCAGCTCGCTGTTAGCCATTCCATTAATATTTCTGAGATTAATAAGGAACAGCATGTACAACTTTCAGCGCTATAACGCCAAAGAACTGGCGCTTGCCTATATGAGCAGCAAACCACACGACTTTTCGCCGAACGAATTTTTACAACAGTTGAAAGAGATCGAGAAATCTTTCGACATGGCGCTGCGAAATCCGCAGCAGCAGCCACAGAACGGAATGTTGGTGAAGGCGTTTTGATTGCCATCTTGCCCTTCATCAGCTAAGTGCCGTGCGTTACCCTTGCTTTACCCGTGGAAGTATTTTGCACGTGCCTGTATTGGGTTCATCTGCAAAAATAAAATAGAAAAAAAGCAAAAGCCCCGAATATTCGGGGCTTTTTGTATTTATTAATGACAACTCCCCTAAATCATTCAAGTTGCAGGAAGGCGGCAAACGAACGAATCCCGATGAGCTGACTAAAGTCAGTGATTCGGGTGAGCGAATGCAGCCAACGCACCTGCGGTTTGAAGGATGACGGGGACTACTTCGTCATCTGACGGTCATCAATGTACTTGCGTTTATCCGGCGCTGGCGGGAAATACTGATACAGCCAGGTTTCAGACAGCGCAGTCTGGCCGTTGCGCAGGAACATACGCAGCTCGACCGGCGCGACTGAATCGCTGTCCGGATACCAGTCAAACAGGATGCGGTAACCGTCGAACGGCTGCACATACAAAATTTCGATGTTTTTGATTTTACCCGCCGAGACGTTGATCACCGGCTCGATCCCTTTATCAGCAAAGGCTTTCAGCTCGCCACCAATGAAATCGATAGCAAAACGACGCGCCCAGACTTGCGGATAGTTCTCACCCGGCGCCCACCCTTCCGGGAAACCGCCCATACCGGTACGTGTCGCCAGCACATTCGCCAGCGGGCTGCGGTGAGGAGGTACGGAACTCCAGTACAGCTTATAGCTGAAACTAAATTCAGCACCGGATTTCACCGGTGTTTCCGGTTGCCAGAAGCACACCACGTTATCCAGGGTTTCACCCGTAGTCGGGATTTCCATCAGATTGACGGCGCCCTTCCCCCAGTCCCCGACCGGTTCTACCCACAGGCTCGGACGCTTGTTGTACCAGCCAATCACGTCCTGATAATTATTGAATTCATGGTCGAGTTGCAACAGACCAAAACCTTTCGGGCTGTTGTCGCTGAAGGCGTTGAACTGCAATCGCTGCGGGTTGTTCAACGGGCGACAAATCCACTCACCGGTACCGGTCCACATTTCCAGGCGATCAGAGTCGTGGATTTGCGGGTGGATGGTGTCGCAACGGCCACGTTCACTGGTGCCACAACTGAACATGCTGGTCATCGGAGAAATGCCCAGTTGTTTGATATCTTCGCGGGCATGCAGATGGTTTTCAATTTCCATCACCACACGGGTCGGTTCGCAGTGGATCACGAATTTATACGCGCCGGTAATGCTCATGCCGTCCAGCAAGGCGTAAACCGTAAAAGTCGTGTCGCCAGGTTTTGGCGTATCAAACCAGAATGCGGTGAAATCAGGGAATTCTTCCGGCTGATCGGTAAAGGTATCGACCGCCACACCACGGGCTGACAGGCCATATTGGTAGGTATCATCTACTGCACGAAAATAGCTGGCACCGAGGAAGGAAACCACGTCGCGGCGCGTCAGTTCAGGGGCTTTATTGACTTTAAAACCGGCGAAACCAAGATTTGAGAAGCCTTCCAGTTGTTTGGTATCCACACCGGCATCGTGATAGTTAAACAATTCAGGGCGGAAATGGATTTCGCGCGCCATGTGTTTCACCGGATCTACAGAATACATGCGCACGCGGCGTTTGAAGCCCATGCCGACGTGAAACAGTTCCACATCAAGCTGACGGTCAGGCAGACCATTCCACAGCGAATGTGCATGATCATACTGAATCGCGTTGTAGGCCTGTGGCGTGAGTTCAGCCAGCGTCTTCGGCAACGGCTGCGGCGCGCCACCGTAGGGCTTGTCCGCCAAATCTTTCGCCATTTTTTTCAGCGCGTTGAAATCAAACGGCAATTCGCCGCCGTCTGCCACATTCGCCTCTGCCGCTTCTGCGGAACGGGTGAACAGTGTGGACATAGCCGGCACACCACACCAGGCGGCGAATGCCATAGATGCTTTAATAAATGCTCTTCGTTCCATGCCAGAATCGTTTCCTGTACTGGGCAAAAAAATCCGGGGGCTTCGTCACAAAAACGCAGTCCCCGCGTATTCAGAATTTTCGACCCTAAGGCTAACGTAAAATTCACAAGCCGAGTACAAGAAATTGAATGCATTCAGCTAATATTTTGCTTGAAAAAGTTAGCGCTTATGACAGTGCTCATCCCCCGTATGACAGGGGATGAGCCGGTTTTCAGAAACGCCGGTTTTAGCCGTAATTCCTGCCCTGTTGAGGTGCACAACCCCCCGGTGACTTTAGGAACATTCTGTTACCGGAAGGTTACTATCACTCATGATTCAGCGTGTTATCCGCGCCGGGTTAGCACGCCTTTGTGCCCGCCCTGCTATGCTGAAATCTCATCGCTTTGTGATTTTTTGTTTTACTGCATGAGGTTTCAGCATGTCCGATGAACTGATTCAGGAGAAAGCCCGTGCGCTATACGCGCAGTTAACCGGCAAAATTTCACTCCCCTGCACGCTCCATGTCAGCGGTGCCGGAAATCTTCCCTCTTATTATCCGGTAACCCCGCTGATTGCCGCCTCTGTCGCGCTGGCAGGAATCGCAGTGTCGCAACTGGTCGCCCTCAGAAACGGCAAACACGATGCCGTAACCGTGGATCGCCGTCTGGCCTCGCTGTGGTGTAAAACCAGTATCCGGCCTGACGGCTGGGAAATACCACCAGCCTGGGACAGTCTGGCGGGTGATTACGCCACGGCAGACGGCTGGATCCGTTTGCATACCAATGCCCCCGCGCACCGTAAGGTGGTTGAAACACTGCTCGGCAAAGCGGAAAACCGCGAGGCGCTGGCGCTGCGGGTGGTGATGTGGAAAAAAGCAGCACTGGAACACGCCGTGGTGCGGGCGGGTGGATGTGCCGCGCAGATGCTCAGCCCGGAAGAATGGCAGCAGCATGTTCAGGGAAAATCGCTGATAGCGGAACCTCTTTTTCAGCATGCGTTGTCCGTTAAAGTGGCACCGCCGCATTGGGAATTATCCCCGCAACAGCCGCTGGCGGGCGTGAAAGTACTCGATCTGACACGGATTATCGCCGGGCCGGTGGCGACGCGTTTTCTCGCAGGACTGGGCG
Organism: Rahnella sp. RcJ3; assembly: GCF_009498575.1. NCBI lineage: Bacteria > Pseudomonadati > Pseudomonadota > Gammaproteobacteria > Enterobacterales > Yersiniaceae > Rahnella > Rahnella sp. RcJ3. The sequence continues at coordinate 51,837 of NZ_QSNX01000008.1, forward strand.
CGGATGTATTACGCATTGATCCCTTTGGCTGGGATGAACCCAGTCAGGAAGCGGATGTCACGCAGGGTAAACACTGTGCGCGGCTGAACCTGCATAACCCGCAGGACCGGCACCGTTTCGAAGAATTACTGCGGGACGCGGATGTGATTGTGCATGGCTATCGCGCAGGCGCGCTGCACAAACTGGGTTACGGCAGTGAACAACGTCGCGCGATTGCGCCAGGGCTGGTGGATGTGTGCCTGAATGCCTATGGCTGGAGCGGGCCGTGGCGCGAACGGCGCGGGTTTGACAGTCTGGTGCAAATGAGCTGCGGGATCGCTGAACAGGGAATGCAGCGTTCCGGTCGTCACAAGCCTGTTCCGCTGCCGGTTCAGGCGCTGGATCACACTACCGGCTATCTGATGGCTGCGGCAGTGCTGCAGGGTTTGGCGCAACGTATGGAAACCAGTCAGGGCAGCGAATGCCGCCTTTCACTGGCACGTACCGCCCGCGAACTGATGGAAAATGGCACCTTAGCAGAAAGCGGCGAACCACTGATTGAATCCGCGGATCCGGCCGACTTTTTGCCCGAACAGGAACGTACGGTCTGGGGCAATGCCCGGCGTTTGCTTCCTCCTGTTCGTCTGGAAAATACGACATTACACTGGCGCTTCCCGGCTTCACCGCTCGGCTCTGCCCCCGCCAGCTGGCGTTAAGTCGTCAGAGAAAATGCCGCCTTGCGATACTGCAACGGCGTTTTGCCGATCATCTTTTTAAAACGGGTAATAAAATACGGCGCGTCAGTAAATCCGCATTGCAGTCCGATTTCTTCGACCGAACGGTCGGTGGAACGCAGTAATTCACATGCCCTTTTAACCCGCCGGGTGGCAAGGTAATCCTGAATGGATCCCCCGGTTTCCTGCCCGAAAACCCGCGAGATATAACTTTCTGACAACCCGATGGCCGCTGAGAGCTGCGCCAGAGAAAACTTCTGCACGTAATTTTCTTCAATCCACTGCATCACTTTAGAGGCCGTTGTCCGGCTGATGGTTTTCGGCATTGCGTCCTCTGCGGGCATAAAGGCCATCAGTTGCAAAATCAGCAGGGTAATTTCTTCCCACTGATCGGCCTGCGCTTCAGACAACTGATTGAACTGCTCGAGAATGACTTCTATATGGCTGGCATGTTCGCTGAGATCATAAATGTGTGCCGCGCGGTCGGCATCCCACAAACTTGCGAACCGTGCCCGGCGTTGCGGGAACGATTGCAGGCAGCCATCCAGCAACTGGTGGTTCAGATGAATGGTAGTGCGCAAATACAGGTTCTTTTCACCGGATTCGACAAACACTTTGTGCAGTTTAAAAGGCGGAAAGACAAACAACCGTCCCGGGCGCAACGTGTATTGCTGATTATCCACAATGACAATGCCGTAACCCTGACTGACTAAAAGTAACTCCAGACACTGATGCCAGTGGAAATAATTAGCACTCCCACGGTTCATCCGGTTAAAAGAAACCTGACGTTCATTAAGGGCAATGCGTTCCAGATAATCAGATACCGGCATTCCTGTTTTCCTCAGTTCATTTTTACGCCATTAACGGCAAGGACAACAAAACACAATTTTCAGTCAGTTTTTTATAATTTAAGCCGTTTTAATCGTGGTTTGGTAATCACAATTTCAAAAATCACGCCATTCTGTGAAGCACGTAACAATCAGCGATTTTCAGTTCTCTATATTTCACTCGCAGCACAAAGAATTGAAATAATATTTCAAATTAATAAACCCTTATTTTCTGCTTCCCTCACGTCACCGGGAGAGTTTTTATGACGCCGAAAAAAGTGAACATCAATAATCCGTTACAGACCCGCGATGATGTGCAGCATCTCTTGAAAGAATTGCTCGCGGCGGTGTCGCCTTATACGGAAGAAGGCAAAAGCGGAATCAGTCTGGGCAATTCCACCACCCATTACGGCAAAGAGATTGCCAAAATGGAAGCGCTGTCACGCATGTTGTGGGGAATATTCCCGCTGCTGGCGGGTGGCGGTGAATGTGAAGATTTGCCTTTTTATCTGAATGCCATTCGTTTCGGTACCGATCCGCAGCATCCGCAATACTGGGGAAAAATCCGTGATTTTGATCAGCGCTGTGTGGAAATGGCGGCGTTTGGCGTCGGGCTGACGCTGCTGAACAAGCAATTGTTGCAGCATTTCAGCGCGCAGGAGCAACAGAATCTGGCTGACTGGCTGAATCAGGGACGTGATGCCACCATCCCGAATAATAACTGGAATTTCTTCCCGGTCATGGTGCAGATGGGTTTTAAAGTCTCCGGATTACCCTGGGATCAGGAAGCCGTGGCGGCCCGATTTGCGCTGATGGAAGAATATTATCTGGGCGATGGCTGGTATTCCGACGGTCCCGGCAGGCCGCGTGATTACTACATTTCGATGGCGTTTCATTATTACGGGCTGCTGTATGCACAGAATATGGCCGATGTGGATGCGCCGCGTGCGGCCATGTTACGTGAACGCGCACAACGTTTCGCACAGGATTTCATTACGATGTTTTCAGCAGGCGGCGCGGCGGTGCCTTTCGGACGTAGCCTGGCTTATCGTTTTGCCGAAGCGGCGTTCTGGAGTGCGGCGGCGTACAGCAAACTGGAGGTGTTCAGCCCGGGTATTATCAAGGGGCTGATTTTGCGTCATTTGCGTCACTGGCTAAAAGAGCCGATTTTCGACCGCGACGGCGTGCTCAGCATTGGTTACCACACACCGAATCTGGTGATGGCTGAAGACTATAACGCGCCGGGTTCACCTTACTGGGCATGCAAACTGTTCCTGGTGCTGGCATTGCCGCCGGACGATGCCTTCTGGCAGGCAGAAGAAGCCCCGCTTCCCGCACTGCCCGCGGCTTACTGTATTCCTCATGCCAGTCAGATCCTGACCCGCGATACCGAAGGCCAGCATGTCGTGATGCTGACATCCGGGCAGCTTGAGCTGAATAACTTTGTGAATACCGAAGCCAAATACACCAAATTCGCCTATTCCAGCCAGTTCGGATTCACTTTAGATCGTGGCCGGTACGGGCTGAATCATGCCGGTTGCGATTCAATGCTGATGTTCTCGGAAAGTGACGGTTATTTCCGCGGACGCCGGGACTGTGCAGAGACCCGGATCACCGGCGAGATGATTTACTCCCGCTGGCTGCCGTGGCACGACGTTGCCGTGCGTACCTGGCTGATCCCCTGCGGCGACTGGCATCTGCGCGTTCATCACATCGAGAATCAGCGTCCGCTGGAGACGGCCGAAGGCGGTTTCGCGGTAATGCAGGAACCTTCAACGCAAACACAGCTGTCGGCAGAAAAACATGGTGTGACAGTCACGGCACGCAACGGCGTCAGCCGGATTGTCGCACTTGAAGAAAGCGAACCACGTGAAGCCTCCGCCGTTATCACCCCGCCCAACAGCAGCATTATGTTCGCCGAAACCGCCGCCATTCCGGTGCTGAAATCGTCACTGCCTGCCGGTTCTCACTGGCTGATATGCGCCGTATGTGCGTCTGCTACCCGTGATATCAGCGCGCTGGCCGGGCCGGAAGTCAGTCGTCAGGGGCAACAATTGCGCTGGCAATATCAGGGTAACAGCGGGCACATCACGTTAGGTTAATCCTCAGGATCCGTTTCAGGAGTCACTATGAAAGCCATAAAAACAGCCAGTAAAACGGCTTACTACAAAATGAGCAGCTTTATATTCCTGTATTTCTTCACCTGGTCTTCAAGCTTCGGGCTATATGCCTTGTGGCTGGGGCAAAAAGCCGGACTCGACAGTGTCAGTATCGGTACCGTGTTTGCCGTTAACGGCGTGTTCGCGGTGATCATGAAGCCGGTTTACGGCTATATCATGGACAAAATCGGCATGAGCAAATCTCTGCTGTACTTTGTCGTGCTGGTTTCCGCCCTCATGGCACCGTTCTTTATTTTCGTTTATCAGCCCCTGCTGGACAGCCATCTGATGCTCGGGATTATCGTCGGTGCGCTGTATCTGAGCCTCGGCTGGTACGCCGGTGTCGCAGCATCCGAATCTTACGCCGACCGCTTCAGCCGCCTGTATCACATGGAGTTCGGGCAGGTCCGCATGTGGGGTTCGCTGGGCTGGGCGCTGGCCGCGTCGTTCTCCGGCGTGCTGTTTAATCTCTCCCCGGCCTGGAACTTCGGGCTGAGCAGCGCCACCTCGCTGGTCATGCTGGCGGTGCTGTTGTCGCTGAAAATCGGTGATGAAGAACTCAAAGATAACGACGTGATTTCACAACAAAAGATCGTGTTCAGCGATGTGATTTTACTGCTCAAAAACCGCAAGTTCTGGATGTTCTCGCTCTATGTCGCCGGTGTGGCGTGGATGATGTTTGTCGCCGAACAGCAATTTTCACGTTATTTCGTCACCTTCTTCGACACTAAAGAGCAAGGCAACGCCTGGTACGGTTATCTGAGCACCGTGCAGTCCGGCCTCGAATTCCTGATGATGATGGTGATCCCTTTCCTGGTGAATTATTTCGGCGCCAAGAAAAGCCTGCTGCTGGTCGGTGCACTGGTGGGATTACGCCTGATTGCCTCCGGGCTGACCAACGATCCGCTGCTGATTTCCATTATCAAGCCGTTCTACGGGCTGGAAATCGCGCTGCTGCTGGTGTCAGTGTTTAAGTACATCGCCGAGCATTTCAGCAAACGCGTCAACGCCACCATGTATCTGCTGGGCTATCAGGCCATGATTTATGTCGGCTCGATTGTGGTCGCCCCTCCTGCTGGTTACTTCTACGACCGCATCGGTTTTGAACACACTTATCTGATTATGGGCGGTATCGCACTGTGCTTTACGCTGATTTCCGCCTTCACGTTATCGGCCTGCCACAGCCTGCGCTCAGGCACACCCGTACCGGCTGAACAGGTTGAAGTTGAAACTATTGGAATGGAAAGGGAGAAGGTATGACTATCACCATCGCGAAAGAGACGTTGTTACCCGTGGAACTGAATCAGCTGGATAAGATCGCCTTTGCACAAAAAATGCAGCGCGCGCGCCAGACGGTGCTCAGCAAAATTTCCCGCAATCTGGAGAAGTTCGGCAATAAGTTCCCGGCGGAAACCTGCGAAAACGGCCATTACCCGCTGACAGAGAATGTGGAGTGGACCACCAGTTTCTGGACCGGTCAGCTATGGCTGGCATGGGAAATGACCGGCGATGATCGTTACCGGCTGGCGGCAGAAAAACAGGTCACGTCGTTTGGTAACCGTATCGCCAACCGCATTGATACCGCGACGCATGACCTCGGTTTTCTCTACAGCCTCTCATGCGTCAGCGCGTATAAACTGACCGGCAACCGGCAGGCGCGCGGTTTTGCACTCCTCGCAGCTGAAGCGCTGATGGAGCGTTTTAATACCCAGGCGAAAATCATTCAGGCGTGGGGCGATTTAAATGACCCGGAACAGGCTGGCCGCATGATTATCGACTGCAATATGAATCTGCCTTTATTGTACTGGGCGAGTGAGCAAACCGGTGAACCGCGTTTCGCCGAGGCTGCCCGCGCCCATGCAGAACAGGCGGCGAAATATATTGTCCGCCCGGACGCCTCGACCTATCACACCTATTACATGGATACCGTGACCGGCGAGCCGCGTTTTGGTAATACGCATCAGGGATATGCTGATGACTCCTGCTGGTCACGGGGTCAGGCCTGGGGCATCTACGGTTTTCTGCTCAGCTATCGTTATACCGGCGATGCAGATCAGGTTGAGCTGTCACGGCGTCTTGCGCATTATTTCCTTAACCGCTTACCGGAAGACGATGTCTGCCACTGGGATCTTGCACTGCTTGGCACCAATGCCGTTCGCGACAGTTCGGCTGCGGCTATTGCGGTCTGCGGCCTGCTGAGTCTGGCCACCGCGCTGCCAGCCACCGATGATAAACGTGCGTGCTATGAAGAAATGGCGCTGCGCATGATGGACTCACTGACTGAGAATTATCTTACCGGTGATCAGGAGGATTGTGACGGTTTGCTTAAGCATTCTGTCTATCACATGGCGAGCGGTAAAGGCGTAGATGAGTGTTGCAGCTGGGGGGACTATTTTTATGTCGAAGCGCTGACACGCGTGACGCAATGCTGGCAGTCCTACTGGTAATCTCTGTGACGCAGTGTTTACGCACTGCGTCCGCTTTTCCTGCCATTTTCATTCGTGAATTGTTTTTAAGCATACGCAGGGTTATCAGCATATTGTTATGTCTTCAAGAGTGTTACTGTAACATCATAATCAATTAGCTTTTCTTCTATGTCCTTACATCCATTAAGAATAGTCTTAATTCGAGTCATTTTTTTGTTCAGTCACAAAATAAATTGTGACATAAACCAAATTTACCAAACCCCTTCCTACCTCTTACGGGGTAAAAAAATCACTTCCAACCGGACAGATTTCATGCAAAAAGTAGAGTCAGCATGCAGTTTGTGCCTTTTGTGCTGACACCAAAGAATCCAATCATTATGCAGAACAGGGATGTCCTATGGGGACTTACTATGCAAACGATAATCTTGGATCCATGCCGGTATACGCGTCTCGGATTGCAACAATTTCTCGCCAGTGAACAAGACATCAGTTACGTCAGCCATTTTGAGCAGCTTCTCAATGGTTGCAGCAAACTGAATCCTTCCCTTGTTTTTATTAACGAGGATTGCATATCGCCTCATTCAGGTAATAAAGAGCGTCTGGGAGAACTGATCACCGAATACCCTGATACGCTGTTTTTTATTTTTATGTCCCGTACGCGTATTCATTTTGAAGAGTATATTTTTGTGCGTAAGAACGTGATTATCACGTCGAAATCCATTAAGGCCGATACCCTTAAGCAGTTAATCAATCATCCGTTATTGCCGCAGTCGCAGGATCCTGCCAGCAGCGGAATGCTCGATACCCGGCCCGTGATGCTCAGCCGTTCTGAATCAGCGATGCTCAAGATGTGGATGTCCGGCAACGGTACCATTGAAATATCCGATAAATTACAAATTAAAACCAAAACGGTGTCTTCCTATAAGGGAAATATTAAAAGGAAAATAAAATCACCGAATAAACATATTATTTATCACGTCGTCCGTTTATGTGATCAGCTTACCAACGGCATCTACGTCAATTAACCCCCCGCCCCTCTCTTTCGGCCTCCTGCTACAGGCTACGCAACGGTGTGGCCTGTAGAAATCGTCGTTAATCTCTGAAAATGAGATCTCCGCCACAAATATAAACTGAATCCCTGCGCCGGAATGCCGATGACACCCTATGGCGTTTTTTTCGTCAAGGCCGGACTTGCCCGCTGGCAATGCCTTTATCGCTGTCACTGACCGCCCGGAACAGGCGGTATACAGGATCAATTGAGCGGAACAAAATAAAATGGATACTCCTACACAGTTAACGACCAGAACCTCCTTTATCAGCAATATTCGCCTTGTTACCCTGATTAGCCTGATTCTTACCGGGATCCTTTTCCTTTTTGCTGTGTCCATCGGCACCTCCGGTTTCTTTCTGAAGCAAAGTAATGCCGCGCTGGCAAACGCCACCCAGGAGCTGCAAATCCGTCTGGCGCTTTCCAACAGTTCAAACCATCTGCGTACCGCACGTTTGCTGTTGATTCAGGCCGCTGCAGCCGCGCGTATTGGCGATCAGGATGTGTTTAGCCAAAACCTGAAGGACGCTGCCAGCCGCATTAAACAGTCACAAACCTCGTTTGATATGTATATCAACCGGCCAAATAAAACCGATAAAGATCGGGCGCTCGATGAACCGCTGAAAAAAGCCTACGACGCCTATCTGACTCAGGGCATGGCGCCGATGCTGGAATCGGCCAAACAGGCACATTTCGAAGAAGTGATTTCTCAGGAAGCAGAAACAGTACGTGGCCTGGATCTCGCCAATAACGTCCCGCTGCTGGCGGCGATTGCCTATCGCACCCAAACCGCTAACACCATCAATGATAAAGCGCAGCGCAATGCCGTGCTCGGTTATACCCTGATGGGCGGCGGGTTCCTGCTGGCGCTGGTCCTGACCTTCATCACTTATCTGGTCATGCGCAAAGTGATTATTCATCCGCTGAACCGGATGGTGATGCGCATTCAGAAAATTGCCGAGGGAGATCTGACGCAGCCCACCCGGGCACATGGCCGGAATGAAATCGGCGTACTGAGTAACAACGTAGATCAAATGCAACGCTCGCTGGCGTCAACGGTGCTGACCGTACGTGAAGGCGCGGTGTCTATTTATCAGGGGTCGACAGAAATTGCTTCGGGCAATACCGATTTATCATCGCGAACTGAACAACAGGCGGCGGCACTGGAAGAAACGGCTGCCAGCATGGAACAGCTGACGGCGACGGTGAAACAGAACTCCGAAAACGCCCACCACGCCAGCAAACTGGCCGCCGACGCCTCCAATAAAGCGCAAAAAGGCGGGAATATTGTGGCGGAGGTTGTCAGTACCATGGATAAGATTTCCCGCAGTTCGACCAAAATTGCTGAAATCACCAATGTGATCAACAGCATCGCTTTCCAGACAAACATTCTGGCGCTCAATGCCGCCGTGGAAGCGGCACGCGCCGGTGAACAGGGGCGCGGATTTGCGGTGGTGGCCAGCGAAGTGCGCAGCCTGGCACAACGAAGTGCACAGGCAGCGAAAGAAATCGAAGCGCTGATTGAAGAATCCGTCGATTACGTCGGCGAAGGCAGCATTCTGGTGGGCGATGCAGGTGACACGATGTCAGAAATTGTCACCGCGGTCAGCCATGTGACGGACATCATGGGCGAAATCGCTTCCGCATCGGATGAACAAAGTCGTGGGATCAGTCAGGTCAGCCAGGCGGTGTCGGAAATGGATGGTGTCACACAGCAAAACGCCTCACTGGTGCAGGAAGCCTCAGCGGCGGCCGCGTCACTGGAAGAACAGGCCGCGCGCCTGACACAGGCTGTCGCGGTGTTCCGTCTGGATGGCAACACACGCAGTGCGCAGCCACAGTCCCCGGCATCATCCCGCGCCCTGCCCGGCCCGGCTTCCCGTTCGTCAAAAGGGGTGAACGATGAGCCGAACTGGGAAACGTTCTGATAGTCGCGTCAGCGTTATTCCTGACGGGCAATAAATAAAAAAATACCGGTGGCAAACCTTCTGCCCCGGTATTTTTTTATTCGTAGCGGATGTAGCGTAAACGTTATTCAGAACCTTCACGTGGTTCGACAAACGTGCCGTCTTTGGTGTCGCCTTCATTGAAGAACCAGATGCCCGCCGGATATTCCTCCAGCGAAACCAGATACATGACGCCTTCGTAAAATTCCTCTACGGCTAATACTTTACCTTCGCGGCGCGGCCCGCCGTCGGTTTTCACTGTCACAAGATCATTAACTTTCATCAGGTTATCCCATGGTTTTCAATTATGATTATTGTAGTACAGACCACCGCACAAAGGCATGGCATGAAAGGAAAGATAATGCGAAACGGTAAAATACCCCTGCGGGACTCCTTTTCATTTTCTTAACGAATTGAAGCAAGAATCCTGACTTTCATTTTCTCTATACTGGCGGTGTGCTTACCCCCCGAGGAAGTACATAATGAATGTCATAAGAAATATTTTGCCCGCCGTTATGCGGGCTTTTTTTTATCTTTTTGCCAGAGACCGCCGGATAAAACAGCAGACGCTCGCAGAAATGACAAACGGCGTATCAACGATACGGTTAACTGATAAGCGGTTAATGACAAACAACAGACGTAAAAAAACCCGCGCATGCGGGTTTTTGTCATCTGTACTTTTATCGCTGAAACAGCGGTAAAGTAAGATTAGATAGCGGTAACGTTAGCCGCAGACGGACCTTTAGCACCGTTCTCGATAGTGAACTGTACGTTCTGGCCTTCAGCCAGGGTCTTGAAACCTTGATCCTGGATAGCGGAGAAGTGTACGAACACATCTTTGCTGCCGTCAGCAGGAGTGATGAAGCCAAAGCCTTTAGACTCGTTAAACCACTTAACCTGACCTTTCATCATTGACATAAGAATTACCTTTTAAAAATAAATTTCGCCACCATGGGCATGTTATAGCCGGATTTCAGTCGTTACTTATGGAGGCACTAAGAAGGAAATTCGTCAGAGCAGGGTTATCATGGATAACGCTTTAAATTGGAACAACTTTACTCAGGATGTCGTGCATAAATAGGTCTGTACCACAGGCCGGTATGTATTTACTCATGACTGCCCTTTAATAGCAACTCTTTTTAATGCAATGCTGCGGTAAAGCGCGAAATTAGTCTAATTTTGTACCGAACAGTTCAATAGATGTACAGTTATCAGGCTATTTTTCAACAGGTTGTGGTTTATCGGCCGCTAAGACCGCTCCGCAATGTGCGCAAAATTTTGCATCTATTTCATGGCCAGAATGCAGACAAGTCTGACAAGAACGGGCAGCACGCCCTTTTTCCAATTCCTGCGACATATAAGCCGTTAAAATCCCGGTCGGCACGGCAATGATCGAATACCCCAGCAGGATCAGCACCGACGCAAGCATTCTTCCCAGTGCAGTATGCGGTGTAATGTCCCCGTATCCGACCGTCGTCAGCGTCACCACGGCCCAGTAAACAGACGCGCCCAGCGACGTAAATCCGCCGTTGCCGCCTTCGGCAGCAAACATCAGCCCGCCGAAAAGACAAAGAATAATGGCGACAAAGCCAAAGAAGATGCAGAGCTTACGTTTCGCACGCATCAGGCTGCGCCATAAAACCCCGGCGTCGCTCATGTAGCGCAATAATTTCAGTACCCGCAGCACACGTAAAATTCTCAGCAGGCGGATGAGGATCTCCAGATTCCCCGCCCCCGCGAAGGAAGGCAGCATCCACAGGATGTACATGGGCAGAATGGTGCAGAGATCGATAATGCCGAAAAAACTCACCGGATAACGGGTTTTGCGCGGCGAACAGACCACCCGTAAGACGTATTCCACCGTAAAAAGCGCGGTAAACCCCATTTCGACCAGGCCGAACAACGGGATGATATTGGGTGTCGCCGGAAACAAGTCATATGCACTGGATTCGATAAACAGCAGCAGAACGCTGAGCAGTGACGCCAGGATCCAGAATATTTCCATCCGGCGGCCGCTGCGGGTGCGGTGTTCAAATAAAAGGGCATAACAGCGGCGTCGGGCTGACGCAAAAAAGCGGTAATCCTGAGACATAACCGGCACCAGCAAAAAGGAATTATGGCAAGAATAGACGCTTTTCATCGCCCGCGCCTGCGGACAAAAAGTCCAAAAAAAACGCCGGTCGCACAAGGTATTGGTGAAATACACTGTGCGACCGGCGTTGACTGACGGCACGGAGAATTAATCCATTAATTCAGACACCGCGTGACGAACATATGCCGTGATTTGCGCGACGTCGTCTGCGTCTGCACTGCCGCCGCCAATCGACCGCACGGTATTCTCCAGATGGCCGATATCCTGTTCAACTTTCTTGGCAATCTGCACTTTAACAATAGTGTCGACTGAAGAGATAAAAGCCCGCATGACGGCTTTCAGCGCGAAAATCTCACCGAAAGAATCGTACGCAGGTTTGTCAGAGGCCGCTGGTTGAGCAACCCGTGGTGGCAAGTTTTTCAGCCTGTCCACATGTTCAATCATCAGATCCATGTCTCTGATGAGTTCGTCAAAACTCTTAGCCACTGGTTTTCCTTCGCCCGGCGAAAGGCAGCAGGATACCACCGCGCTTTCAAGCCGAGAAGTCACAGAAACGTGTAAAGAGTAAATTTCGCCACAATGCGCCCGCCCTGCCGTGTTCTTCAACAGAGAGAGTCGTAAGCCGGACAGGCACATCAGGTCGCTATTTAGCTGCTTATTTAATCAACGCAGCGCAATACGGCCTTTCAGGCGTTTTTCAATGACGCCATATCAACAACAAAGCGGTATTTCACGTCGCTTTTCAGCATGCGTTCGTACGCGCCGTTGATGTCCTGCATGTCAATCATTTCCACATCACAGGAAATGTCATGCTCAGCACAGAAATCCAGCATTTCCTGGGTTTCAGCGATACCACCGATCAGGGAACCGGCGACGGTTTTGCGGCCCATAACCAGTTTGCCGCTGTGCAGCGCAGGCTCGACTGGCTCAATCAAACCGACCAGAATATGGGTACCGTCACGTTTGAGCGTGTCCAGATACGGGTTCAGATCATGTGGATTAGGCACGGTGTCCAGGATGAAATCGAAGTGGCTTTTTACCGCGGCCATTTGTTTTTCATCAGTAGACAGCACCACGTGGTCCGCGCCCAGACGGTAAGCTTCCTGCTCTTTGCCTTTGGAACGGGTGAACAGCGTCACGTCTGCGCCCAGTGCTTTGGCAAATTTCAGGCCCATGTGACCCAGACCGCCCAGGCCCACCACAGCCACTTTGTGACCTTTACCGATTTTCCAGTGTTTCAGCGGAGAATACGTGGTGATACCGGCACACAGCAGCGGTGCAGCAGATTTGATGTCCAGTTTTTCAGAAACACGCAGAACGAATTTTTCTGAAACCACGATTTGTTCGGAATAACCGCCGTAGGTCATCATATTGTCATGACGATCATGGCTGTTATAGGTCATGGTAGCGCCTTCTTCACAGTACTGTTCCAGGCTTTCCGCGCAGGATTCACAATGCTGACAAGAATCGACCATACAACCGACACCGACGGTATCGCCCACTTTGAAGCCAGAGACTTTCGCGCCAACCTGTTTCACACGTCCGATAATTTCATGCCCCGGAACCATCGGATAAATGCTTTGATGCCATTCATTACGCGCCTGGTGGATGTCAGAGTGGCAAACACCGCAGTACAGAATGTCGATCACAACGTCGGTATCACGCGGGTCACGGCGAACAAAATTATGAGGCGCAAGAGGCGCATCCGCTGAAAGTGCAGCGAAACCACGAACGTTAAGCGTCATTTTTATCTCCTGATTGGATTACGGAATACTTCATGCCCGCAGAAAAGGCAGGCACCGCAAAATTATGACGCTTTAAGATGACTTACTGATATAACGATCCTCGCCATTACTTGCCTGAATCTGTTTATTTCAGGATTTTCAGGCGGGATTGTGCAGAGACTAAACAGTGGCACTTTGCCCGCAAAGCGCCACGTTTTAAGAAAGGATTAAATCAGACCCGCTTCTTTCAGTTCGCTTTTCAGATAAGCGTAATAGATAGGTGCAGCGACCACGCCGGGTATGCCAAACGCCGCCTCGAAGATCAGCATCGCCAGTAAAACCTCCCAGGATTTCGCCTTGATGCGACTGCCAACAATGCGGGCATTCAGGAAGTATTCCACTTTGTGGATGATGATCAGATACGCCAGCACCAGCGCGCCGACCCACAGCGACAGCGACAGGCCGACGATGAAAATCAGCGTATTCGAAATCAGATTACCGATAACCGGCAGCAACCCGCAGACGAAGGTCACGACAACCAGCGTTTTTGCCAGCGGCAGATGAATGCCGAACAGCGGTAAAATGCCAAACAGGAAAATACCTGACAGCACGGTATTGATCAGGGAAATCTGGAACTGCGCAAAGACCACGTTACGGAAGGCTTCGCCCAGCAAATGCATCCGCTGCAACAGCTCCTTTTTCAGCGGGGCGTTCAGTTCGCCCTTGCGCGGCTGCTGAAGCGAGATAATCGCGCCGAGGATCATACCGATAATCATGGTCAGGAAAACGTGGGCAGCATTCTTGCCAACGGCCTGAATCATCACGATATGTTCACGCAGCCATTGCAGGAAACTGCGCTGCAACTCTTCAATATTCGCCGGTAAATAATGCAGTAATACCGGCGATAAACGGCTTTGTGCGTCAGTCAGCAGATGCGAGACCATGGCGTTAAACGCCACCGGATTACGCATATCCTCCATCAGAAAATCCGCAATGCCCGCAATCGCCAGCGTCAGACAACTGATCACCAGGGTCGCGATAATGGCCACCACCACCCAGCGGGCACGTTCGCCACTGATGATTTTTTGAAAGTACGGGGTAAGCGCATTGATGAGTTCAAACACTAAAAAACCGGCAATAAAGCATGCCAGTAAATGAAGAGGAAGAATCAGTAACAGCCCGCCCATCACAATCAACACACTGAGCCAGCGAATTTGATTCGATCTCATAATCTGCATTGCCTGTATCCTTAAATCTCTGTTCACCGGGCTTCGCCCTGACGTGGTCACATCATAGCACTGAACGCCGGCGCACAATCCTCCGGTAAGTTAAACAGTTAAGAAAATTTTGACTGGCGGGGAGGTTCTTTTATTATCCCCCTGAAAAAGTCGTAAAGAAAATCTGAGAGTCTGGAGAAAAGTATGTCTGAATTAATCCGCGATAAACTGAGCCTGCCTGCAGGGCACGATAAATTATTACTGCATTCCTGCTGCGCACCCTGCTCGGGCGAAGTGATGGAAGCCATTCAGGCATCGGGGATCGACTATACAATTTTCTTCTACAACCCGAATATTCACCCGCAGAAAGAATATCTTCTGCGCAAAGAAGAAAACATGCGATTTGCCGAACAGCATGGCATTCCTTTTATTGATGCAGATTACGACACCGATAATTGGTTTGCGCGGGCGAAGGGCATGGAAAATGAACCTGAGCGCGGCGTGCGCTGCACCATGTGTTTTGACATGCGTTTTGAACGTACGGCGTTATACGCCTTTGAACATGGTTTCAGCGCCATCACCAGTTGTCTGGGGATTTCCCGCTGGAAAGACATGAAGCAAATTACCGGCAGTGGCGAACGCGCGGCGGCGCCTTATCCGGGCATGGTTTACTGGGATTATAACTGGCGTAAAAAAGGCGGCTCTGCGCGCATGATTGAAATCAGCAAACGCGAACGCTTTTACCAGCAGGAATATTGCGGCTGTGTTTATTCCCTGCGCGACAGCAACTTACACCGTAAATCTCAGGGCCGGGACTTAATCAAACTCGGTGTGAAATATTACGGCGACGAAGACGGCGAATAACCCCGCCCCAGCCCCTCTCTTTTTGTTATACCCGTCCATCAGGCCGGGTTATTTATTCTGTTATTTCGCCCGCGCCCTGTCAGATACGCCAGTCACTATTTCCATACCAGTTATTTATTTCGTCAGAATGCTAAACATCAGATTCATAGAATAATTTCCTATGACCTCCCCTGCCTTTGCATCTTGCGTTCACCGTTAACGCTTGTTACTTTCCGCCTCACGCTTTTTATATACGCATTAATTCTAAGTAATAACACGCAGTTATTACCCGCGTATAGCGCTGTTCAGATCCATTAAAAATATAAAACAAACACAACATTATTGAGGGACAAAATATGTGGGTTTTAATTGGTATTCCGATCGTCGTGCTGGGTTTTGCACTGCGGTTTAATCCTTTATTAGTGGTGACCGTGGCCGGTATTTCTACCGGTCTGGCGGGCGGCATGCATACCATCGACATCATCAGCGCCTTCGGCAAAGCGTTCACCGATAACCGCTATATGGGATTGATCTGGCTGACACTGCCGGTGATCGCGATCCTCGAACGCAGCGGCCTGAAAGAACAGGCCCGTCATCTGATTTCCAAAGTGCATGCCGCCACTACCGGCCGTGTGCTGATGCTGTACTTCTTCCTGCGTCAGATGACCGCCGCACTGGGGCTTAACTCGCTGGGCGGTCATGCACAGATGGTACGTCCGCTGATAGCGCCGATGGCTGAAGCTGCGGCCACCACCAAATACGGCGATTTGCCTAATGATGTGCGACAGAAAATCCGTGCTCACGCGGCAGCCGCCGATAACGTGGCGGTGTTCTTCGGTGAAGACATTTTCATTGCCGTGCAATCTATCCTGCTGATCAAAGGTTTTCTGGAACAGTACGGCATTAACGTTGAACCGCTGCACCTGTCTGTCTGGGCGATCCCTACCGCCATTGCTGCGCTGATTATCCACTTTATACGGTTATGGCTGCTTGACCGCTCGC
This sequence comes from Rahnella sp. RcJ3, assembly GCF_009498575.1. Taxonomy (NCBI): domain Bacteria; kingdom Pseudomonadati; phylum Pseudomonadota; class Gammaproteobacteria; order Enterobacterales; family Yersiniaceae; genus Rahnella; species Rahnella sp. RcJ3. The sequence continues at coordinate 67,834 of NZ_QSNX01000008.1, forward strand.
TGGCTAAACGCTTCGACGTTCATCACGGGAGTGCAGCGAAATGATTAACCTGCAGACTGTTTATATTCTTGCGGGCCTGATGTTCTGCGCCTATGCGTTCTTCAACGTGCGCGATAAAAGCCATTCCCGCCGTTATGTCAACGCGCTGTTCTGGGGCATTTACGGTGTCACTTTCCTGTTTGGCGCTGAATTGCCGCACTTCGTGACCGGCTGTATGGCGATTTTACTGGCGGTCATCGCCGGTAGCGGGAAACTGGGTAAAGGCAAATCAGACAGTGAGCAGCCCGGACAGGTCGAAAAACGCGAAGCAGGCGCCAAACGTTTTGGCAACAAACTGTTTATTCCTGCCCTGCTGATCCCGATTGTGACCCTGATCGGCACCCTGACGCTGAAATACACGCCGCTGGTGGAAGCCAAAAACGTGACGCTGATTTCGCTGGTACTCGGCACGCTGGTGGCCTTTATTGTGGCGCTGATTATGCTGCGTGATTCGCCGGTCAAAGCCGTGAAAGCGGGAGGACAGACGATGGATACCGTCGGCTGGGCGGCTATTCTGCCGCAGATGCTGGCCGCACTCGGCGCGCTGTTTGCGCTGGCGGGGGTCGGTGGCGTGGTATCTGAACTGGTCAAAAACATCATTCCGCTCGGCTCACCGCTGGCGATTGTGATTGCCTATACCTTCGGCATGGCACTTTTCACCATGATCATGGGCAACGGTTTTGCCGCCTTCCCGGTGATGACCGCGGGGATCGGGCTGCCACTCATCGTCAACCAGTTGGGTGGAAATCCGGCGATTATGGGCGCGATCGGCATGTTGTCCGGTTTCTGCGGCACCTTAATGACGCCGATGGCGGCCAATTTCAATATCGTGCCTGCGGCGTTGCTCGAATTGCAGGACAAGAATGGCGTGATTAAAGCGCAGTGGAAAACCGGTGTATTGCTGTTGCTGGTGAATACCGCGTTTATGTATTTCTTTGTGTTCCGTTTCTGATAAGGAAAGACGATGACGACGCAACAAAGTACCGCCCTGACGCCAGAGATGGCGTCCCGTTTTGCCTCACTGGCGCTGAATCATTTAACCCGTGAATTCCCGAACAAACTCATGCATGCCATGAGCAGCGCGGCAGATGCGCAAACGCCACGCCAGTTACATCCGGTCTTTTACGGCAGCTATGACTGGCATTCCTGCGTGCACGGATACTGGTTATTGCTGCGCCTGCTGGATCGTTTTCCGCAATTACCGGAAGCTGAAAAAATCATTGCGGTGATCGGCCAGCATTTCACGCCAGAAAACGTCGCCGGTGAAATGGCCTATCTGCAACAACCGCAACATGCCGGATTTGAAAGACCGTATGGCTGGGCGTGGTTTCTGGCGCTGAGCCAGCAATTGCATGAGATGGCATTGCCGCAGGCTGCTGAATGGGCAAAAACGCTGGCGCCGATGAGCCGGTTCTTCGAAAAGAGTTTTAGTGAGTTTTTGCCCAAAGCCACCTATCCCCTGCGGGTCGGCAGCCATTTTAACACCGCGTTTGCACTGGCATTAACGCTTGATTATGCGCGCTGCGTTAAGCATCACAAACTGGCAGAACTGATCGAAGAAACGGCGCTGTGCTGGCATCTGGAAGATGTGCATTGTCAGGCGTGGGAACCAGGCGGTGATGAATTCCTGTCACCCTCCCTGATGGAGGCTGAACTGATGCGGCGCGTTCTGCCGGGCGAAGCATTTGTGACCTGGTTTGGCCGTTTCCTGCCGGATCTGGCTCACAGTCAGCCTGCCACGCTTTTCACCCCCGCCACGGTCACTGACCGCAGTGACGGTAAAATTGGCCATCTGGACGGACTGAATCTCAGCCGCGCCTGGTGTCAGCGTTCGCTGGCCTCTGCGCTGCCAGCGGACGATCCGCGTGCGGCCTTGCTGCGCCAGACGGCAGAAGCCCATCTGCACAGCGCGCTGAACCATCTTGACAGCACCTACATGGGCGAACACTGGCTGGCGACCTTTGCCCTGTTGGCACTCGAAGCCTGACAGTCCTCTTCCTCTGTTCAGCCGCAGGGTTATCGTGAAATCGTTAGCGAATAATCCCGCGCGCTGAATCAAGGAAAAATGCATTGAAGTGGCACAGTAACGGATATTCCGCGCTGAGCTGCTCAATTTCCCCCTTCACCCGTTCCACCGATTCCGGCTGGTGATAAAGCAAATCGTACAGATAGCGGATGACATTTTGCTGCGCTTTGCCGGCCCGGCAAAATTCCGTTGCCTGCTCGTTTATCCCTTTCGGCACCGCGCGATTTCCCCCCGCTATCACAAAAGGCGGCACGTCCTGCACCACACAGGTATTAGCAAGGAGATGGACGCCCGTGCCAATAATACAAAACTGATGCACCGCGCTCAGGGCATCAATCCGGGCATCACTGCCTAATGAAACATGCCCCGCCAGAGCACTGTGTTCGCCGATAAACGTGGCATTTCCTATCTGACAGTCATGGCCGACATGCACGCCCCCTTCAAACACATTCAGGTGCCCGATCCGGGTCATACCACCGCCCTGCACGGTGCCGCGATGCAGTGTCACGTGGCGGCCAATGCGGTTTCCATTGCCGATTTCCAGCCCGGTGGGTTCTCCGGCGTATTTCAAATCCTGGCTGATCTCGCCAATGGATGAGCCCATGCCAATCTGGTTATCCGTGCCAATTTTGGTATTGCCGTTGATAACGACATGAGAAGAAATGTGTGTTCCTTCGCCGATTTGCACACCGGCGGAAATAAAGCAGAAAGGCCCGATAACCACTCGCGGGCCGATAATGACACCTGGCTCTATGATACTGCTGGCCGCAATTGTGGCCGAAGATGAAATCAACACGAACATCCTTCTGACAGCCAGCAGGCAGTCAGTAGTGAATTAAACCGGACAGGCATAATCAGGGAAAGATCAAAATGAGCGGAGGGAAACGCACTCAGAGAGGTTTAAACAAGGGGAGTGTTTCGTTGAACATCCGCATCGCTACACGGCACAGCATAAGGCTTCAGGATCGAAAAGGCGGTCTCTTATATTTTTTTTATTTTCTGAACCTTTTCGGAAACGCTGCATAATGAAAATTATATGACAGGTAGATTAAGGCTTTCTTAAGCTTGGATGAATATTCTATTGGATATTCATTTCTATACGTTATGTTTCCTTCACATCAACGCTGCTACCACCACCCTGTTGGGAGTTTTCATTGCGCTCTATATTTCCGAAGATTAGCTACTTTACGCTGACTTTACTGCTGACCCTGTATTTTACCTTTATCGTTAATCTGCCGATTTTGCTGCATTTTTATCACATCTTACATGCACTGCCCGCGTACAACCTGGCTTTTGCCCTGAGCATTCCGGTTGCGCTGTTTGCCGCACTGAACTTTGTGTTCACCCCTTTCAGCTTTCGTCCATTGCTTAAGCCGTTCTTTATTATCGTGCTGCCGGTCAGTGCCCTCGCCAGTTTTGCGATGATGACCTTCCAGGTCGTATTTGATCGCGGCATGATCGAAAATATTCTCGAGACGCAATCGGCTGAAGCGTCGTCTTACCTGAATCTGAAAGTGATACTGTGGTTTGTCTTCACCGGCGTTTTGCCCGCTATTTTGCTTTTCCTGACACCGGTCAGCTATGAAAAAACGCCGTTACGCCGTCTCGGTGTCCGTCTGGTGTCGATGGTGATTTCATTGCTGGTGGTTGCCTCCATTGCCGGGATTTTTTACAAAGATTACGCCTCTGTGGGCCGTAACAACCGCACCCTGAATCTGGAAATTGTGCCGACAAACTACCTCTACAGCGCGTTCCAGTACATCAATCACCGTTACTTCACGCCGAAAATGCCGTTCCAGACTATTGGCAACGATGCAAAACTGGTGCAGCAACCGGGGCAGAAACCAAATCTGGTGTTCCTGGTGATTGGGGAAACCGCGCGGGCGCAAAATCAGTCATCTGAGGGTTACGCCAAACCGACTAATCAGTACACACAGGCTATTCCTGACGTGGTGTTCTTTAATAAAATGACGTCATGCGGCACGGCAACGGCGATTTCTGTGCCGTGCATGTTCTCGAATATGAAGCGCACCCGCTACGACGCCAACCGCGCCCGTAACAGTGAAGGCTTGCTGGATATCCTGCATAAAGCCGGTGTTTCGGTGTTCTGGAAAGACAATGATGAAGGCTGCAAAGGCGTATGCGACCGTGTGCCGAATATCACCATCGATACAAAAAAAGACGGTAAATACTGTGATGGCGATACCTGCTACGACATGGCGCTGATGCAGAATATCGATGACGACATCAAACCTGACGGCAAAAATACGCTGATTGGCTTACATCTGATCGGCAGCCACGGCCCGACGTACTACAAACGCTATCCGCAGGAATTCCGTAAGTTTATGCCTGACTGCCCGCGCAGCGATATTGAAAACTGTTCTCAGGAACAACTGGTGAATACCTACGATAATACCCTGCTTTACACGGATTACACGGTGTCGCAGGTGATTGAGAAGGCGAAGCAGTATCAGGATAAGTACAACGTGGCCGTGATTTATCTTTCTGACCATGGCGAATCGCTGGGTGAAAATGGCCTGTATTTGCACGGCACGCCTTACAGCGTGGCACCGGCGCAACAGACACACGTGCCGATGCTGTTCTGGTTATCCAGCGGTTATGTGAAAGCGCAGGGAATTGATCTGCAATGCCTGAAATCGTATGCCGTGAACAAAGACGTTTCACAGGATAACCTGTTCCACACCGTGCTGAGCGCGATGGACGTGCAAACCTCGGAACGTGATCCGCAACTGGATATTCTGGCAGCCTGTCGTACATCACAAAGGTAATCACGCCCCTGTTGAAACGGTTTGCTGCCAGAACGTTATGGCAGCAAACCGCACTCCGTCAGAATGCTTTTTGCCAGCGTGCTGACCGTTTTATCAAACCGCTCAGATTCATTATCCATCACCATATACAAAGCCGTTTGCCGCACCGTTCTGGCTGATAATTCCAGTCGGCGGAGCAAACCGCTCTCCAGCGCTTTTTCCACACTTTCCAGCGGCAGCCAGCCGTACCCCACGCCCACCGCAATGGCTTCCATCGCGGCCCCGACGGTGGTGAATGTCCAGCTGGCAACAGGGCCGGATGACACATTTTCTGCACGCGGCGCGTGCCGGTCGGCCACGCTAATCAGCGGAAAACGCGCCAGATCCTGCGCAGTCAGCGGAACGGTGAGGCTCATCAGCGGATGATCGCTTTTGGCCACCGGCACAAAATCCACGTCGAGCAGGAAGCGCCCCTGTATCGCATTTTCCGGTGCCAGTGTGGTGATGTATAAATCCGCTGATCGTTCATTTAATTGCTTAAGGCTTTCGCCGCGCAGAATTTCTGTCAGATGAACACGGGTATCGGGAAACTGCTGCTGAAAATTTTTGAGTGCGCGAAACAGACGGTATTTGGGAAAGACACTGTCGACAACCAGGCTCAGTTCGGTGCGCGTCCCGTCTTTCAGCCCGGCGGCACGGTGCTCAAGTTGCAAAAAGGCGGAAATCAGCGGCGTGGCCTGCATCAGCAACGCCCGCCCCTGTTCCGTCAGCGTCGCTTTACGGCCATGAATCTCCAGCAACGGCAGACCGAGACGTTCCTGTAACCCACTCAGGGCATAACTGACGGAAGACTGACTGCGGTTCAGTACCTCTGCGGCCTGCGCGTAACTTCCTTGTTCAATCACCGTTTGTAATACCACCCACTGCTCAAGTGTGGTGCGTGGAAGTGCCATATTTTTACTCCCTTTAGGTAAAACACATCTAAATTTTAGATTATTTCCATCTGAAATCAGCGTTTTTTTATCAATTTTTTAGCGCGTAATATTCTCCTCATCGAAACAAAACATTTCACCTGTTACTGCATTAAGGAGAATTACCATGAGCAACTTTGATAAACATGACCTGAGCAATTTCATCGGCAAACACGTTGTTTACACTTACGACAACGGCTGGAATTATGAAATCTATGTGAAAAATGCCGAAACGCTGGATTACCGCATCCATAGCGGGCTGGTCGGTAACCGCTGGGTGAAAGACCAGAAAGCCTATATCGTGCGTGTGGCTTCTGATGTGTACAAAATTTCCTGGACAGAACCGACCGGTACAGATGTCAGCCTGATTGTAAATCTGGGCGACAACGTGTTCCACGGCACCATTTTCTTCCCACGCTGGATCATGAACAATCCGGAAAAAACCGTGTGCTTCCAGAACGAACATATTCCATTGATGAATGCTTACCGCGATGCCGGACCCGCTTATCCGACTGAAGTCATCGACGAATTCGCCACCATTACCTTCGTCCGTGACTGCGGCGCTGACAATGACACTGTGATCGACTGCGCTGCCAGCGAGTTACCGGCTAACTTCCCGGACAATCTGCGTTAATCGTTAACCCGCAGACATAAAAAAACCGCAGTCCGTCATGACTGCGGTTTTTTTCATGAATACCGTTTCAGGGGGACAGGAACATCAGCGCGCCAGCGTTTTCAGCAGCGTCGCATTGAATCTTTCCGGTTCTTCCATCTGCGGTGCGTGGCCCAGACCTTTAAACTCAATCAGTTTCGCGTGCGGAATAAGCTTCGCAACCTGTTTACCCAGCACGTTGTAATGACCGATTTTTGCTTTTACCGCAGGCGGCGCAATATCGCTGCCGATGGCTGTGGTGTCAGCCGTGCCGATCATCAGCGTGGTCGGTACACGCAGGTTTTTGAATTCGTAAAAGACCGGCTGCGTGAAAATCATGTCGTATATCAGTGCCGAGTTCCAGGCCACCAGTTTATGCCCCGGCCCGTTGTTCAGCCCTGCCAGCATATCGACCCAGCGGTCGTATTCCGGTTTCCACTTATTCACGTAATAGGTTTTGAGTTCGTACTGCCTGATGCTGTCCGCCGAGGTTTTCAGCTCACGGTCGTACCACTGATCGACGGTACGATACGGCACGCCCTTAGCTTTCCAGTCTTCCAGACCAATCGGGTTCACCAGCACCAGTTTCGACACTTCCGGCGCATACATCAGGCTGTAGCGCGTCGCCAGCATACCGCCGGTCGAATGCCCGACAATCACCGCTTTGGTAATCTTCAGACTTCTAAGCAAATCATGCGTGTTGGTTGCCAGTTGCTGGAAACTGTACTGGTAATGCGAAGGTTTGGTCGACGAACAGAACCCGACCTGATCGGGCGCGATAACCCGGTAGCCTTTACTGACCAGCGCCGAAATAGTGTCACCCCAGGTCGCGGCACAGAAATTCTTGCCATGCATCAGCACCACGGTCTGACCATTTTTATGCCCGGTGGGCGGCACATCCAGATACCCCATTTGCAGCGGGGCACCCTGAGAATTAAAAGAGAATTGTTTCAGCGGGAACGGATAATCAAATCCCTGCAATTGCGGACCGTAAGAAGGCGCATCGGCAGCCATTGACGCGCCGGAGAAGGAGAACGATAAAACAGCAGCACAAAAGAGCAATTTAAAACGGGGAAGCATGGGGTTGTCCTGGTGGTGTTCACGGAACAGACGGCGTAAAGCCTTATGCTACAAACTTTACGCCGTCAGGAAAACCACTTAACGCAGGCTGATTCAGTCTTTCGATTGCAGAATGTAACGGTAAATCAAACCGCCCACCACGCCACCGGCCAGCGGCATCAGCCAGAACATCCACAGTTGCTGAACCGCCCAGGTGCCCTGGAATAATGCCACCGCCGTGCTGCGCGCCGGGTTAACCGAGGTGTTGGTCACCGGAATACTGATGAGATGGATAAGGGTGAGTGCCAGACCAATCGCAACCGGAGCAAACCCCGCAGGCGCACGTTTGTCGGTTGCGCCGTGAATAACAATCAGGAACACGGCGGTCAGCACACCTTCACACACCATCGCTGCGGCCAGGCTGTAGCCGCCCGGTGAGTGCTCACCATAGCCGTTAGAGGCAAAACCACTGCCTGTTGCATCAAAGCCCGCATGGCCGCTGGCAATGACATACAACACAGCCGCTGCGGCGATCCCGCCAAGAACCTGTGAAATGATATAAGGCACGACATCCGTAGCCGGAATACGACCACCCGCGAATAAACCTAATGTCACCGCCGGATTAAAATGACCGCCAGAAATATGGCCGACCGCAAAGGCCATCGTTAATACGGTCAGACCAAATGCCAGTGCGACACCGGCAAACCCGATACCCAGACCAGGAAAGCCCGCAGCGATAACCGCGCTGCCACAGCCTCCGAAGACCAGAACGAAAGTGCCGATAAACTCGGCAGATAATCTCCTGAACATAACAGCCCCTTGCATTATCAACTTAAAATTTAACTTTCAACCACTTGAAATGGCCGCCATAAAAAGAAAAACAGGATAATACACCGACTACTTTTAATTAAAACTAGAAATAGTTAAGCACTGAAATATTCATAATGCGAATCAAAAGTACAGTAATCTGCGATGTGTATTTGGCGTCACAGGTTAACCCACATGACCTGCCGACCGGCTCATCGCACGCTGATGTTGTGGCGTTAATACAAATCCAGGCCTTGTATTTCTCAGGCCCGTATTAAGACCGGGGATATTTTCCGGGAAAGCGCTCCAGTGTTGCGGTTGCGACGTTTTTCGTGAACGAAAATAGTCACGCCACTCTGCTTCTGTATCTGCGACAGTCCAGTCACCCCCGTCAACGATGGCAACCGGGAAAGGACCGGGTCTGGCAACAACGCCTAAGTAACCCTGACTTTTTTCAACGTGTTGTCGCTCTTCCTGCCACATATAAGGCACAAAATTATTTTGTGCGCCGTGCCGGACAGCATTCATATGAGTTGCTTCGGCAGGACGGGAAGGATCTACTGCTGCAATATTTTTATTGATTGCATGACGAATGCCAATTTCATCCTCGCTTCCTACTGCCGGAGCCACGCCGCTGTTTTTTAATACAATATCGTGCATGTCATAATCCCCGGTATAAGGAACAATACGTTTTGCTTTAATATTATCCCTGAACCGAGTCAGATCTTCCTGGCGGGATAAGTCCAACGTAAATACCTCATCTCTTGCTTTTTCAAGATTATGAACCCAAATCCCCGAGACCGTACCTGCTGCGCCTCCCCAATGCCCGACCAGACCTATCAGCCCTGCATTTTTTGCATTTTCCAGCATCTGGGCCGAATCCTCTCCGTAAACTGCATTTACAGACTTATCTTTTATCGTTTTCTCGAGGATATTATGCCCCTTAGCCGCCGCACCGTTATTCAGGGCATCTATGGTATAGGTACCGGATTCCCTGAAACTCAATATCGCATTGTTCTCCCGGGCGGCTGATTCTATCGGTGCCATATGCGCCTCGGTGACAAACTCACGCATAACACGTTGCCGTGCCTCTGCGCCGGTGGTTATCAGACCACCGGTATCGCATTGAGTAATGGGATTGTTTTGCACCATTCTGAAAAGGTTGAGTCCGTCGATTTCCCTGGCCGGATCCGATGCCGTCCAGCGGCATAGCCACGGCGCATAATAACGGTGTCCGTAGTAATACAACCCCGTGCTGTCACGCTCTTTACCGGAATAACGCACCGTTTTATAAGCCGCTTCAGTCTCATTGCGGGTCGCCCATACCGCCGTGCCACCGAACGGATAATATTCCTCCCGGCTGATGATCTGGCCGGTTTCATCTAATTCCAGCTGTAAGGAACCGATGTTGTCATCCACGCTGTAGCGAACCCGGTTGTTTCCGAGCCCCGTCGGCAGCCCCTTCACCCAATGCAGCGCTTGTATCTGGCTGCGCCCTGCCTGAGTGATCACCACCTCGAGTTGCTCACGGTATGCTGGCTGACTGCTGACACCGTTAATCAGCGTCTCCTGCCAGATGTTGCGCAACTCCAACCCCGGCAGGTAGCGCACCTCACTGACTGTCCATAACCCGCTGCCCGCATTCGTCAGAGTGCGGGTCTGTTTACGTACCCTTATCCCGTCGCGGTACTGGTATATCTCGCGGTCATTCTGTTCGATATCCGTGCTGCTGCGGCTTAACAGCGTCACCGTCTGCAACTGATTATTCGCGTCCCACATCAGCGGGTCGATAGCGTTGGTGTAACCGCTGGCGGGCTTCCCCCCCTCCGTTTGCAATGTTTTCAGTTGCCCGCCTGGCATAAACCAGTTATCCCAGTTTATTGTCGCTGGCGTCAGGGTATTGCTACTGTCCTGGCGGATGCTGCGGTTTGATGTCAGACCGGTGACCATATTCATCGTGCTGTTCACCGCCCCAGCGTGTTTCAGGGTGTTCAGGTTTCCGCTGTCGTCATACGTGTAGTTGCGCGTGTAAGACACATGCTGGTCATCAACCGCAGGCAGATGACTGTCCTGCGCACCGTGCGAAGCGTTTTCACGCCCGGTTGCACTGACAAGCTGATACAAGGCGTCATAGGCAAATTCCCGGACTCCGTCTGTGCTCTGGTTACTGAACCAGGCTGTACTGACGGTGGAATCATTCACTTGAGTAATGTTTCCTGCCGGGTCGTAAATGTACTTCAGCGACTGTAAGCGAGAGGCATCACTGTCCCGTGTGGTGGTGATTTCACTCAGGCGCAAGGTCGCCGCATCATAACTGCAGGTGGTCGTCACCCCGTTACCGGTATGGCTGGTCAACACCTGTCCTGCAGCGCTTATTGTCATCCCTGTCAGCAGCGGTACGGGGGACTGTCCTTTCAGTTGCAAAGTCTGTGTCAGTATTGCACCACTGACATCACAGGTGACACTGACGGCATGTCCGCAGGCGTCGGTCTGTTTGACAGACACTCCCAGCGCATCCGCTTGCAGCGTGGTGGTATAGACCGTTTCTTCCAGCAGAGCCAGCCGTCCGGCATTATCGTCCGGCCAGTCCGGCAAAACGTCAGCCTCCCTGAGTAAAGTCTGAGAAGATGAAAGGGTCGCGCCGCTGAGTGCGATGCTGCTGAGGGTGAGCAGACCGCCTGCATCGTACCGCCTGACACACACACCGCGCAGGTTTCTGCTCTGCGGATCCGGCGTTTGCGGATCACTGTCGCCATACACCATTACGGCGGAGGTGGTGATCGCCGTGGAACCACCGCGTTGCTGTTTAACCGACTGCGTCCGACCCGATTCATCATATGCCCACTGCAGGGTGTTACCTGCTGCATCACGGGACCAAACCGGGCGACCTTCAGCATCAAACATCATGGCATTCTGGCCACTGTCAGCACTGTCGCGTCGCAAAGGCTGGCCATTTAGCGAAATGAAGGTGGTAAGATTCGGCGCAGCAGCAGACTCAGCCTGCCAGGCAATAAACAGACGCGGGTCCCGCGCACAGGCGGTGAGTGAATCATTTGCCACCAGACAGTGGGTAACCAGCAGACTGGCAGCATCGCCCGTGCGCGAGCGGTTCCAGTTGAGGGTTCGTATCGTGATGCCACGGTTATCATTAATATTGATGACCGGTGTTTCGGAAAAAATACTATCAGCCATGAAATTACTCCTTAGAAATTTAAGGCAGAAATCCTCAGTTGGTTCCCCTAAACATTATTTCAAAAACTGCCCCTCTGTTCCGGGAAATTTTCTTTACAAAAAACATTAACAAAATTCAAATAACATGATTTTTATAAAACTTATTTCCCGGTGCTTACACGACCCTATTTTTAATGACTAATAAAACTGAATAACCTTCTAAAAACACCGCTAACAAAAGAAGTAAAACGATTCCACAAACCTTTATTATTCGGAGCTGGAGCTGACCATGGTATGAATGGCGCAAAACCTGCAGTATTTTTGCCCCTGATGCGTGTCCGGTCGGTCGCACAGTAGCAATGCCTGTCAGCGCCACACTATCTAAACGTATTATTTGAGCCAGGCATTAGCAGCCTCCTTTGACGTGTCACTAAACTTGCTCATAGTGTATCCAGCGTATCGTTCTCATCCTCACTCACGGTAAACCACGGAAAATATTGCTGGCGGATCTGGTAACCCGATCCCGCTCTGACCACTTTAATTTCACGTCCCGGTGCGTCATAAAAATGAGTATCCGCATAACCCGCAGTACGCATGGCGGAATCGACAACGTATTGCCAGTCGTTAATAAAATAGGGCTGATATGCCCGCACCGGCAGTCCTTTATTGTTGTATTCCACCCGGCCACTGACCGCCCAGCGCGGATTGGCAGGCACTGTCACCGGCTCCCCTCCCGCACTGATCACCAGTTCCCCCTCGGTATCCCGCACCCACGCCTCGCCAGGCGCAACTTTGCCGCTTTGTTGCAATGTCCGGCCAAAACCATCAAAGAAGGCCACGCTGATACGGACCTGCTGTTGATCATCATCGGGATAGCGGTCTGCTGTCAGGGTGGCAAGGTGGACAGGTGTCGTCATCGCGTCAGCAAGAAGCCGGCGCACAGAGGCGTCAAGGCCGCTAATTACCGTCGCCGAGTTTGCCCAGCGTCGCCCGGCAGCACGAATATAGCCCGCAAACGTAATAAATTGCTGTTCCAGAAGAATATTCCAGGCGCTGCCACACTGTTGTTTCGTCACCTTGCCCATCCAGCTGAAGGGATCTTCAACAATGAGGGTCGCCAGATGCTGCGGGCTGGTTCCCGCCTGACTAATGGCCTGTTCGACCGTCAGTGTCACCGGAACAGGGTATTCCGTCACCGAATCAAATCCGGTCATCACGCCCTGTTCCGTTCCGTAAAAGGTGGTCGCTATCTGCCTGCCGAGTGAATCCAGCTGAACTTCAGCAGTATTATCATTAATATCAATGATTTTGGTGGGTTTCAGGAAGCGATAGTCATACGTGGCAGAGGTGGTATTACCGGCCGGATCCCGCGAGCTGATGAGACAACATCCGTAGACATCGTAAGTGAGTGTGGTCACACCGGTTAACAGCGTTTGCCGCTGTGTCTCAGGCAAATAAAAACGGCTGGCAGGTAAGTAAGTCGTATAAGCACTGGCAATACAATAGACCGCCGCATCACTGGCACCGGCTACTGGCAACAACGCAGGCACATGCACATAACCGGCCTCTGCCAGGAGCGGAATAAGTTCGTCGCGGCTGAGTATGCCGTCATACGCCGCCAGACTGACCTCATCCAGCTCTGCCGTTTCGACATGGTCAACCCTCGCCCCCAAATCCGGCACCGCAGGTTGATAAAATATCTGGCTTTGGCCGGCATAAATACGCGGGCGACTGTTGCCCAGTAACCCGTCAGGTTCGCTTAACATTTCAAACGTAATGCCGTTCGCCGGTAACGTATAGTTCTCATAAGTCAGGACATTGGTACGCTGACAATCACTGATCCCCGGACGCCACGCCTGCGGGTCAGTCAAATCAATATAAGATGCCCGGCCCTCGGTTATTCTCAGCACCTGCTGCTGACTGTCATACGAGCTTGCCCATGCCGTATCCGGCAAGGTGGCCGGATACGGATCGACAGCGGGTTTGGTCAGACGAGGATAATTTATATTCACCTGCCACACCGTGGCCCCGTAGCGGTCTTTTTGCATGACGACCTGTTGGCCGATCACCGGGTCGGTTGCAATCTGCTCCCAGTTATAGCTGACCGACTCAAGCAAGCCCGGCATCGCCACGGCGGCAATTTTACCTCTGGCGGGTTGTACCAGACGCACCTGATAACGTTGGGTGGTCTGGGTATAAGGAATCGGGTTATTCACCCCATACACTTCACTGCAAAGTAGTGATCCTTTCAGCGCGCGATAGAGCCAGGCGCGGCTCTCACGACTCACATCCGACAGCACAATGTCTTTGCCGTTTATGGCATCAAACTCACTTAACCGGGTAGGGTTTACCACCACCGAAAAACGTCCCACATAAGGTGCTCCGTAAAGGTTATTTTCATCCTCTTCGTGCCCGGTATGAAACCAGCTTTTACTGATCAGCGGTTCAGTATCCTCACTGGTTTGCCCGCCACCGATAGCATCGGTTTGCTCCAGATAACCAAAACCATAGAATTCACGCATAATGCCGTCATACACACCCTTACGGTAACGGCAGCGTTTTGTCAGTACACTGCCGCTGATCTCGTCGGTATTGACCGTTTGCGAAACGATATGGATCGGGAAAGGTAGTGCCGAAACAGCGCCGGGAAACAACTGTTTTTCATCAAGCCACTCTTGCGCCGAACTGCGGTAAATGATCTGGTTGTGGCGGCCCTGATTGTTGTTCACCGACTCCAGCAGATAGGGCTTTATGCTGGTTAAATCACAATGCCAGTGTTGTGGCGTCATATAGGGCACCGACAGGATCAGACTTGCTACGCCCAGCCCCTGCGAATCGGCAACGTTTAACTGACATAAATTGTCGTAACGGATTCCGGCAGGCAACGGAATCTGTACCGGTGCTGCCAGCCCGTTACCCGACAGGTTGGCGAAAATTTCAATGTAATCGCTGTGCATATACAACAAATCGGCGCCCCCAGCCCCGTCCAGATCGGCCAGAATGATGCGGCTGGGATCAAAGCTCTGGCGATCAAAGTTCAGCGAACTGAGAACAAAAGGTTCACCAAATTTGCCCTGCCCCAGATTTGGCCAGACAGTGATGCCGTCATGACGAATGCGGATCAAGTGTTGCTGGCCCGATCCCAGCATATCGCTGAACGCCACCAGCTCAGTGGCATCCCGGGCAAAGACCGGGAGAGTATATTGCTGCTCAATCTCTGCCGGAGGGGTAAAGCCCATCCGCTTATTGGCATAAAGACGCACACTTTTCGGTCCGATTAACGCGATATCCGTCAGCCCCGAGCCGGTCAGGTCAGCCCATTGTGCAGAAGGATGGCTGAATTCCGTCGGAAAAGCGGAAAACGGCGTAAAGGATGACCATTCACCCGACGGGTTTAGCGTGAAGAAACCATTGATGCCTGGCGCGGTCACCAGCCAGTCGAGGCGCCCGTCCCCATTGACGTCCATCAACGCCATGGAGGAAGGCTGCATGGCAGGCACCTGAGGTAAAAGCTGCCAGTCACCATAGGTGACGCTGTTCTCACCGTCACTGCCTCTTACCGGCGCACGATAGAACCAGCCAGTGGACTGACGAAACAGTACGCCGGGAATGCCTTCGCCGTATAAATCCACCAACTGATACTGTTGCCCGTCATCCAGTCCCGCCAGCGCAGGAAAAGGCTGCCACAGGTCTGGTGATGCCGTGACAGAGAACGGGCTGTAACTCAAATCAAGCGGCGGACGACTCTGCACCGTGCCATCGGTTTCATAAGCCAGTATCTGCGCACCGCTTATCTGACTCAGCATGGCGGAACTCTGATACTCAAGCAGCAACCGATGGGTCAGTGTCTCCGGTGTATGAAGTTCAGACGGAAAACGATGAAACATCAGCACCTGGTGACAGAGCCGGTGACAGCGAACCTCAAAACCAACGTCATAGCTGGAAAAAGGATCGGGTCTCACCAGCCAGTCATTGACGGGGGCATAAGCTACCGGTACGGCCGGATCCAGACTCCGCTGACCATAATCGAACACCAGGCTGAACAACCATTGGCTGTCATCCGGGATCGCCCCCGTCCAGGCATAAAGCGCGTCCTGTGCCGTTCGGTTGCCATAATCAACCTGCATCAGATAGATAAATGCACGATGCTCCCGTTGCTGTTCATTCCCGCTCAGGCTGACACCGGCGGCATCTTCTTTTTTATAGCGATAGCAAATATGTTCGCCAGCAGGATTGACCGACTCTTGCAGCATCCAGGCTGCAATGCGGCCGGGGTCATCGGGATCAGTCAGTTGTGCCGCAGGTGATTTCCCCAGGCAATGAAGCTGGCCGTCGGCGGTATGAACCAGCCAGAAATCGCCGCTTTGCACGCCCTGCCAGCGCTCAATAAGGTCACTCCCGGCAGTGATTTGCGCAAAATAAGATGTGACACGCCAGGTTTGATCCAGCGTCACCTTTGCGTAGCGTGATACGTTACGGCTGACGATCTGTCCGTCATCGCTGTATTGCGGGATAAGCACCTCTCCGCCCGGCCCGATAAACACGTCTTCGCCCGTATAAAGTGGCACCCCCTTGCTGGTCCGCCTCCTGATGCTGGCGGTCCCGCATCCCCACCCCATACCAAATTCACTGTTTCCCGCGCCACTGCTGTAACTCAGTGTCAGGGCTGGCACATAACCCCGTCCGGGTGAAATGGGCAGGGGCAGAGACAGAGTGGCCATGCCGTTCGGCCCAATGTTTCCGAGCGACTCGCCCATGCCCTGGATGGCGCCTCCGCCCTTTGGCAGAGTGAGACCGTTAACCGGCAACGTTGAAGATTTTTCTGTTTGCTGCATACCGCCTCCTGAGAATGAATGTCACGACTTTTACTGACTTCCTGTTCAATCACACCAGTGTGGCTTGCACATCCTCTTCAAAAGCGGTGCCGCCGTACAGCGCGGTGTAATTCACCTGAATAATCACGTCATTCAACGCATCCAGCAGGGCTTTTTGCCCGGTATGAGCAGGGTTCGGGAACGTAAGTTGCCAGCCAGATATTGCACCGGTGCCTTCAAACGGCAGGTAGCGTTCGTCACCAAATGAGAGTTCAAACAGACCGCTGTCGGTCAGGCCCCGTGAAATCGCCACTTGCTGACTGGCGCGCAGATTCGCAATAACATTGCTGTTATTTCCCGTGGTGGGATCCTGCAAATATTGCACGCCAAGAATATCTGGCTTCAGTAAGGTACTGCTGCCAGTCTGTGTCAGTAAGGCGCGGACGTCCTGCCATGGGCCAATCAGGGTAGGCAGCGAAACAGAAACATATTTTATCTGGCGTAAATACTGGCCGGGATAATCGTTATCGAACAGGGTTTCGTTGAGCGTAAAGCTGAATGCGCCCGTTTGACGCTGCACATCAAACTGACTGCCCAGCAACTGACGCAGCGAGATCGTTTTGGTCATCTCCAAACGGCGGGTATTACGGCTTAGCCAGGCTGCTTCCATCTGCTGAACGTTAAGTTGCAGATTTTCACCGACCAGCAGACCGCGATAACTATTATTCCAGGCCGAGGTATTAATGAATATCGTGGTGAAATCACCAATTTCGTATTGCCAGGCCGATTGCGCATTCAGCGCCTGTGAAATCACAGCGTCATAGGCCTGGTAATACAGAGCCGCCATTTGCCCCGCCAGCCAGTTATACAGAGAAGACTGACTAAAGCGTGCGTTAAGGAACGTCAGTGTCGATTGCAGGTTTTGTTGCTGTTTTTTAGCCTGTTCAAGGGATGTTTGCGCAGACTGCTGGCGGATACTCAGGGTGTCGAGCTGCTTATCGATAGCCTTCAGTTCGCCCTCCGCTTGCTGATACTGAATTTTCCATTCAGCGCGACGGCGGCGCCATTCTTCTGATATTTGGATCCGCTGCGAGGCGGTTTGCGTCACCATCGCAACAGTGTGAAGCGAGTCGAAACTTGCATTGAGCAATCCACCCCATTTGGCTCCCCCGACGGCAAGACCAAAGATATTCGGCACCATATCGAGTGCAGCCCCGGCAACGGACATCGCCGGAGCGACCGCCATCAGCGCTGCGGAGGCTGACAAACTGTTCAGTACGGACTCTTCCTGATCGGTTAAATTATCCTCATATAACGTGCGGTAGTGCGAGAATCGCTGCGCGGTGACTTCACGGCTGGCGAACATGGCATCACGCTCCGCCTGCAGTTCGTTAATCGCCTCCTCCTGTAAGGCGATAGCAAATTCGGAGAGATCTACCGCCTGTTGTTGGTCCAGCTCCTGCAGCGCGGCACTTTCCCCACGCTCATAGAAACTCAGCAAGCTGCTACCAAACTGCGTCAGCGTTGAAATCGCGTTATACAAGCCGGGTAATAACACCCGGAAACGATAAGCCGGAATATTGATCGCCGCCCCTCCCGCCACCTGCAATAAGCTTCCACCCTGCGCCCGCTGCTGCATCAGTTGGGTCGGGTTCGCCGGAGGCGCATAGAGGGAAAGGCTCATCGGTTGCCCGTTAATGCTCAGATAATGACGCAGATTAAACAGCCGGGCGTTGAGCGTTTCCCAGAACGCCAGTAGCTGCACATTAAGAGGGGCAATAAAGTTCTCGTTATCCTGCACGGCCAGGGCCTGATTAAGTCCCCCGCTTAACAGCGGCAACGCCGTGGTGCGGGTGAATTGCTGCTCAAAATTACGCAATACAAGATTAGGGCTGGCGCTCACCTCTGCCAGCGTCTTAGGCTGCCACTGATTGACAATCTTTAATGCGGGATCCGGTCCGAGTAAATTGCTGACCTGCGCATAACCCAGCCTTGCGCAGCCCAGCGCATCCGGCGTCAGCTGGCGATAAAAGTTATCCGCCTGATCAAGGATATTACGCACATACACCATGAACAGATTTTTACGGTAATGAACCGGCTCGCTCATCGCCACACTGTCTGGATCCAGGGGGTTGATCAGGGAATCCGCCAGCAAATCGGTGACATCCGGTGTGATAATCGGCCGGGAATTCCAGTAATCAGGCTGCGGATATAGCGGATTGCTGCTGACCCGCCCTCGCGCAGAGGGATCAAAAAGATAGTGGTACCAGTTACGCGCTTGTGCATACTGCTGCTCCTGGTTCAGCCGCCAGGCAACCAGATACGGCATATAAAAGAACAGCTCCCAGAAATAGATGCCGTTGGCCCCGTTAAAATCCATGGGTAACGCGGTGCCACCGGAAGTTAATGCAGGCTCTTGCGTGAGCTGAGTATCCCAGGCAAGCAGCGCATCAATGCTGATATTGGCCTTCGCGACCAGTTCTTTCGCGAAAAGCGTGTTGAGGCGGATGGGTGAAATAGACGATGTGAATCGGCTGAAATCAAGAAACTGGGCTGTTCCCAGAGAGTTATCCGTGATTGAACCTAACGTCGGGGAGTCAGCCAGCCCTTCTTTCACTTTAAAACTGATTTGAATGACCGAATCACCATAACTTACGCCATTCAGGGTTTGGCTGATGCCATAAGAAATCGTTATCACCTGGTTCACTGCAGGAATCGTGTAAGGAATATTAAGTGAATATCTTTTCAGGCTGTTTTCCGAAGCGTATTCATGTGTTGCCAGCCGCGTACTACTTTTCCAGTTTCCCAAATAGCCACTCAATACCGTCTTGGTATGCGTAAAATCAAAACTACCAGAGGGAGAAGATATATAATCCCATGCACCCTTTTGAATAGGGGGAACTTGCAATTGTAACGAGGCCGACGCGGCGGAAATTAGAATATTTAATTTCAGATCATCCACAGAATTTGAAACTGAAAATGATAACATATTGCTTGAATCGAAATCTGCCCGCCCAATGTATGGAGAATAACCGACAGAGGTTACAGGGTCATAATATTGGAGGCTAATGTTTGCGAAATTGCCAACATAATTTTTTTCGGGATCATAATTCCCTTGCACATAGACATCCTTCCCTGCCATCTGAATCGACGCAGTCATTATCCCTTTATCATTACCCGACGTAATACCATTAATATCCGTCTTAGCATAATGATAATTGTTAAATTCAGCCAGCACATCAAAGTTTATTGAAATAACATCAGAGGGGCTTTTTGTTATTTTTATGTCGCCTGCATCAATCTGTTGAACACTATTCAAAATATGGACGCCATCAGATATGGTTTTTTTTGTAAAGGCAGCAATGTAATACTGGAATGATCCGGCTGTTTTTGGTTGGATTCGGTATTGGTATGCATCAGTGCAAAGGTAAGGGAAATAAGTTGAGATATCATAACTACTGTCATTAATAATAGGATTGAACCATTCATCAATGCGAAATTGCAGATAGTCCGTAAGATTTACTGACACCAGGCTAACGCTCAGGCTTTTCTTTTTTCCACTGGCAGAAGGATCATCCTGTACCGATACGGTATAGAGATCGGCTTTATCGGACGTATAAAGCCAGGAACTTTCCTCTCCTGACTGGCGGCCAACAATCTGTGGTGCACTCCAGCTATTATCATATTTTCTATAGGCTACATATGCAGTGATGGTGGCACTGTATTTGATTTGCTCATTACTGCTGGTTGCCTGATCGCCTGTAATACTCCGCTCCCACCAGCTAAGATATAGACGGTTATTGAACATTACCGGACGAACGGTGCTAATCAACGTTTCATCTGCAAGATTAACATCCACTTTTAACCATTCTGACCAGGCACTGGCGGGGAGAATGCCATTTTCGCGCATACCCATATTTAGCGAACGCCAGTACCATACTGCGGGAGTATCTTTACTGCGGCCAATAAAATAATAAATATCCTGTTCTTCATCAAAGCCATCCAGATAACCGCTGACCACATCCAGATTAGCGATCTGTTCAAATTCATTAAGATAATTCAACACTGCTGCCTGAGCATTATCACTGTTAATTTGATTCTGGTTTAGGGTGGTTTCGAGATTTTTGAAAAAAGTCGTTTTTGAATTGCGTAGTGACGGGTCAATATAATTTTCCGGATAGGTATCCAGCTCCATTGCACCTGCCCAGATACTGTATTGATTCGCCCCTTGCTTCCAGGCGCTAAGTGTATCGGGGTCAATAATATCGCTGTCAAAACCCGGCTCCATATTCAGCGCCAGACTGTTCAGGTATTGCTGAATACTGGTCATGGCTGCCGAGGCTTTGGATGTCGTCACCTGTTCGGTGACTAACGGGTCAATCAACAAATACTCATAAACATCATTCGTATCGCGGATATATTCCTGTAGCGTTCCGGCCTGATAATTTGGCAGGTACTGCCCCATATAATAGGCCAGTAATGCATCACGATAACCTTCATTCAATTTTGCTACGGCTGACGTTGTCATAATAATGATTCCTGTATTTTGCCGATGGGATTATCGCGGACTTATTCTGTCAGCATCGTGGAAATTAAGGATTCCCCGGCCTGCAGCCATTGTTCGTAGGCGCTGCCGGTGTTCAGCATGGCGGTAGACAGTAAAAACGTCACTGACAGCCCGGTTTGCCGACTTAAGCGTTGTAAGTCCATCACCCTTGCTATCTCACTCAGATTGACAGCCCGCCTTGGCGTTGACGCGCTGCAAACATAATCGACGGCGCCCGTCGTTTCACTTGTTTCCCAGCCGAGTAATGCCGCCAGCGCCTGATTTGCGGCTTCCGGTAGTATGGCTTTACCACTGTTCACCCAATTGAGATAAGCAAGGAGCTCATCTTCACTGAGGGGAGTTTGCAGACTCAGGCTGTCATAGCGACTAAACGCATAAAGCTGCGGTAACGTCAGGCTGCTATCCGGTGTACCAAACCAGTCAGGATGGCTGAGATAAGTGCTCACTGCCGCAGCAGATAAATGAAAAATCCGCGTCAGTGCTGCCCGGCGGCCAACATCAAACAGCAGTGCCGTCCACGACGTCACCCCGTTATCATGCGCATCCGTGACATCACGTAATCCCCAACACTGGCTGAGGAAGTCATGACTGCCGGAATTCGCCCATGTCAGCAGGAAAGGAGAGAGAGACTGGTCGATACTTAGCGCTTTGGCAATGGCACTGTTAGCAATACCGTCCTGGGTTAGTTTCGTCTGGTAAATAAGATTAGCGAGTTGTGCGATAATTTGTTGACGGGTCAATGTCCCCTCAATGTCAAGAGTCGCAATATCAACCGTCACCATACGGGTTATGGCATCAAGCTCAGTCTCATCTTGCTGGCAAATAACAGGTAAAATAATGCCGTTGCCATCAATTAAATCATTCAGAAAATAGAGATATGAGGAATAACTTTCAGGATAAATCTTATATTTTGCATCAGTGGCCGGTAGATTCTCCTGTACAATAGTTCTGATTTCCTCAAGAGAAAGCACACGGTCCCATACTGCAATATCACTGTAACCACAATGACTCACGGAAGAAGCAGCAAAAGGAGTTAAGTTTCCATATCGTCCCATTACCACATGATTGCCAGGCGTAAACAGCCCCCCGCTGAGTGTTTCACCATGACTCATATTTAGTGCATCGGCAAAGCTACAGTAAAGTTGTAATTTTTTGGTATTCGCATTGAAAGCATAATTTATATATAACCACTCATCCTCAACATAACCGTTAAAACCAGATGATTGTCTATTTGAAGCACCATCCCTATAGAACAAACTGAAGTTCATCAATTCACTTGAAATAAACTCAATAGTGAACCCCGGACTTAGTTGTGAAGAGCAATTCGTCATTACAACAGTAGTATTAACACCACTATCGCCTGAGGGAATATATAGCCAGAAACCAATACTATAATCTTTCTCGCCGTTAAGTCCGGCCATCACTTCATCTGTAAAATAAATATACTCTTTGTCTTCGGTATTTATTAAATAACTGGGCTCGAACTTACTGTCATCCTGGCTCATATAGGTGAATACTGAACCTTTCCCTATAGTTGCGGGCAATAAAAATTCAGACTCTGGCACGCCACTCATTTGTATTACGGCATCCGTCAGCAATGCGGTGCTTAAATGCTGATTAGTATCACTGATTAAGTTCATCTGCCCGGTGGTCGCACTCTCCTGAGGTTGTGCAGCGCCTTCAATATCCAGTAAAACCAGTGAGGTGGCAGCAGAGAGACCCGATGTTTTCAGCCACTGAACCGCAGAAGAGAGCGCCATCAGCACATCCAGAATATCTTCACTGCTGGCATTGACTGCTTTAATCGCAGGAACACCCGCCAGTTTTTCAACCACCCGTTGACCGCCCATTAACTGCATCAGCGACAGCCCTTCGGGCAGGCTCAGGCCAAAGAGCTTCGGCAGGGTCACCAGCCGGTACAATGCAGAGACCACCGGGAGTGAACACGGTAATGTACGATTTACCAGGCTTCCCTGCTGCGCCGCGACAAGCTCAGCCAGAACCGAAAACTGTACTTCGCTGATGCCTAACCCGGCACAAAGCTGCTTAATAATACGGCCACTTTGTTCGCTAAAATAGTCATAGGAAAAATTGGCATTTGTCAGTGTGAACGGTGTTTCAAACAGTGAAGGGGAATTAAATATTTGGTCAAAAAATGGCACTTCAGGGGAAATCGCATAAGGGGTTATTTCGTCGATCAGCGCAGAAAATTGCCAGGCATTGACAGCATAATATTGCTGATAGTGGCGGAACACGCCCAGCATACGCAGCGTATTGTTATTCATGGTAAGCGCAGTGTTGTTTTCGGCATGCATGGTGGCACTTACCAATAAATCGACCTGATCAAAAGGTAAGCCCAACCAACGCTGTAAACGGATCTGCCGGTTGATTCTTTCCAGTCTGTCGTGATTTAAATTTTTTAATAAATTAATATCAAAAGGTGCAAAACTTGTTAATGGGAAGTGTTCGGTGAAATCAGTCCTCCCTCCCGCGGGCAGTGGCGACTGTATAATATTTGCGACATTTTCATCACTTAGGTACTTATCCCAGATACAAATATCATCATAAGAAAATTCTGAACGACGAGCATCCTGACTAATATAGTATTTATCTCCTTTATTTCCATTAAACCCCAGAAAAGCGCTCGCCTTTGTGGAGGATAAGGTACTGAATACAGAATCATACTGTATGGGGGTACCATTAATTACACCTATTGTAGTTGTTAGTATTTTTTGCGTGGCATTTTGACGAATGCAGATATACACCCACTGGTCAAACAAGATATTCCCTGACTGAGCAACTTCGATTCTTTTTACGCCATCGGAGATATTTGTATAGATATAGGGCAAACCACTGGCGTTAATCCTCAGGAAAACCGTAATACCAGGTGAAATATCAGCTGGATTTTCCACTTTATTTGAGAAAATCATCGCCCAATCTTTTGCCCCGGAAGATATCCTACACCAAAAGCCTAAAGTGAAATCGGTGAGGGTATTATTGACATAACTGATATCCTTAGGGATGTAGGCGAGTTGGTAATCCACAGCATCTAAAATTAAACCCTCACCAATTGGAGCAGAGGTTGTATATTCCGGACTCCCTTCGGTAAAAATTTGATTAGAAGTTTGCTTGTCTATTTTAACCGGGACACCCTCTCCTTTATTAATAAACTTCGAGCCGTAATATTGTTGCCCTGCGATGTAAGGTGTATTCGGTGAGGAAATAACCTTTCCCCCACCGCTATTACCGCTAATCAATGACTCCAGTTGCGCGTCATCTAATGAGGTCTTGTGCAAAAAGGTGTCTATAACACTCATCTCATCCACAGCATTGGCAGCACTGGCAATGCCGTAATTCGCCTGATACCAGGCATCACTGCTGGCATTAACGGCTTCAGAAACTATTTGTTGCTGTTCAGGTGCCAGGTTACTGCCCAGTGATTTTGCGGTATCGGCGGCAGCACTGCTAAAAGTGTCGTTGGTGAAAAGCGGCCATGATTGATCTGCCTGCTGAAGGATATCCTGCAAAGAGAGCGGCTTATCTTCTAACGCGGTCAGAACCTGTTGATGCGGATAATGGTAGGGCAATGTATTGGGGTAGCGGGTGGTGGATAATGTTTTATCAACCGTTGTCGTCTGCGGAACGGACGGCGCGATGGCGGCTTCCAGCACATCATTGACAATATCCAGTGTCGGTATGACCTGATTAATCGCGTCCTCATCCAGTAAAAGATCCGGTAAATCAGGACGTCTCTGGCTTAAATGAAAGATGTTGTTAACGGCTGAGCCAGCAGCGCTTTCCCAGTCCATCGCCTGCTGATAAAGGAAGTTGAGGTAGGATACCGGTGAATCCAGCGCTTCGGGGGCGTTAGTCAGGCAGTATTGCGTCCAGGTCTCGTTAAATAGCGCAGCATAAGTAGGAATATTTTGCTCCAGGGCACCCAGCTGTGTTGTCTGTAAACCCTGTGTATTTTGCGTGCCTCTTAACAGAGCGGGTGAAGCAGCGGCTTCTGTGGTGTTTGCGAAACTATTTTTTTTAAACAGACGGCTGAGTTGCGTCGCATAACCAACAGCCAGATCATAGACTTTTTCCGTATTCTGGCCAAAATCCAATTGATGACGGGTAATAAAAACATTACGTGGCACACGTATAATATCAAATACGGAATGATAGCCATTTTCTTCAAGTTGGTTATTCATATCCAATATTCCGGATAATTGTGATATGGCGTTATTCTCAGACATATTTCACACCTTATGATTGACCCATCACTTAACGTTAATAAAGGTCTTTCGTCAGTGTGAAGCAAAGATATTTTTTCATTTCTGACTTAAGACACCTGTTGAGATAATTATTCATAAGGACAGGGAATATTCCATCTTTCTTAACATAATAAATATCACATATCCCCCGGCGGGATATAAACACAAACATAATGATATAAAAAACCCATCATTAAATTAAAAAACTATTTTTATATATTGTCAGGGTAGAAATATCGGTTCAGATAGGTATTTTTGAGCAAAACGTCACCTTTAAATCAGTGCCATACCGAATCTTCTTCGCAAAGCTCCACACCGCAGAGCGGGATTATGAGGTATATTAACGGGACAAAATGCCGCTCTCTGACTCTCACTGGGGGATACCCTTGGCCCTAAACTGGTTAACCCGACGCTCTGTCCGAATATGCCTTTCACTACTCGCATTCCTTGTTGTTGCTGCTCTCGGCATACTGGCGATCTCGTGGCAAACTTCTCAGGGATTACGCCGTGATACCGCCGCAAACCTGCAACAGTCAGTGAGGCTGGTGGATATGACGCTGGATAATGCCGCCATTGCCACCAGCGCCGTTGAGAATCTGATTGGCGTCCCCTGCGATGCCAACACCGTGCAGGCGCTACGCTGGCAGGTAGCCAAAGTGCCCAATGTCCGCACGGTCAACCTCTACCGCCAGAATACGATTTACTGCGCCTCCTTATTCGGCCCGCGTGCTGACAATATCTCGACCGACAAATATATCGACGGACGGTTAATGCTGATGCGTGGCAACAGCATCACGCCCGATCATCCTCTTATTGCCTATCGTCATGACGTTAACGGCAGCGGCGTGCTGGTTGGTGTGGATGGCTATTTTCTGCACAACATCCTGTCGTTGCTCAGCACTCACGCTTATCTGGTATTGCAGGTAGGCGACCAGTGGATGGACAGCAATGGCAGCATTCACACCGGTGAAGGCTGGCCGGACGGTGAACGTATGGAGCTTGCTTCTCAGAACTACCCCTACGCGATTCGCTTAGTGATCCGACCCAGTGACCACTGGGGTTATGTTTTTGATTACGCCACCGTCAGCCTGATATTGTTCCCGCTGCTCAGCTTATTTATCGCTTTCATGACCTACAGTCTGCTCGGTCGTGTCGGCAGCCCGACGGCGGCGCTGAGAGAAGCGCTGGAGAAAAAACAGTTCATTCCTTATTTACAGCCGGTGGTGGATGGCACCACGCATGAGGTGACCGGCGCTGAAGTGCTGATGCGCTGGCAGCATCCGCAATCAGGGCTGATCCCGCCTTATCAGTTTATCCCGCTGGCAGAAGAGAGCGGCCTGATTGTGCCCATGACGCGCCTCATCATGACGCAGGTACGTGAACAGTTCGGTCCGCTGGCAGCACAGTTGCCTAAAAATTTCCATTTCGGTTTCAATATCTGCGCCAGCCATTTCAAAGACCTCTCACTGGCTGAAGACTGCAAAGCGTTTATTGATGCCTTCAGGGAGAACCCGATCAATCTGGTGCTTGAGCTGACTGAACGTGAATTAATCGAGCCGGGTGAAATCACCTCCAGCCTGTTTCACACACTTCGCCAGATGGGCGTGCTGATCGCGCTGGACGACTTTGGCACCGGGCATTCCAGCCTGGCGTACTTGCAAAAATTCCACATTGATATTCTGAAGATTGACCAGAGTTTCATAGGCCGGATTGGTACAGACGCGCTGGCCGGGCACATTGTTGATAACGTGATTGACCTGGCTAAACGTCTGCAAATGATCATCGTGGCCGAAGGCATTGAAACCCAGACACAGGTAAATTATCTTGCCCCGTACCGGCTGGAATTCCTGCAAGGTTACTTTTTCGGAAAGCCTGTACCGCCCGCCGATTTTATCCGGAAATGGCTCTGATTTTCATGCAGCCTGTGGCGGGCGCTATCTCTTCATACTGCGGGCACATTCGTGACTCAGTGACTAGACTAATAACGTGAGCTGCGTCTTATAAGATGTCTGTGCTTTTTGCTAAAAAACTGCCGGTGTGTAACATCCATACAGGATGAGCCCGATAACTAAGCTAACTTGTTGAAGTTACTTGTATTGGAGTACTCTGGCGGAGAACCCTGCTGACAATCAGAATGATCACTTTGCGAGCAAGATGATGATTAAGTGGCCGTGGAAAGCGAATGAACTGAAAATTGAGAAATCAGACGCCTGGAATGACGCGCTGAATATCCCACTTTTATCTTGCCTCAACGAAGATGAGAAACTGCGTCTGATTCAGGTCGCCAGCCAGTTGCTGCAACAAAAAAGGCTGGTTCCTCTGCAAGGCGTTGAGCTGACTGAACTGATGCAGGCCCGTATCGCGCTGCTTTTTGCGCTGCCGGTGATGGAACTGGGCGCTTCCTGGCTCGATGGCTTTCACGAAATCCTGCTCTACCCTTCCCCGTTCGTGGTTGATGCTCCCTGGCAGGATGAAAACGGGCTGGTGCATGCCGGTTCACAAATTCATGCCGGACAAAGCTGGGATCAGGGCCCGATTGTACTCAACTGGCAGGACATCGAGGACTCATTCGACAATTCTGGTTTTAACCTGATCATCCACGAAGCGGCGCATAAACTGGATATGCGCAACGGCGGCGAAGTCACGGGTATTCCGCCTATTCCGCTGCGTGAGGTGGTGTCATGGGAACACGATTTACACGCCGCGATGCAAAATCTGCAGGATGAAATCGACACTGTCGGCGAAGAGGCTGCCAGCATGGACGCCTACGCGGCGACCGATGCGGCCGAATGTTTTGCGGTACTGTCAGAGTATTTCTTTAGTGCACCAGAATTACTTTCAGAGCGTTTTCCGCTGGTATACGGCCATTTCAGCCGTTTTTATCAACAGGACCCGCTGGCAAGGCAACTTCGCGGTCAGCGCTGCGATTGTTAAATTCCGTTTTGACGGACATTTTTCCGCAGTAAAGTGCCCTTTTATGACGACATTGATTAGTTGCTGAGCAGTCGGACGTTTTTGACGAATTTAGCGTTGACACTCCGCAGCCCTCTGGATATTATGCGCCCCGTTCAAACGATTCCTCTGTAGTTCAGTCGGTAGAACGGCGGACTGTTAATCCGTATGTCACTGGTTCGAGTCCAGTCAGAGGAGCCAAATTAGAAAGGCCCGCTTAAGGAAACTTAAGCGGGCCTTTTGCTTTTTATACGCCGGAGCCCCTGCCTGTATGGCGTTGAGGCGATCAGTGAACGTGAAAACCTTCCCGCTGCATTTTCAGTTTCCCCTCCGCATCGGGAGAATTTGGTGGTCAGATTTGGGGTCATGTTGGTTCGATGACGGAGTGACCCCCAAATATCTCTTAACGACACAAAAATCCGCAAATTAAACCATCCGCAAAAACCTTTAAACACGTTGCCCCGGCATCCGTAATTTCTATAAACCAATGAGTGAAAATACGGTTAATAAGCCGCTGAGGCAGATTGAACTCACAAGTGAACCAGTCCGCCATCCACAGCGTACTGGCTTCCGGTTACGTAAGACGCATCATCTGAGAGCAGAAAAAGTGCGACGGCAGCCGCTTCATCAGCTGTACCGGCTCGTCTGAGAGGCACCTGGCTTACTACAAAATCTTCAAACTGTTGCCGCGACTCCTCGGGCATGAAGTGTCTAAAATTAGTCTCGACAGGCCCTGGCACCAGCGTGTTGGCGCGAATGTTGCGCGCAGCCAGCGAGGCGGCCCAGCTTTTTACCATGGCGACAACGGCACCTTTTGTTGCAGCATATAAGCTCGTCATTGGCGCACCTTCATAGACTGAAGACGATGCAGTGACCAACACTGATGCACCTGGGTTCAAAATGTTGGAAAGTGATGCAAGCTGGAGCATAGGCCCGCGAACATTGGCATTCATCATGCGATTAAAGGCGTCGGCCGTAACGGATTCCGGTGCACCAACCTCTGCGTAACCCGCATTCAGCCACAATCCGTCGAGATGCCCCCAGCCGCTGACTGCCGTTGCGAGCGCATCAATGTCTGCCTCACTTGCTGCATCACTTTTCAGGATCAGTGCAGTGTCCGGCAACAGCTTACGGGCCCGGGCCAGACGTTCTTCACTCAGCCCTGTGATGGCAACTTGTCCACCCTCTTTCACAATTCGCAGCGCTCCTGCCAGCCCCATACCGCTGGTGCCCCCCGTTATAAGTACACGTTTACCGTGAAATCTTCCCATAATGACTCCCCTTTAATCGTTATAACCGCCATTTACCTTACGAAAGAACTCCATTACTGCCCATCCCTTCTGAGGGCTTCACAACTACCGGCAGTTAAAGCCGGAGAAGTACTGTTTCCTTTGCTTAATGATCTGAAAGACTGAATTCCAAATACCCGGGCGATCCGCAAACCAGCAACATAACAATAACAGATGCGGACACCCGCAATCTGATTTCAGCTCCGCTCACTGCACTCGCAGAAATGAGCACGACAGGAATGAGGTCGAGGCCTTTCTCGGTCAGCGTGCAGAAATCTTTGCGCCTGTCGTCGGGGCCGGGCACTCTCGCAAGAATGCCCTGCTGCTCAAGAAAAGCCAGCCGGGACGGGAAAAACCACAGACCCTTGCCCTGTGACAAGGATCTGTGGTGAGACTGCACGACAAAAATACGCTTCAGCCATTCGTCCGGGACTGCTTACGCTAATTCCGTCCGTGCGTTCTGCTGCTGTTCATCAGGCCGTATCCTGAACCAGATGGCATACATTGCCGGCAGGAAGACCAGCGTGATGATAGTGCCGCCAAACGTCCCGCCAATCAGCGTATAAGCCAGCGTTCCCCAGAACACCGAGTGGGTCAGCGGGATAAACGCCAGAATGGCCGCCATCGCCGTCAGCAACACCGGTCTGGCCCGCTGCACTGTTGCCTCCACCACCGCATGGAATGGCGGCAGCCCTTCCTGTTCGTTGTGATGGATCTGCCCTATCAGGATCAGGGTGTTACGCATCAGGATGCCCGACAGCGCAATCAGTCCGACCAGCGCATTGATGCCAAACGGCTGGTTAAAGAGCAGCAGCGTGGGCACCACCCCAATCAGCCCCAGCGGTGCAGTGAGGAAGACCATCACCATCGCCGACATCGACCGCACCTGCAGGATAATGATCAACAGCGTCATGGCAATCATGATCGGGAACAGCGGTGCCATCGCCTCGGTGGCTTTTCCGGATTCTTCAATAGAACCCGCCTGCTCGATACGGTATCCGGCCGGGAGCGTATCAATGACCGGCTGTAACGCTTTGATCATTGCCGTGGAGACATCCGGCGGCTGCAGGTTTTCGGCAATGTCCCCCCGCACGGTAATGGTTGGCGTACGATCGCGACGGCGCAGAACAGGATCTTCCATTTGCACCTCAACCTCCCCGATCTGCGACAGCGGAATGCGCTGGCCGGAAGAACCCACTAAGGTAAAACCGGCGATTTTTTCCGGATCAAGCCGGATATCTCCTGCCGCCCGCCCCATCACCTGCACCGAACGGATATCTTCACGCACCGAGGTGATCGGAACCCCTGAAAGCAGGAACTGAAGCTGCTGCGCGACCGCATTCGATGTCAGCCCCACCGCCTGAAGACGGTCCTGATTGAGCGTGAAATGCAGCGCCGGTACACGCGGCCCCCAGTCGGTGTTGACGGTCCTCATCATCGGGCTGGCCTGCATCACCTTTTCGACCTTGTCTGCAATTTCGCGCAGTTTATCAGGATCCGGCCCCATCACCCGGTAGGCCACCGGATAAGGAGAATACGGACCGAACACCAGTTGGGTTACACGCACGCGCGCCTCAGGTGCCAGGCCGCTGGCCGCCGCTTCACGTAGCCTGAACTTGAGCGCCTCGCGCGCTTCCTGACTGTCCGTCAGCACGACAATTTTCGCAAACGACGGGTCAGGCAGCTCAGGTGCCATGGCCAGATAAAAACGCGGTGAACCCTGCCCGATGTAGGACGTGACGATTTTTGCCTCTTTCTGCTTTCTCAGCCAGGCTTCGATTTTCGCCGTGGTGGCGCTGGTCTGCTCAATAGAAGTGCCATAAGGCATCTGCACTTCAACCAGTACTTCCGGGCGGTCAGAGGTCGGGAAAAATTGTTTTTTCACCAGCCCCATGCCAAGTATAGCGACCGTAAAGACGGCAATAACGGTACCGGCGACTATCCACTTGCGCGCGATGACGCGGGTCAGCACCCGGCGAAAACGGTTGTAATGACGGGTGTCGTAAATCGCCGCATGCCCGCCCTCCACCGTTTTGATTTTCGGCAACATTTTCACGCCCAGATAAGGCGTAAACACCACCGCCACAATCCAGGAAGCAATCAGGGCGATACCGACAATCCAGAACATGTTGCTGGTGTATTCACCGGCAGTGGACTGGGCAAAACCGTTGGGCATGAATCCGACGGCGGTGACCAGCGTGCCTGCCAGCATCGGGGCTGCCGTGTGACTCCAGGCATAGGCCGAGGCTTTGATGCGGTCGTAGCCCTCTTCCATTTTCACCACCATCATTTCGATGGCGATGATGGCATCATCGACCAGCAACCCGAGCGCCAGGATCAGCGAGCCCAGGGTAATACGGTCAAAGTTTTTGCCGGAAGCCTCCATCACCACAAAGACAATCGCCAGCGTCAGCGGCACCGCGGCGGCAACCACCACGCCCACGCGCCAGCCCATACTGACGAAGCACACCACCATCACCACCAGCAGCGCGACAAAGAATTTGATCATGAACTCGTCAACGGCGGAGCTGATGTTGACTGACTGATCGGTGACCTTGGTCAGGGTCATGCCCAGCGGCATGCCCTCATTGATTTTGGCCGTTTCCGCATCCAGCGCCTTACCCAAATCCAGACCGTTCCAGCCGTCGCGCATAACGATGCCCAGCAGCAGCGCCGGTTCACCCTGATTGCGGATCAGGAAGGTCGCAGGATCTTCGTAGCCTCGTTCAACGGTTGCCACGTCAGAAAGCTGCAAGGTTCTGCCCTGTACGACGATGGGCGTTTCGCGGATTTTCTCCAGTTTGTCGAAGGCGCCATCCAGGCGGATAAAGACCTGCGGCCCTTTGGTATCAATCGAACCGGCGGGCGTCAGGACGTTCTGGCTGTTGAGGGCGGAGAAAATATCCTGAGGCGAAATACCCAGCGTGGCCAGCCGGTCATGCGAGAACGACACAAAGATGCGTTCGGCCTGTTCGCCGATGATATTGACCTTCTTGACCCCCGGCACATGCAGAATTTGCTGGCGCAACGATTCCGCATCGCGCACCAGCAGTCGCTGTGGCTCACCTTTGGCCTTCAGCGCAAAAAGCGCAAAGGTCACGTCAGAGAATTCATCATTGACCATTGGCCCGATGACGCCTGCTGGCAGGTTTTTGGTCTCATCCCCCAGCTTCTTACGTGCCTGATAAAACTCTTCCTGCACCTGTGAAGGCGGTGTGCTGTCCTTCAGCGAAAGCATGGTAAAAGCCAGACCGGGACGCGTGTACGTCTCGCTGCGGTCATACCACTTCAGCTCCTGCATACGCTTTTCCAGCGGTTCAGCCACCTGATCCTGCATTTCCTGCGCGGTGGCACCCGGCCAGGCAGAAATAATGGTCATCTGCTTGACCGTAAACGGCGGATCTTCAGCCCGTCCCAGTTCAAAAAACGAAAGAATACCGGCCACGGTAATCAGGATAATCAGGAACAGCGTGATTGAGCGCTCACGCACGGCGAGCGCAGAAAGATTGAATCGCCCCGCGCTCATGGCTGGCTCCCGGCGACGCTGGCATCGCTTTGTTCGGCCAGGCGTACGGCCTCACCGTCATGCAGCAGATGCGCCCCGAGAGCGACCACCTGCTCTCCCGGCTTAAGGGAACCGGTCACCCTCGCCGCATCGTCACCCAATCCCTGCACCTGCACGGGCCGCCATGACACTTTGGCGGGCTTACCTGAAATCTCCCAGACCCCCGGCCCTTTGCCCGGATCATAGATGGCCGCTAAAGGCACCTGCATCACCTGGCCCGGTAATTTATCGTCTGCAATATGCAGCGTCACGGTGGATCCCAGCGGGGCATTCGCCAGTGCTCCCTCAAGTACATATCTCGCCTCGAAGGTACGGGTTAGCGGATCTGCCGCATCGGAAAGAAGCCGCAGTTTCGCAGGGACAGCCTGTTTACCGGTACCGTACAACGTTGCTTCGGCCTCGCTTCCGGCAACCGGGCGTAACGTCTCAGGCAACTGCACGATGGCCTCGCGTTGCCCTGCCCTGGCCAGCCGGACCACCGGCTGCCCGGCACTGACAACCTGACCGGGTTCAGCCAGCGTATCCATGACCACGCCGTCGGCGTCAGCCAGCAGCACGGCGTAGCCCGTGGCGTTTTGCGCCACATTGGCCTGGGCCTGAGCCGCACTGAGTTCCGCTTTGGCCGTATCCGCGGCGGCCTTTATCTGATCGTAGGCCGATGCCGACACTGCGCCTGCAGCGACCAGACCGCGATAGCGCACCTCGTCATCAGTCGCTTGTCTTGCACGAGCCCGTGCCGCCGCGACGGTCTGTTGCTGAGCCTGTGCCTGCAGACTCAGGTCAACCGGATCCAGACGCATCAATGGCTGACCGCGTTTAACGGTCTGGCCGGTATCGACCAGGCGTTCAAGGATTTTGCCCTGCACTCTGAAACCGAGGTCGCTTTGAATCCGGGCGACAACAACGCCGGTAAATGCGCGGGAGGCATCGGCAGCACTCACCACGGTCGCAGATCTGACCAGAGGAGGCTGAGTACGGGGATCGTCGGTACCGGAAGAGTCGCCGCAGGCCACAAGGGCAAGCGGCAACAGGCAAACAGCAAAGGTGGCAGGATTAAGCCTGAGCATGGGTTCCCTTAATTGAATTAGCAGGACAGTAACCGCATTCTCAGACTAGTGACCAATAATGTCAATAGTCACCACTCAGGGTGACAGACTTCTCAGTATCAGTGAGGACAGGAGTGCCGCAGCCGCCGGTGCCGTTTCCAGATTGTATTGCAACTGTACCGGACTGATGTAAGGCCGCATGACCAGATATATCGCGTGCGCCGCCTCATCCAGCGGCGTTTTTCGTTCAAACTCGCCCGCCTGCCGCCCTTCAACAATGATTTGCTCAATCAGTGTTCTCAGACGCTCTTCATGAGCCTCTGCCGACGGCCACTTATCCCGCGCCGCCACGGCAGCAATGTCATAAAGCTTGCGATCGTGAAAAAACAAATCACTGCCGGCTTCAGTCAGTGCCCTGAATAAACGCCGCAATTTTTCGGAGGCCGACGGGGCATCTGCAATCGCTGAATTGACAATCGCCATGATCATCGCCAGCCGGTTAGTGCAGATCACCTCGCCGATCGCCTGCTTGGAATCGAAAAATTTATAGATGTAGGATTTTGAAAACCCTATTGATTTAGCCAGTTCTGACACTGTGGTTTTCTCGTAACCAAAATGCCCGAAATGCTCTGTGGCAGCGTCAACGACCTGATCACGCACACTGTGATCTGATGGCCCCCTTGGGGGATGTACATTTATGTGTTTAGTCATTTTTCCAGCTTAGCTCAATGAGCCCTGATTGACAACGAGTGACCATTTGGTAATGTAGTCACACTTCAAAACTGACTCAAGGAATATCAATGTTCCCCCTCCGTACTCTTGCACTGGTGGTGAGCAGCGCCTTACTGGCGGGTTGCGCCGTCGGGCCGGATTATCATCGCCCGGATGCCCCCCTTCCTGAACGCTATCAGGCACAGTCTGCCGTCCAGCAGAGAAGCGCCTCCAGACCCGCCAGTTTTGCCGTCTGGTGGGACGGCTTCGGCGATCCCCTGTTAAGTCAGTACGTTACCGACGCCCTCGCGCAGAATCTCGATCTCGCACAGGCCACCGCCCGCATGGCCCAGTCACGCGCCGGACTGGGCGCGGCCACAGCAGCGCTGTTACCTTCAGGGAACGTCAGCGGGCAAGCGGCACGCGCGTATCAGTCGGCCGAAACCCCGCTGGGTCAGGTTCTCAGCGCAACGCCGGATTATAATCGCTACGGCAATAGCTATGAAACCGATCTCAACGCAAGCTGGGAGATTGACGTATTTGGGGGGCTGCGACGCGGGCGTCAGGCTGCACTGGCTGACTATCAGGCTTCCGAAGCGGGCGTCGCCGCCACCCGTCTTGCCGTCGCGGCTCAGACTGCCGATACCTATATCACCCTGCGCGGATTACAAACCCGGCTGTCCATCGCGGAGAAACAGGTCAGTACGCAGCAGGAGCTGCTGGAAAAGGTACAACTCCTGAACGCTAAAGGACTGGCTCCGGCGTATCAGGTTCGCCAGACCGAAGGGGAACTGGCGCAGGTTCAGGCAACCGTACCGGTTCTCCGTACCGGGCTTGATGCGGCGATGAATGCATTAGATGTCATGCTCGGCACGCCTCCCGGCACCCATCGCAGTCAGTTAGCGTTGCCGGGTGCCATACCGCAGGCTCCGCAGATAACCTCAACGGGCACACCTGCCGACCTGTTGCGCCGCAGACCCGATATTATCGTGGCGGAGCGCCATCTCGCGGCGTCGAGTGCACGTATCGGCGTGGCGGTCAGTGAGTATTATCCGAAGTTTTCACTCAGTGCCCTGCTCGGCAGCGCGACGGCTGTGTCGGGCGACAACCTGTTCTCCGGCGGTGCCAGCCAGTCGGCAGCCGTGCTGGGACTGCGCTGGCGGCTCTTCGATTTTGGTCGCATCAACGCCCAGATAGATCAGGCGAAAGGCCAGGAAGCCGAAGCGCTCGCGGCCTATCGCCTGTCGGTATTACGCGCCACCGAAGACGTCGAAAATGCTTTCTCTGCTCTGGTCAATCGTGAAACACAGGCCGCCACGCTGACCCGCGGTGAAACCGCCCTGGCCAGCGCCCGCCAGTCATCTTTTATCGCTTACCGGCAGGGAACGGCCAGCCTGATGGACGTCCTGCACAACGATGAAACCCTGTTACAGGCTTCCGACGCCAGGGCGCAGGCGCAGACAGAATCTGCGCGCGCGGCTGTTGCAACGTTCAGGGCGCTCGGCGGAGGCTGGCAGCCACCGGAAACGGCCACACCATAAGATGCCGCAGATCTTCCCTTACTTGTGTCACAGACGAGACGACCTTTTTACCGTTGATAACACGACAGAGCCGTACTGATAACCGGGGGACTGATGAAAAGGATAGGTATTCTGGAGGTAGACGCGTTAACTGAAAAACTGGTACGAGGATTGTTTCTTGCCGCGCCTGATGCACAGGTATTTCTGGTTTCGGGAAACAACGAACGCGCGCGCAAGCTGGGAAGAGAGTTCCCCTGCTGGACGCTGGACAGTTACCAGGATGTCATCAATGAGACTGATGTCATTATTACCGGCGTAGATCGCCATGCTCTGAATGAAATGGCCAATCAGGTGCAGTTGCGAAGCGCGCAAACGCTGGTTTCACTGGTGCCGGGGCTGCCATCACAGAGTCTGCGAAAGCTATTCAGACACACTGATTGTGTCAGACTGATGTTTTCCTTCGCCGCTGAAATCAATAAATCGAGCGTGATCCTGACTGGTGCTGATCAAGAGGTTCAGCGTTTATTTTCCCTGCTGGGCCCCCTGACCGTATTGCCTGACGAGCCGGACTTTGACTTAGCCACGGTCAGTCTTTGTATGAGTCATGGCTTTTATTTTCTGGCGGAGGGCTTAGCGTGCTGGCTGACCGGGAAAGGTATGGCGGATGACACTGCCCGCCAGCTTGTCCTTAACGGTCTGAAAGACTGTGCTGAATATGCGGGTTATCACCCGTCCATCAACCTCGGGGAACTGGGGCAGGATATGTCATCTGCTGCACCCGGTATGTCGCAGGGGGTTGAGGTTCTTGCACGAATGGCGGCGCTTACCCCCTGGCATGTGGCTTCTGATACGGTTTTATCGGAAATTCAGGAAAACCCCGCTGCGCAAATAACCCGCTGAAATGAAATACTCTTTTTTCCAATGTCGAATGACACTCCGAACTCAGAGTGTCGTTTTTGACCGCTAAAATCCTCAGGATTAACCGACGTATCCGCCTGCGCCAAACAAGCGTCAGTGTCAAAGATATCTGATTAGTGTACGGCTCAGGGATTTACCGTAGCGTTTAAACGTAAATGCTTTCATCGTCTTATTCTTCATTTATTTTTTCGCATCAAGCTGAAGACTTTTGCGCACCACCTTATCCAGGAATGACACAGGGGCGAATCTGAGAATAAAATTCAACTGACCAGCCAGCTTTCCCGCCGTATAGCGAATCTTTGGACGTGAAGTCTGAGCCGCTTTAACCACCACGTCAGCCACCACCTCCGGACTTTCCGCCTCAGCCATTGCCTTGCTCACCACTTTCGTCAGCTTAGCCCGGATCTGGTCATACTCTTCCAGCCTGGCATCCGGCTCGATATTATTGGCTTCAAACTGTGTTTTCATGTAAGCAGGTTCGATGACCGAAACTCTGATGCCCTGCGTGCGCAGTTCATGATCCAGTGCACCCGAATACCCTTCCACCGCATGCTTACTGGCCGCATAAAGTGCCACATACGGCAACGGAACGATGCCGAGTATCGAACCGATATTGATGATGCGTCCGCTGCCCTGACGGCGCATATAAGGGATCACTGCCCGGCTCAACCTGACGATGCCCAGAAAGTTGGTGTCGAAAATGTGTTTGGCCTGATCGACAGAACTTTCTTCCGCCGCCGCCGGAGCGACCCCAAAGCCCGCATTGTTCACCAGAACATCGATCTGCCCCTCCAGACGCAGCAACTCCTCAATGGCGGCTCCGACAGAAGCGTCGTCGGTCACATCCAGCGTCAGTAACGGAAACGGATGTTTTCCCGCCTGTGAACCACGCCGGCTCGTGCCATATACAGTAAATCCAGCGGCTAAAAGTTTACGGGCAGACGCTTCGCCAATACCTGAGGACGCACCGGTAACCAGTGCTACACGTTTTTTTGTCATGCTGAATAAGGCCTTCATGATGTGTTTAAGGTTTCTCATCGCTGATGAGAGGACAGGCTGTAAGGGATTTATGTCGGATTTACCGCTGTGCAGAACAGCCGGAAGACCGTTCTGCACAGTGCACCTCATTGATTACCGTGTTTTATATCGTTCAGCGGCTTCATCTTGTTTGATGTCTGAGAGCAGCGCCTGACGTGAAGCATCGAGGGTGTCCCAGCGGGCAGCATTATGTAAAGGCGGGATGGTGACCAGTTCACGGCGGTCAAAGCCCACCAGTGCGGCATCCACTAACTCGCCCACTTCCATGAATTTTGCCGAGTTACTGATGTCGATACCCGCACGGTCCCAGATTTCCGTATAAGTGCCCGCAGGGAGCACCGCCTGGATATAAATGCCTTTAGATGACAGCTCGACATTCATTCCCTGAGACAGGAAAAGCACAAAGGCTTTGGTTGCACCGTAAACCGTCATGGCAAATTCCGGGGCGAGTCCGACGATGGAACTGATGTTGACGATCGATCCTCCCCCCGCTTGCACAAAGCGTGGTGCCACGGCGCTGGTCAGTCTGGTCAGGGCGGTGACGTTAAGCGCGATAAGGCTTTCTATCGAATCAGGCGTCTGCTCGGTAAAACTGCCGGACTGCGCGATACCCGCATTATTGATAAGGATGCCAATCCGTGTGTCTTCACGCAGACGGGCTTCGACCGCGGCTAAATCACGCGTTTGCGTGAGGTCGGCAGGCAGAACGTCGACAGAAATGCCATTTTCCTGTCGCAGACGCGCGGCCAGTGTTTCTAACTTCGCTTTGTCGCGCGCGACCAGAACCAGGTCGTGGCCCCGGCGGGCAAACCGTTCCGCGTAAACAGCACCAATACCCGTGGATGCGCCGGTGATGAGAACTGAAGCTTTAGTCATAAGTTGATCTTCTTTCTTAATGTGTAAACAAAATCCGCAATGTGCGATGTAGGTAGGGCTTTACTTGCTGGTCTCCGTCAGCGACGGGTAATCGGTATATCCCGCTGCGCCACCGCCATAAAGAGTTTCAGGATTGAGCGAGGCCAGAGGCGCGCCCGTCTTCAGCCTTTCAACCAGATCCGGGTTGGAGATGAACGGACGACCGAACGCGAACAGATCGGCTTTGCCTTGCGCAAGCTGAGCGGACGCCAGTTCCAGGTCATAGCCATTGTTACCGATGTAGGTGTTTTTAAAACGGCGGCGCAGGGAGTCGTAATCGAACGGTGATACATCACGCGGGCCGCCCGTCGCGCCTTCAACCACATGGAGATACACGATGCCCAATGCATCGAGTTGTTCAGCGAGGTAATCATATTGTGGCTGCGGATCACTGCATGAAATCGCATTAGCAGGTGACACCGGTGAAATGCGTACGCCAGTGCGTTCTGCGCCGATCTCATCTTTTACGGCCGCCGTGACTTCCAGCAGCAGGCGCGCACGATTCCCGACAGAGCCGCCGTACTCATCGGTACGCTGGTTTGCGCCGTCTTTCAGGAACTGTTCCAGCAGATATCCATTCGCGCCGTGGATCTCCACGCCGTCAAATCCGGCGGCAATGGCATTGGCCGATGCCTTTCTGAAATCGTCGATAATCCCCGGTATTTCCTGCAACGCCAGCGCACGTGGTTCAGAGACATCAGCAAAACCGTTATTCACAAAGGTCTTGGTCTCAGCACGGATGGCGGACGGCGCAACCGGCGCAGCGCCACCGGGCTGTAAATCGACATGCGAAATTCGTCCCACGTGCCATAACTGTACAAATATGCGCCCGCCTTTGGCATGCACGGCGTCAGTCACTTTGCGCCAGCCATCGATCTGAGCTTGTGTATAGATCCCCGGTGTATCCTGATAACCCTGCGCCTGTGCGGAGATCTGCGTCGCTTCGGTAATCAGCAATCCTGCGGTGGCACGCTGGGCGTAGTAGGTCGCCGCCAGTTCGCCCGGCACCAGCCCCGCTCCGGCCCGGTTACGTGTCAGCGGTGCCATCACGATGTGGTTGGCCAGTGTTATTGAGCCAAGATCATAGGGTTGAAATAGTGGTCGGTTGGTCATGTTCATTCGCCTGCTAAGTGGTGGGTCAAAGGTTAATGTAATGATGATGGTCATCATCTATAAAGTCAACCGGTTTGATTATGGTCATCATCAATGTATACTTAAACCCTATTTTTGAGAGGGGCAGGAAAGCATGAAAGTGTCAAAAGAGCAGGTTCGGGAAAACCGGATGCGCATTGTAGAAACGGCCTCAGAACTTTTTCGTGAGCGCGGTTACGATGGCGTGGGCGTCGCGGAACTGATGTCTGCGGCAGGCTTAACCCACGGCGGATTCTACAAACACTTTGGTTCCAAGGCTGATCTGATGTCGGAGGCGATGAGCTGCGGTTTCAGGCGATCCGCAGAAAGCACGGCAGGTGTGGACCGGGAAAAATTTATTGAATACTACCTCTCCCGACAACATCGGGCTGATATGGGAAAAGGTTGTGTGATGTCGGCACTGGGCGCCGATACAGCCCGTCAGTCTGCGTCAATCAGGGCGGCATTTGCCGCCGGAATTGAACGTCAGCTGGCAGTTTTAGGAAACGAAAAAGAGGTGGAAGGCAGCACGCGTGCCGACCTGATTGACACGATTGCCCATCTTGTCGGTGCGCTGGTGTTATCCCGCGCCTGCCCTGATGATTCGTCTCTTGCGGATGAGATTCTGGAGGTTTGCCGCAGCCGGATTTTGAGCACCGGAATGTCTGGTGATTCATGAGCCTGAACTGAAACCTATTTACCGTGGCTTATGCGAAATGTCACCCGCTGGGGATGGTTTACTGACACTAAATATTCAACCGGTTGATTCAAGCGGTCAGTAATCACCCCCCGATACACCAGAGCAGGACTATGGGGTTGTGCATTTAATAACGTCTGTTCTTCTTCATTCATTAGGGTCACGCGGAGCGTGCCTTCGTCTGAAACGCCTAAAACACCGTAGTTTTCTGCCAGAAGACGATACAGCGAACCGCTCTGCTCAAGCATCTCAGCGGTCAGGTCCGGAATAATCGCCCTTGGCAGGTAGCTGGTTTCCAGACAAAAAGGCTCACCGTCAGCGAGACGCAGGCGTTTAATCATCACCAAA
This sequence comes from Rahnella sp. RcJ3, assembly GCF_009498575.1. Lineage (NCBI taxonomy): Bacteria > Pseudomonadati > Pseudomonadota > Gammaproteobacteria > Enterobacterales > Yersiniaceae > Rahnella > Rahnella sp. RcJ3. Next base: position 109,100 of record NZ_QSNX01000008.1, read on the forward strand.
GGGTCGCCAGCCTGAATTTTTAGTAATGCGGCAATACGCGGGCTGGCTTGGGCCTCCTGAAAATAAATCAACCGGCTGCCCGCTACCGCACCATTTAACTCCGTGATTTTGCTGATGCCGTGCTCGATTGTCTGCGTCAGTGGCCGCTGTATCGTGGTCTCAGTCAGCCATGTCCCCTGGTTTCCCCGCCTTTCCAGCATTCCGCTGCTCACAAGCTCATCTGTAATTTTTCGTAATGTCATCCTGCTGATACCCAACAGGCCCGACAGATCACGTTCTGCCGGAATTTGATCACCTTCGTTGAATTCCGTGTTTAACAAATTCAGCAGCACCTGCCTGGCCGCCAGATAGGCTTTCCGCGGGCGGCGTTTACTTTCACTTAACTCAGTCATGGTCTGTTTTATAGCCCAATAAAATTAAAAAACAGGGGTTATTCTAGCCAATGAGTCGTTGATCTGTCACCGGAAATATCCTTCACAGAACGGTAATCACCGATAAAAAAACAGACCATAACATCATAACTTATTATTATACCTGATTAAAATCATTAAATTGATTGCGTATTCTTACCTGCTGGCGTATATCTTTCATGGTACATTTTACGGTATATTTAACGGGAGTGAATGATGAAAAAAACGCTTGCCCTATTTTCCCTTGGCCTTGCGATGATCGGGCTTTCCGGTCACGCATCAGCGCAGCAACAAATCCGGTTTGGTACTGACGCGACATTTCCGCCCTTTGAGTTTAAAGCTGCCGATGGCAGCCTGCAGGGGTTTGATATTGATCTGGGTAATGCGATTTGCGCTCAGCTCAAGGCGAAATGTGTTTGGGTTGAAAACGGATTTGATGGTCTGATCCCCGCGCTTCAGGCGCGTAAATTCGATGCCATTATTTCTTCGTTGTCGATTACAGATGAGCGTAAAAAAGCGATCAACTTCTCCGATAAATTATTCAACACACCGGCGTATCTGGTGGCTTCAAAAGACAGCGGCCTCAAACCTCTGGCCGAATCTCTGCGTGGTAAGCGTGTGGGCGTGCAGCAAGGCTCAGTGTTCGAAGCCTACGCGAAGAAACACTGGCAATCACAAGGCGTCGAACTGGTTTCCTATCCCGCAGCAGAGGCAGTTTACGCCGATTTAGTCGTCGGCCGTCTGGACGCGACGCTGGACGATGCGACGGTGGTGACCACCGCGTTGCTGGACAAACCCCAGGGAAAGAATTTCAGCCTGATTGAACCGCAGGTAAAAGATGATGCCATTTTTGGCCCGGGTACCGGTATTGGCATTTCGAAGCAAAATAGCGAACTGCTGGAACAACTCAACGGGGCGATTAAGGCGATACGCAATGACGGTACTTATGACCGGCTGGCTAAAAAATATTTCAATTTCAATGTGTACGGTGACTGATTTATGAATACTTCAGCAATTATCTCCTCTCTTATCGAACAGCGCTTCCTTCCGCAGGGGGGACTGAGCCAGGTGTTTCTTGTGGCCTGCGGCGGGTCGCTGGTGGATATGTATCCGGCAAATTATTTTCTTAACAGTGAGTCGACGGCTTTACACAGTTACATGATGACCGCAAACGAGTTTGTTCATGCCGCGCCAAAGACATTAGGCCCTCAATCCCTGACGATTGTTTGCTCACATGGCGGGAATACCGCAGAGTCTGTCGCAGCGGCCAAACTGGCCCAAAGCCGGGGCAGCGTTACGGTGACACTGACGCACAATGAAAATGCAGACCTTATCGGCTTTTCTGACAGTAATTTGCTTTATGCCTGGGGAGATGACAGCCAGGTGATTAATAACCCGATGGCAATCATTTTGAGTCTTTGCGTCGAAGCCTTGCAACAGACCGGGGGTTATGCCGGATATGCCGATTTCCAGGCAGGCATGGCGCAAATTGATGGGATTATATTCCGGGCCAGACAGCAGGTTCAGGCGCGCTGCGCCGCCTTTGCTGAGCGCTACAGCCGGGAATCACTTTTCTACATTCTGTCCAGCGGGGCTTCCTACGGACATGCTTATGGTTTTGCCATATGTTCATTAATGGAGATGCAGTGGCTGAATGCGGCATCAATTCATAGCGGCGAATTCTTCCATGGTCCGTTTGAAGTGACAGATATGAATACCCCCTGGATCCTGATGATGAACGAAGGCCGCACCAGGGCACTTGATGAAAGAGTGCGCGATTTCCTTCGGCAGTACGGAAATAAGGTGGAAATTGTGGATGCAAAAGAGCTGGGGCTTGGCGTCATACCCGCCAGCGTGGTGGAGTATTTTAACCCCGTCCTCTTCTACAGTGTTATGTGCGAATATCGCGCGGCATTAGCGAAGATACGTCAACATCCGCTGGAAACACGACGATACATGGGACAGGTCGCTTATTAGGAGATGACAACATGAGAGTACTTGGCCTGGGCGATAACGTGATTGACCGGTATACCCACACAGGTATCGGTTATCCGGGAGGAAACGCGCTTAACTTCAGTGTGTACGCCCGCTTATTATCCGCAAATGCGGCGTATCTGGGCGTTTTCGGCGACGACAGCGCGGCAGAACATATTCGCCGCGTCCTGGCAGCAAGGGAGATTGATACCTCTCATTGCCGGGTCGTACCGGGTGAAAATGGTTATGCCAGTCTGACCGTTGATCAGGGGGAGCGACGGTTTATTGACTCCAACGCCGGGGGGATCCGGCAGACGACGTCGATGGATTTTGTGTTAACCGATATGCCCTGGCTAGGTCAGTTTTCGCTGATACATACCAGCGCTTATAGCTATGTTGATGCGCTATTGCCCGAATTAAGTATGCTACCCGGCAGCTTATCCTATGATTTTTCTGATGATTTTGATGCCGGAAAGATAGGCCCGTTATGTCGTCAGTTAGACTACGGGTTTTTCTCATGCGCTGAACGCAGCATGGAAGAAACCCGCGAGATACTGGAAACGGCATGGCATGCGGGATGTCGCCTGCCTGTTGCAACGCGCGGGTCTGAGGGGGCGTTACTGTTCAATGGCAGTATCTGGATCAGTCAGCCATCGGAAAATATCACGCCGGCAGACACGCTTGGGGCAGGAGATGCTTTTATCACGGCTTTTTTGCTGGCGCATGTTAAAGGCGATACGCTGTCCCAAAGCTTGCGTCAGGGCGCCCTTTTCGCAGCAGAGATTTGTTTAACTGACGGCGCTTTTGGTGAGGGCATCCCCTACTGATCGTCTCAGGTTAACACCGGATCCGCGCGGCGGCAGAAAAGTGGCTGTATTCAGACGCCCCGGCAGATGCCCGTAACTGAGTGTCATTATCCGTCACGGGCAGCGCCGGGCAAGCGGAACTACCACATCAAATCATCCGGCACTTTGAAATCAGCATACGGATCTTCTTCATCCTGCTCTTCCTGACTCAGCGCGCTGTTTAATACAATACTGTTGGCATCGCGCTGGGCAATTTTATCCGCAACGCTTGCGGGGATAATGGCATATTGCGTCTCGCCGCTGTGATCAGCAACCAGACGCGCGATGGCAAGACGACCACTAATCAGCTGAGACTGGGTGGTCTTATCTACCACCATTTTTTTAATCAGATTATTATCGGTGAAGTTAAAATCAATATTGCCTGTTGAAATGACGATTTTGTTCATTTCAATCAGTTGCTTCACCTGCGCTTTATACTCTTTAGATAAGGCAGCTTGTTTTTGTTGTTCGCTCAGTTGCTTATCACGCTCCATCTGCGCTTTTTTATTTTCTTCCACCGCCTCTCTGGCCTCGCGCGCCTGAACGCGTGATTTTTTCGCCGTTCTCTGCACTTTGTCCATTTTTTTGCTGGTGACTAATCCTGCTTTCAGCAGTTGCTCTTGTAAGGAGAGTTTTGTCATTTTCGTTTCTAAATCCGTTGAATAATTTGTGCGATTATAACCGTAATTCCTGAGGCGATACAGGCTACAGAGCCTTTTCCACTTGCGTGCGGAATCGGAGCGTCTTTAAGCGGCTGCTCCGTCAGCAGTATTTATCGCTACAGTTATTACGGAAACTGCCGATAACCTTTCAGTTTCACGCCCGCATCAGTTCCTTTTATGTTGTACCGAACAGGAGAACAAAATGGATGTTTCGCAAATTGCATCGCTGGCGACCGGCCTTAATAGTCTGGATACCAGCACTCAGGTCAACAATATCCTGCTGAAAAAGTCGCTGGATAGTCAGCAGACGGCAGTGACCAGCATGATTGACGCGATCCCCGCGTTACCTGCTAATCCGGCAATCGGTCGCAATATCAATACCACCGCCTGACAGAGACAAAAAAGCCCGCGTGAGTAAACTCAGCGGGCTTTTTGTTTTTTATGACCGCTTACCCTTTAGCGAAATTCGCCTGAATGCGCTGTTGCAGATAAGCTTCCGCGCTGATGGCCGGATATTTCGCCTGTGGCCCCAAAATCTCGACGTCTTTATTGGCCTGACAGAAAAACGCCAGACTGTAGCGCGCGCCCTGATATTCGCCGGGCAGCGGACTTCTCACCCGATGGAAGTTTGATGGCAACTGATCGTCGCTCCAGCGCATCAGCATGTCGCCGATATTACAGGTGATCACGTCTTCGCGCGGTTCGATACTGGTCCACTGCTGGCTTTCGCGATCCTTGCCCGGACAAACCTGCAAGCCGCCCTGACCGGGACGCTGGAACAGCAGCGTCAGACAGTCAAAATCCGTGTGCGCACCGGCACGCCACATCCCTTGTTCCGATTGTTCAGTGGCATAGTAGTGCAACATACGCAGCGTACTCTGATAGGTTTGCTGATCAGGATTGTGTGCCTGCTCGAAAAAGTGTTCGGGGAAACCCAGTCTGAGCGCAAAACAGGAAAGCAATTTCATGCCCAGTTGCCAGCATTGCGATTCAAAACTCAGCATGGTGTCTTTAAAGGCTGGCAGTTCCTGTTCGCCCGGCCACAGCGACTCCATCAGCGGACGGGTGATCTGGTAGGACTCTTTCTGATCCGGCGTTCGGGTCGACGGACGTACCTGAGACTTATTTTCCCAACCGGCGTTACGCGCCAGCGGATACTGCGCTTTGACTTCGTCGGGCAGCGAGAAGAAATCTTCTGTCATGCTGAATGCCTGACGGATATCGGCCAGCGCAATGCCGTGATTGCTCACCTGAAAGAAGCCGATTTCCACCGCTGCACGCCAGAGTTCGTCGGCGATCTCACTTTTACGGTTTTCGAAATCTGAAAGATCGATGCAACGCACTTCGCGGGTAAATGTCTCTTCGCCCATCGCGCCCATTCCCGCTTCTTTCTCCAGTTCCTGTAATGCATAGCCTTGTGTTTGAGCTGATGATGTGTGAGTGGATTGTGTCATTTTTTTATCCTTCAGAATCAATTAGGTTGGCCCGCAGCGCGCTGTTGCAGGGTACGAACGGCAGACATTGCCTCATGGCGCATGGCGTCCAGATCGAGACCGGGAATGACGTCGTTTTCGACGATGACGCGGCCATTGACCATCAGCGCCTTCAGTGAGGCGCGGCCGCCGCAGGCCACCGGACCGATTGCCATGTCGTGCAAACCGAAGTAACGCGGGTCGTCCAGCCGGTAAATGGCGATATCCGCCAGCATGCCCACCTGCACGGTGCCACTCTGTTGCAGGCCGAGGATCTGCGCCCCGCCCGCGCTGCCCCAGCGCACCACGTCTTCGATGGATGCCGCATCGCCGCCGCCCTCAAAGGTGCCGCCGTCATAGCGCGGCTTCGCCAGCATGCCTTTTCGGGCGCGCTGCAACAGCCAGGCGGCATGCGCTTCACTTTGCATATCCGCGGCTTCGTTGGATGCCGCGCCGTCAACACCCAGCGAAACCGGTACGCCAGCCTGTTCCAGCGCCAGCAAATCAGCGATGCCGCTGCCCAGACGCCCGTTACTTTGCGGGCAGTGCGCGATACCGGTACGGGTTTGCCCCAGCATCGCAATCTCCTGCGGCAGTAACTTAACCAGATGCGCAAACCACACGTCGTCCCCCAGCCAGTCGTGTTCCGCACAAAACTGCACCGGCGTCATGTCGAATTTAGCGCGCGCCGCATCGAGATAATCCACGGTTTCTGACAAATGGCTGTGCAGCCGGATACCTAAACTGCGCGCCAGTTTCGCCATTTCACGCAACTGCGCACCGGGCGCAGAATGCAGCAGCGTCGTCGGTGCCATCACCACCCGGCGCAGAGACGCCGGTTTTGGATCGTGATAGCGGCCAACCAGCCGTTCCATGTCCGCCATATAGTGGTCGAAATTTTCCGGTCGCAGCGCCTGCGGTAAATCCTGCTCAATCGCCCGTCCCTGCGTTGCGCCGCCCCGGCACAACACAATGCGCATGCCCAGCGCCTCCCCTTCACTGAACAGGATTTCCGAGGTATCGAACGGCATATCCGGCCAGTAAAGATAATTGTGATCCGCCACGGTGGCGCAGCCGGAACGCAGCAGTTCGGTCAGGCCGATACGCACCGCGAGGCGAAAGGTGGATTCATCAAACGTGGCGCGAAAGCGGTAAGGCGTCGCGCTTAGCCATGCAGTGAGACTTTTGTTCAGCCCCTGCGGTTCGCCTTTGAGCAATGACTGAAACAGATGATGATGCGTATTGACCCAGGCCGGATAGACCACGCAGTCGCGGGCATCCATCAGGCGCTCGCCGGGCAACGCCGTCAGGGGGCCGATCGCCTCGATGACGCCATCACGCACACGGATATCCGGCCCGGCGTGACGCGCGGCTTCTCCCGGCAGACCGGTGAGGATGGCGTGCGCATTTTTAATCAGTAAAGAGTCAGATGACATGGCAACACTCCTCAGGGTTTAACCTGCATGTGCTCAACAAATTCGGTGGTATACGCCTGCTTCCAGTCGGTATCCGCGTTTAGCAGTTTGGCGTTCACCATGAAATCACGGGTTTTCTGCCAGCGGGCTTCGGTCATGGTGCCCCAGCCCTGCGTCGCCGCGTCGCCGCCATCAATCAGGTGGTGCGCCTGGATTTGCTCAACACCCCAGGCCAGCAGGTCGTCGGTCATCTTCGGGTTATCTTTTTTGATCAGCGCATTACCCGCCGCCGGGTTTTGCAGATAACTCACCCAGCCTTCCATCGACGCCTTTACGAACTTCGCCATCGCGTCTTTCCGGCTGCTGATAAGCTCAGGACGGGTGATCAGAATGCCACCGTAAGGCGGATAGCCGTGCTCCGAGAACAGGAAGAAATTGGATTTCACGCCAGCCTTCTGCGCCTGAAACACTTCAGAGCTGACATACGCCTGTTGCGCCACGTTCCCGTCGGCGACGAAAGGCTGAATGTTGAAGGTATACGGACGAACCTGAGAATCACTGAGCTGATAACGCGCCTTAAGCCACGGCCACCAGGTCGATTGCCCGGAGCTGGACACCAGAATGGTTTTGTCTTTCAGGCCGTCGAGCGACGTCACGGACGCATGCGTCAGTAAACCCTGCGGGTCGAACTGGAAAGGGGCGGCGATAGCTTTGGCCTGAAAACCACGCTGCACGGATTCGAGCAACTGGAGGTCATAACCGATGATCACATCCGCGCGTTTTGACAACAGTAACTGCATGCCGTTGATCTGCGGGCCGCCGGACTGAATACTGACATCCAGCCCGTAACGTTTGTAAATGCCCGTCGCCAGCGCCTGATAATAGCCGCCCTGTTCAGCCTGCGCGTACCAGGAAGTCAGCAGCGCGATTTTCTCATCGGCCTGCGCCGACAGTGAGAAAGCACCAGCAATCAGCGTGCTCAGCACGCAGCAAGACAGGGGAATGCGGGAAATTGACTTCATTGCTCCTCTCCTAATCATCGCCGGAGGGAGGATAAGCAAACGCGGCTCAGCCCCCTGACCGGCTCAAAATGAACCGCGAAATGGTTGCTGAGCAATGTCCCGCGCAGTTGCCTGCACTGACCGCTTCTACTCACGTTTAACTATACAAAAACGATGCCAACTTCGCAGACCCGCTTTCCCTGCGCGTTGTCGGGATAAACAGGTCTCACCCCCTGCAACCTTTGATTCATCACAGAGCGCCAGGCACCAAATCAGTGCAAATCAGTGCCGGTTGCGCCCCGGCGTCTGGATCTGGCTGAATAGCATCTCCAGTTGTTTAAGCATCATCGAAGCGGCCAGAGAAAGTTGTCGTGAAGGGGCGACGCACAGGGAGAGCGTGAAGGTTTTTAACTGCGGATCGGTCAGCGGAATAAACTGCAGTTCCTCGCTTTCCACCTCATCCATGATATCGAGCCAGCACAGAATGCCGATGCCCATTTTCTCCTTAATCAGCGAGCGGATCATGTGGATGTTATTCGATACCGCGACCTCATGAATCATGTCGCCGTTGATATTCATCAGCGCCTGCACCGGCTCGGCCAGCATCAGCGGCGCGGCGGGCAGGATAAACGGATATTCCATGCACTGATTAAAACGCACGCCGCTTCTGCCCCCGAGCGGGTGCCCTTTCGGCACAACAACACCCAAATCGATTTCGGCAAAAGCCCGCACCTGCAACTCGCGGGAGCTTTGCGGATTCAGCATCAGTCCGAAATCAGCATCGCCCGACATCAGCGCCTGCTGGATGTCCACGTTGTTCATGGTGGTCAGGGTGAATGAAATGTTCGGATACTCGAGATGCACCTTTTTGAGCATCGACGAGAAAAACTGCCGGTTGATGGCATCGATGGTGGCAATGCGCACGTGTCCGCGCCGTAACCCGCGCAGATCGTCGAGCTGTTCGCAGACACGCGAGAAATCCTTTTTCCAGTTATTGGCAGCATGCAGTAACAGCTCGCCCGCCGCCGTCAGCCGCAGCCCGGTGGGGTGTCGCTCAAACAGCGGCATGGCTAATTCTTTTTCAACCCGCAATATCTGCCGGTCAATTGACGATGCGGCAACGTGCAGGGTTTCCGACGCCTTACGGAACGATCCCTGGCGGGCGACCTCAGTGAAGTACAGCAGAAACCGGGAGAATGCGAACATAATGAGTGCTCTCTTTTATGCAACGGGATGTGCGAATCAAAGCGCTGGACGCAACAGTTTTATAACAATAACGTAGCTTTCATTGCAACGGGAACAATCGTTTCACCGCTCATCAGGCCGGCTCCGCGCAGTAATGCGCGTTAAGACAGCGGGTTATGCGGCAAACGGACCAACTCCCCTTTTTATGAATGTTTCACCAGAGTCAATACGGTAAATGACGATGAAAGATGCCGGATTAATCCCTGTCACAATTAAAACCGCCAATATCAACGGTGTCGGGAATATTTCCCTGCAGCTTGTTGCGCAGCAAGGAAGTTTATTACCGGCTTATTTACCGGGAGCACACATTGACGTTTTTATTCCCGAACTCGGCCCGCGCCAGTATTCTTTGTGCAGTGAAAACAGCAGCGGTGAATATTATGAAATTTGCGTCAAACTGGCGGAAAACTCCACCGGCGGCTCGCACTTCATTCATCATCATTTCCGCCCCGGCGATAACCTGATGATCTCGGCACCGCGCAATCATTTTCCGCTGCCACAGGCCGGGCGATATTTACTGTTTGCCGGGGGGATCGGCATCACGCCGTTGCTGGCGATGGCGGAACACCTGGCTGAGCAACAGATTGAATTTGAACTGCATTACTCTGTTTCAGACAGGGAACACATTGCGTTTCTGCCGCGTTTAACCGCGCCTGCCTTAGCGAAACACGTCTTTTTTCATGACAGCAGCGCAAACGATTCCCTGCGCCATAACACGCCACTGAGTTTGTTGCAGCCGGATGAGAATACCCGGGTGCTGGCCTGCGGCCCGGACGGATTTATTCAGCGGCTTAAAGACATTATGCAGACCCATCACTGGCAGGAAAATCAATTATCTTTCGAACGGTTCAGTAATGCGAATCTGAATAATGAAGCCGACAGCCAGGCATTTCATATTCAGCTTAACTCCACCGGACAACGTTATTTAGTCGGCCCGCACCAGACGATTGCTGAAATTTTATTAAGTGCCAGAGTCGATATTATGCTGTCGTGCGAACAGGGTATTTGCGGCTCCTGTATTACTGACGTGATCGACGGTATTCCCGATCACCGCGACTGCGTGCTGACTGAAGAAGAGAAAGCGGAGAACACGCAGATAACGCTGTGCTGTTCGCGATCCAAAAGTCCCGTTCTGGTCCTCGACCTGTAATGTCCACGCGGAGCCTGACGATGAACATTCCCACCCCCGCTGCAACACTTAATGGCATTGCTAACGTTCGCCTCCCCGCGTGGTTGCTGCCCGACGGATGGCCTTTGCAGGCAGGCGAACCGGTGACGGCAGATGTGCGTTTTGATGCAGGCAAAATTGCGTCCGTGACGCCTTATCAGCCAGAACAAGATGATTTGTGGAACGCACACGGCGCACTGGCGTTACCGGGGCTGGTTGAACCCCATGCGCATCTCGATAAAACCTTCACCCTTGCCCGCAGCCGCCCGTCAAAACCCGGTCTGCTGGCGGCCATTGAAACCCTGCATCAGGACCGTCAGCACTGGACGGCGGCTGACATTCGCCAGCGTGCCGGCAAGGCACTGACCTGGGCGGCCGCGAACGGCGTGACCCGTTTGCGCACTCACATTGACTGGTTTGACGTGGTGCCACCGCAGGCCTGGCTTGAGCTGGGCGGGATGGCGCAACCGGGTGTCACGCTGGAGCGGGTGGCGCTGGCACCGCTGAGCTTTTTCACCGATGCCGAAGCGGCTGACCGCATCGCCCGCGCGGTGGCACAAAGCGGAAAAGACTGTCTGCTGGGCGGATTTATCCACTCCTCAAACTGGGATCCGGCGGCGATGACCCACCTGATGCAAAGTGCCGCACGCTGGAAACTGAATCTGGATTTGCATATCGACGAGGAGCTTTCGCCGGTGGCACACGGCCTGAGCTGGCTGGCGGATTACCTGTCGGAGAGCACATTCAGCGGCCATATCTGTTGCAGCCACGGCTGTGCGCTGGCTTCCGGCAGTGAACAACAGGCGCAGGAGATTTTGAGTGTGCTGGCGGCGCAGCGCGTCACGCTGATTGCGCTGCCGATGACCAACCAGCTGTTGCAGGACGCCGTCACAGGTCGCACGCCGCGCCAGCGCGGTATCACCTTGCTGAAAGAAGCACAGGCGGCGGGCATTCCGATGCTGCTTGGCTGCGATAACGTGCAGGACGCCTTTTGTCCGGCGGGCAGTTATGACCCGCTGGATACGCTGAGCTGCGCCCTGTTCGCGCTTCAGCTTGAAAACGTTTTTGATCAGCAGTCACGGCTTATTTGCGATGTCGGCGCACTGACCGGTGAGGCTCAGAACGCCCTGCCACTTGCGCCCGGCAGCGACGCCACGCTGGTTCTCTTTCCGGGCAGCGACAGCCTGACCTGGCCTTTACACAGCGCGGCCCGTCTGGTTATTCACCACGGCAGGCTGACGCACCAACGTACCTGGAATCAGGAGTTATCCCATGAGTCTTGAAGCGGGAGCGGGAAAACCGCTCGCCAAATATGCCGCGTGGCGTCGTGCCGGTGATTTCGTTTTTCTCTCCGGCATTATTCCCGTTAACCCGCAGACGGCGACCATCGTGCGCGGTTTTCAGGATATCCCCGCCGAAGCACGCCTGCTGCTGGGCGAAACCGGCGAATTCTCCACTGACGCCAAACAGGGGCCGGTTCTGGCGCAAAGCTGGTATGTGCTCGAAAGCATCCGCCACACCATTGAAGACGCAGGCGGGCAAATGAGCGATGTGATCAAGCTGGTGCAGTATTTTCGCAATCTCGATCACTTCCCGTATTACAGCCGGGTCAGAAAACTCTTTTATCCCGGGCAGCCGCCGGTTTCCACCGTGGTACAGGTCAGCGAAATGCTGCCAGATGCCGGGGTGCTGATTGAGGTGGAAGCCACCGCCTGGTTACCCCAGTCCCGCTAACCCTAAAATGTCCGACCACGAGGCACAGCATGATTAACGGTTATATTCCCGCAGCGCGTTTTCTCCCTTTTCTGAGCTGGACGGCCATTGCCGCCCTGCCCGACAAAGCCAACACCGTGATCGTCTTACCGACCGGTGCGATTGAGCAGCACGGGCCGCATCTGCCGTGTTCGGTTGACAGCGTAATCTCCTCCGGCGTGGCGGGTCATGCGCTGGCGCGGCTGCCGGAAGCTATTCCTGCTTACGCTATTCCGCCCATCACCTACGGCAAATCTGACGAACATTTAAATTTCCCCGGCACGCTGACCTTAACCGGCGACACGCTGTTGCAGACGGTTTTAGAAATTGCCGAATCCCTGTATCGCGCCGGATTCCGCAAGCTGCTGATGATTAACGGTCACGGCGGACAGCCGCAGGTGCTGCAAATGGCCTCGCGGGAAATGCGCCTGCGTCACGGCGACATGATCATGATCCCTCACGACGTGTTCCGCGTGCCCAACGTGGAAAATCAGTTCCTGAGCGCGCAGGAGCAGAAAATGGCGATGCATGCCGGTCACAGCGAAACCGCTGTAATGCTGGCGCTGGCACCGGAATGTGTCCACATCGAACATGCCGTCGCCAATTATCCGCCGGAATTCCCGTGCCCGACGCTGTCATCGGGCCGCCCTGCCGCTGCCTGGGCTTCCTATGATTTTGGCCCGAGCGGCGTCATTGGCGACCCGACCGGCGCAACCGCTGAACAGGGCCACGCGATCCTCGATTCGCTGGCGGCAAGCTGGGCGCAGGCGATCACCGAAATCCATCACATGCAATGGAAAGCCCGCAGCGAGCCAACCTGGGGAAAACACCACTGGAACGGCTTTGTGCAAACCAGCTTCACTCCTCCTTCGTCTTCTCTGGCCTCTGAATAAAGGAATTCTCAAGATGAAAACACAGCGTCCCTTCACTTACAGCCTGCTGGCCGTGCTGCTGGCCGGGGTTTCCACCACCAGCATGGCGGAAGAGAAATTTACCTTCCTGACCAACTGGTACGCGCAGGCGGAGCACGGCGGTTTTTACCAGGCGCAGGCCAAAGGGTTGTACAAAACCGCCGGTCTGGATGTCAGCATCAAAATGGGCGGCCCGCAGGTCAATGTGATGCAACTGATGGCCGCCGGACAGGCTGACTGTACGCTCGGCGACAACGGTCAGGCGCTGGAAACCTGGCAGGCAGGCGTGCATGCGGTGACAGTCGCGACGGTATTCCAGCATTCGCCGACGGTGTTTATCAGCCACGACAAAGTGGAGAAAGGTCAGGAACTGAAAGACAAAACCTTCCTGCTGGCCACCGAGGCATATACCTCTTTCTGGCCGTGGGCGAAAAGTGAACTGGGGCTGGGGAGTGCCAAAATCCGCCCGTACACCTTCAGCGTGCAGCCGTTCCTGGCAGACAATAATCTGGTGCAACAGGGTTATGTCACCTCCGAACCTTTCTCGATCGAAAAAGGCGGCAAACCGTTCTACGTCTACATGCTCAGTGACTGGGGTTATCCGCCGTATGGCAACTCGATTATCTGCATGGCGGATACTGTTAAAAAACGCCCGGCAGCGGTGGCCGCTTTCGTGAAGGCCTCGATGCAGGGCTGGAAAGAGTATTTGCAGGATCCGGCCGCGGGCAACCAGCTTATCACTCAGGCCAACCCGCGTATGGGGGCAGACCAGATTGCCTTCGGCATCGCACAGATGAAGAAGTATGAGCTGGTGACCGGCGGCGACGCACAAACCGGCGGTATCGGCATCATCACTGAACCGCGTCTGAAAAAAACCTGGGACATGCTGGTGAAAAACAAGCTGATCGACGCGGATAAAGTGCCGTTTGAGCAGACTTATTCCCTCGACATGATCAAAGACGCGAAGGTTATGCCATGAATTCAGCCCCTAAATTGACCGTGATGAGCGATGTCCGCTCAGCCAATCCGCCGCCCGTGCCTGCTATCGAAGTGCTGTCGGCGGAGAAAATTTACAGCAACGGCACCCGCGCCCTTTTGCCGGTCAATCTGACCATCAATCAGGGTGAATTCGTCACCCTGCTCGGCCCGTCGGGCTGTGGCAAAAGTACGCTGTTAAAAATGGTCGCCGGGCTGACGGAACCCAGCGACGGCAAACTGGTGCTGTGGCGGCGCGACAGCCGTGAAAAAGCGCAGGTGCCGCTGTCATTCGTGTTTCAGGAAGCCACGCTGATGCCGTGGAGCAACGTACAGAACAACGTGCGTTTGCCGCTGGATCTGGCGGGCGTGCCGCGAGCCGAAGCCAATACCCGCGTCAGTGAAGCACTGGAACTGGTAGGACTGGGGAAATTTGCCAAAGTCCTGCCGCGCGAACTGTCAGGCGGCATGCAGATGCGCGTCTCCATTGCCCGCGGGCTGGTGACGCGTCCGAAACTGCTGCTGATGGATGAACCTTTTGGTGCGCTGGATGAAATCACCCGCAACAAGCTCGACAGCGATCTGCTGCGCCTGTGGCGGGAACAGGGGCTGACGGTGGTGTTCGTCACGCATTCGATTCACGAAGCGGTATTTCTGTCGCAGCGGGTGATCATGATGGCCGCCCGTCCGGGGCGGGTAGTGGAAGATATCGCCATTAACGAACCCTTCCCGCGCAACGACGATTTCCGCGTCAGTCCGGCATTTTCACGCTATGCGAAGCAGTTGCAGGACAGCCTGCTGCAAGCCAGCCAATCGGGTATGGAGTAACGCTATGCAAACTCAAAAATCCTCTCCGTGGATCAATAACCAAACCTTTCGCAAGGTGCTGTATCCGGCTGTGGTCGCGATTGTGGTGGTCTTACTGTGGCAGGGCTGGGTGAGTTATTTCAAAATCCCCCAGTTTCTGGTGCCTTCGCCGGTAGTGATGCTGGAAAGCCTGTGGACCAACTTCGGTACGCTGACCATGTCACTGCTGTTTACGCTGAAAATCACTTTGATCTCGTTTTTACTCTCTATCGTCATCGGTTCGGTCGTGGCTTTCGTGCTGGTGCAGAACCGCTTTGTTGAAACCGCGTTGTTCCCGTACATCGTGTTTTTACAAGTGACGCCGATTGTCGCTATCGCGCCGCTGATCATCATCTGGGTCAAAGACACCACGTTGTCGCTGGTGGTGTGTTCGACGCTGATGGCGGTGTTCCCAATCATTTCTAACACCACGCAGGGGTTGCGCAGTGTCTCGCCCGGCCTGCTGAGTTATTTCCAGCTCAGCCGCGCCAGCCGTCTGCAAATCCTGATCCGCTTACGCATCCCTTCTGCGCTGCCGTATTTTTTCGGCGCGCTGCGCATTTCCAGTGGCCTGTCGCTGATTGGTGCCGTGGTGGCTGAATTCGTGGCGGGCACCGGCGGCAATAACACCGGTCTGGCCTACCAGATATTGCAGGCGGGCTATCAGCTCGACATCCCGCTGATGTTTGCCGCCCTGCTGTTAATTTCACTCACCGGTATCGCGCTGTTTGGTGTGATGTCGTGGATTTCGAGGCGCGCCCTGAGCGCCTGGCATGAAAGCGAAGCCGTGCAATCTCATTAACCTCATTCATTTTTGGCAGGAAGAATATGGACAGCGAACAACGTCAACAGGTGCTCGCCCTGATTCAGCAGGCGCTGCCTGATCTCGACTGGACTTTACAGACGCCGAAGGTTAAACGCCTTTCCCGTGATTTTCACTGGTTCAGCCCGGTGCTGAAACGGCAACTGGAAGACAAACAGGCCGATGCTGTGGTCAGGCCGCGCAGCGAAGAAGAGCTGATTTTGCTGGTGAAAGCCTGCGTTCAGCACCAGTTACCGCTGATTTTGCGCGGCGGCGCGACCGGCAACTACGGCCAACTGGTGCCGCTGGAAGGCGGAATTCTGGTGGACATGACCGGGTTTAATCAGGTTTGCGAACTGGCTAACGGTGTGGTGCGGGCACAGGCGGGGATCCGGCTGGCGGAGATTGAAACCCTGACCCGTCCGGCAGGCTGGGAACTGCGCTGCATGCCCTCCACTTACCGGCTCGCCAGCCTGGGTGGCCTTTACGGCGGCGGCTTTGGCGGTATCGGATCCATTAACTACGGCCCGCTCGGCGCACCGGGCAATGTGCTCAGCGTAAAAGTCATGACCATGGAAGCCGAACCGCGCATTCTGCATGTGCCCGCCCCGCAGGCATTGCTGCTGCATCACGCGTATGGCAGCAACGGCATTGTGCTTGAGGTTGAACTGGCGCTGGCACCGGTTCATCAGTGGATTGAACGGCTGGACGTGTTCGACGACTTCACCGACGCACTGGATTATGCCAACGCCTTTGCCCGTTCACCGGGGCTGGTCAAACGCCAGCTCGCGCTGTTTGCCGCGCCGATCCCGTCTTATTTCAGTCATCTGAACGGGCATTATCAGGCCAGCCAGCATGCGGTGATCAGCGTGATTGCGCAGGAAAGCGAAGGTTTCTGCGCCCATCTGCTGGAAAAGTACCACGGGCACAGCGCAGTGCGTCAGTCTGCCGACGCGGCGCGTGAGGCTAATGCGTCGCTGATGGAATATTGCTGGAACCACACCACGCTGCACGCGCTGAAAATTGACAGCACCCTGACCTATTTACAGACGGCGTTTAATTATACGAATTATCGCCAGCAGATCATCGATATGGCGGCTTTGTTCGGCGACGAGGTGATTTCGCATATTGAGTTCCTGCGTGACAATGACGGCAATATCACCGCCAGCGGTTTACAACTTGTGCGTTATTCCACCGAAGAAAGACTGAACGAAATAATGAAAATCTTCCGTGATAATGACGTGAAAATAAATAACCCGCATGTTTATCGCATTGAAGAGGGTAAACAGGGAGAAATTAAACCTGACGTCGTTTCGGTTAAAAAGTGTCTTGATCCCGACGGGTTACTTAACCCCGGCAAGCTCAGGGGCTGGGAGGTACGCGACACCCTGGAATTAGATAACAATCCTCTTTTATTGCGTGACTGAAAAAAAAGCCCGCTTAATAAAATTTAAGCGGGCTTTTGGCTTTCAAACGATCAGTTCAGATCAAAGCTCGAATCTGTCCAGATTCATCACTTTAGTCCAGGCGGCGACAAAGTCTTTCACGAACTTCTCTTTGGCGTCACTGCTGGCGTAAACCTCCGCGTTGGCACGTAATATGGCATTCGAGCCAAACACCAGATCGGCACGCGTGGCGGCGAATCTGACTTCTCCGCTGACGCGATCACGACCTTCAAAACGCTCACCGGAGCCATCAACAGGTTTCCATTCGGTACGCATATCCAGCAGGTTGACGAAGAAATCCGTGTTCAGCTCACCGGTTTTTTCCGAGAACACGCCCAGATTACTGCCGTCGTAGTTAGCCCCCAGCGCACGTAATCCGCCGACCAGCACCGTTAATTCCGGCACGGTCAGGGTCAGTTGCTGAGCCTTGTCGATCAGAAGATTTTCAGTCGATGTATTGGCCGTTTCGCCACGGTAGTTACGGAAACCATCCGCTTTAGGCTTAAGCAGTTCGAACGACTCAATATCCGTCTGATCCTGACGCGCATCCACCCGACCCGGCGTGAAAGGCACTTCGATGTCGATATGAGCCGCTTTCGCCGCCTTTTCAATACCAACCGAACCGGCTAAAACGATCACATCCGCCAGAGACACCTTCTGGAATGACTGCTGGATAGCTTCCAGAGCAGGCAGCGCGCGGGCTGCAATGGCATTCACTTCCCAGTCTCTTTGCGGACGCAGCGCCAGACGCGCACCGTTCGCACCGCCGCGTTTGTCACCGCCACGGAAGGTCGACGCTGACGCCCACGCCACCGAGACCAGTTCACTGACGCTCAGGCCGGAAGCGGCAATTTTCTCTTTAAGCTGCGCGATATCGCCAGCCGTCGGGTGATACACCGGCACCGGCAACGGATCCTGCCAGATTAAGTCTTCCTTTGGCACTTCCGGTCCGATGTAACGGGCTTTCGGCCCCATATCGCGGTGGGTCAGTTTGTACCATGCACGGGCAAAAGCTTCGTTGAAGGCCTGCGGATCACCGTGGAAACGACGGGAAATTTTCTCGAATTCCGGATCAAAACGCAGCGTCAGATCGGTCACCAGCATGGTCGGTTTGCGTTTTTTTGAGGTATCGAACGGATCAGGAATAATGTCCGGCGCATCAGCGGCTTCGAACTGAATCGCCCCTGCCGGGCTGCGGGTCTGCACCCACTCGTATTTGAACAGGTTCTCGAAGAAGTAATTGCTCCACTGCGTCGGGGTTTGCGACCAGATAACTTCCAGGCCGGAGGTGATGGCATCCGCACCGACACCGGTTCCGTGACTGCTTTTCCAGCCCAGACCTTGTGATTCAATCGGTGCGGTTTCCGGGTCAACACCCACATTATCGGCCGGACCTGCGCCGTGTGTTTTACCGAGTGTGTGACCACCGGCAATCAACGCGACAATCTCTTCATCATTCATGCCCATATTACCGAACGTGGCACGAATGGCCGGCGCAGCCGACGCCGGATCACCACTGTGATTCGGCCCTTCCGGGTTGACGTAAATCAGCCCCATTTCCGTTGCGCCCAGCGGCGATTTGGCCAGCTCTTCAGGATGGCGGTGTTCCAGCCAGGTGGTTTCATCACCCCAGTTAATGTCCAGATCCGGTTCCCAGACGTCTTCACGCCCGGCACCAAAACCAAAGGTGCGGAAACCGGAGTTTTCCAGCGCGACGTTACCCGCCAGAATATACAGATCGGCCCAGGAAATTTTCTGACCGTATTTTTGTTTCACCGGCCACAACAGACGGCGCGCTTTATCCAGACTGACGTTGTCCGGCCAGGAGTTTAACGGGGCGAAGCGCTGCTGGCCGCGACCGGAACCGCCGCGTCCGTCGACGGAGCGATACGTCCCGGCGCTGTGCCATGCCAGACGAATGAACAGACCGATGTAGCTGCCCCAGTCCGCCGGCCACCAGGGCTGCGACGCAGTGAGCACCCCTTTGAGGTCGGCTTTCAGTGCGGAGTAATCTAATTTGGCAAATTCTTTACGATAATCAAAGGATTCGCCCAACGGGTTTGAGCGATTTGAGTGCTGATTCAGCAGGTCAACCCTGAGCTGGTTAGGCCACCAGTCACGGTTAGTTGTCCCGCCGCCAGAGGCTTTATTTGAGTTTCCTTCATGGAAAGGACATTTACCGGCACCGGCTTCTCTGTCTGCTTCAACAATTGGCTTTGCGTCGTTTGCTTCTTCATCAATAGAACTGCTCATGCTCACACTCCTGTTATGTAGTCTCATTGCTACTCTATACGCGGATTGAAACCAGTCACATCTGAATCACCCTATGTATTTGATAGATTTTGCCTTAGGGCTTATACGCGATTTTTGCGGGTTTTATCACCAAAATGCCACCCGCTCTGATTATAGAATAGCCCCTGACTGACAGAGGTTTCTCTGTCAGCGTCTCAAAATGCAAAAAGCCCGCCTGAGTTTCCTCATGCAGGCTTTGGGTTTCTGAAACTTTCTTCAGCGATTATTCACGCCAGCCCATTTCAGGGGCGACATATTTGAGGATTGACTCAATCACATGCACGTTGTAATCGACGCCGAGCTGATTCGGAACGGTCAGCAATAAGGTGTCGGCTTCGGCGATCGCTTCATCCTGCTTCAGCAATTTGATCAATCTGTCCGGTGTCGCCGCATAGCTGCGGCCGAAAATCGCCCGGGTTTTCTCATCGAGGAAGCCGACTTTGTCGCCATCATCGCCGCTGCCGCCAAAATACGCGCGGTCGCGGTCATCCATCAGGGCAAAAATACTGCGGCTGACGGACACACGCGGTGTACGCTCATGCCCCGCCTCAGCCCAGGCCTGACGGTAAGCGCGAATTTGCTGCGCCTGCTGAATATGGAACGCCTCGCCGGTTTCATCATCTTTCAGCGTGGAGCTTTGCAGGTTCATGCCCAGTTTCGCCGCCCAGACGGCGGTAGCATTCGAGCCCGCGCCCCACCAGATACGTTCACGCAGCCCGGCAGAATAGGGTTCAGGGCGTAACAAACCCGGCGGATTCGCAAACATCGGTTGCGGATTAGGTTTCGCAAAACCTTCGCCGCGCAGGACATCAAGCAGTTTCTCTGTATGACGGCGCGCCATATCGGCTTCCGTTTCGCCTTCTTCCGGCTGATAACCAAAATAGCGCCAGCCGTCGATGACCTGCTCAGGCGAACCACGGCTGATACCGAGCTGTAAACGCCCCCCGGAAATCAGATCCGCAGCGCTGGCGCTTTCCGCCATATACAACGGATTTTCATAGCGCATATCGATAACGCCGGTACCGATCTCAATCTTGCGGGTTTTCGCGCCGATGGCTGCCAGCAACGGGAAAGGCGACGCAAGCTGGCGCGCAAAATGATGCACCCGGAAATAAGCACCATCGGCCCCCAGTTCTTCGGCTGCGACGGCCAGATCGATAGATTGCAATAAAGCATCAGCCGCCGAGCGCGTGCCCGACTGGGGGGATGGCGTCCAGTGCCCGAATGATAAAAATCCAATCTTTTTCATAGCGTCTTCATCCTCATAATCCGTAAACCGGTGCCCTGTCTCTGTCATGCGGAACAGGGCTTAGTGATGGGTTTACTTTACGCGACTCAGGATGAGAATAAATATCATTTGTTTAACATACTGATTCAGTTTATTTGATTAACAACAGGGGATTTTGCGGGTTCTGGCAGCAGATGCCTCGCCACGGCGCATTGAAGGTCATCGTCCGCGGGCCGTATCAGGCTTATTTTCTTTCACTAAAATAGAGCGCAGGCGTGCAGCCGACAGACTTCTTAAACATGGTGATGAAAGCATTGACTGACTCATAGCCTAATTCATTCGCCACATTTTGTACGGACTGGCCGCTGGCAAGCCCCCGTAGCGCAATAATTAAATGAAGTTGCTGACGCCAGCGTCCGAATGAAAGCCCTGTTTCGCGCACCATAAGTCGTGCAAGGGAACGTTCACTTAATGCCAGGCGTTTTGCCCACTCACGCAATGTACTGCGGTCTTGCGGATGGCTGACCAGCGCATCGGCCATCTCTCGTATTTTGGGATTTTCTGAGACCGGCAAATTAAAATTCTGCTGCGGCATATTCACCAGTTCATCAAGCGTGACCCGTGCCAGCCGTGCCGCATGGCTGTCCGGCGGGTAATGCGCATCTTCCCCGACCAGACGACTAATCAGTTCGCGAATAAGGGGAGAAACAGCAAATGTGCAGCATTGTTCTGGTAGTGCGGCGGCTCCCGGCTCAACAAATAAATAGCTGAGATGCGCATTCCAGGTGGCTCTCGCACTATGGGGAGTTCCTCCGGGGATCCATACGCCGCAGTGAGGCGGCACAATCCATATGTCATTCTCAGCCCGACAGGTTACCGCACCATAAAGGGCAAGAATGAACTGTCCCTTTCGATGGGTGTGAACGGGGACTTCCGCTTCGTACTCGGTGAAATCAATGTGGCGCGCCACAGCCGCACAGCCGGTGGAGTCGGGATCAAAAAGTGAAATAACGTCGCGGGAAAGCGTCATATTGGCCGGATTCAGGTATTTTCTGGCAGTATAGAGTATTTCCACCCCTGAGTAATCTGGCAATAATTGCCGGTATACGCAAATGACTCTTTTGCCACCACCGCTTGCCAGGGGCCATTACTCTCATGTTCAACTCTTTACGCAGGGCATTCCCCTCCTCCTTGCTTCTTAACGATGCGAATGCGTTGTTATATTCAGCCAAGACGTTTACCGCTGCCATGCTGGCCTATTACATCGCTTTGTCTGTCGGTCTGGACAGGCCTTCCTGGTCAATTATTACTGTCTATATCGTTTCGCAGACGTCCGTCGGTGCCTCACTGAGCCGAAGCGTTTATCGCCTGACGGGCACGATCACAGGCGCGGCGATGACGGTGGTGATTGTGCCCAATTTTGTCAACACACCGATAATTTGCAGTCTGGTACTGACCGGCTGGATAACACTTTGCCTTTATTTTTCGCAGCTTGACCGTACCCCCCGCGCCTATGCTTTTGTTCTGGCGGGCTACACGGCAAGTCTTATTGGTTTTCCTGCGGTGTTCGAACCCGGCGCGATTTTTGACATCGCCATCACCCGGGTACAGGAGATCATGATCGGGATCCTGTGTGCCAGCTTTATCCACCGCTATGTCATACCCAAACGCATTACGGGTCTTTTCAACAGCAAGCTCGCGGTAACACAGCGTGATGCCCGCCAGATGGTGATTGACACGTTAAAAAGAGAAGCCGGCGAGAAAGAAAAGCAGCTTCAGCTTGCGCTGACGTTACAGTCCCTTGACGGGTTTGCTCATCATCTGCCCTATGACTTCGCGATATCAAAATCATCACGTAAAGCACGTCAGTTAATACATGACAGATTGTCGCGGCTTTTGGTTGTGAGTAACCAGTTACATGATTATCTGCACGAATTAAACCTCTTACCGGACAGCATTGCGACGCTGGTCAGTGAGGTCACAGACTGGCTCGCCTGTGAGGATTCAACCGCGCGTAAGGCCGGTGCTGAAAGGCTGCGGCGACGTTGTGTGGCGTTGCAACAACGGTCATCCGCTGACGAATTAAATTTTAAAGAAGCGCTGCGCGTTAATTTTGTCAAACGGCTGGAAGAGACAATCATGCTTTTGCAGCAATGCGAACAGCTTTCTCATGTCCTCCTTTTGGCCAAACCTGAGCATATGATTGATGGAGCCGAAGAGGCAAAAGGTTACGTTTATCACCGGGATCATTTTACGGCTGCGCGTGCAGCGCTGGGGGCGTTTGCCATCATCTTCAGTGGCTGTCTGCTGTGGATTTACTCCGCGTGGCCCGATGGCGCCACAGCGGTATCGATTCTCGGCGTCTGCTGCACATTATTTGGCAGTTTCGACACGCCGGTTCCTCATATCGTTAAATATATTGCAGGCTCCGTCTATGGCGTGATTATCAGCCTGATTTATAGCTTCATCCTTCTCCCCCAGGTAACCGAATTTAGTGTGCTGGTTGCGGTACTTGCGCCTGCTTATTTGCTGGCCGGATCTCTGCAGGCCAGACCGCCCACCACGTTCATGGCTATGGGCATCACGCTGACACTGCCCATCTTGTCTGAATTAGGCGCGCGCTACAGTGGTGACTTTGCCACTGCCATCAACACGGCGGTCGCGTTATTTGCCGCAACCGGCTATGCCGTGGTCAGTATGGGTTTATTACAGACCGTACAGGCGGATTCTGCTATCCGTCGTCTGCTGCACCGATGTCGCCGTGACATCAGATATCGCGCAAAGGGTCTCTCATCCATGAATGATGTGGCCTGGGTGAATCTGATGATAGATCGAACTGCCCTGATCCTGCCCCGGCTCCCGCGCAGTAACCAGACGGCGGACTCAGTGCTAAATAGCCTGCTGCATTATTTAAATATTGGACTTGCAGTGACTTATTTAAAACGCTCACTGAATAAGCTGGAGGGAGAAACCGCATTACAGGTAAATACACTTCTCAACCTGCTGGCCCGCGGTGCGCAGCCCGGTGAATTACAGAAACGTATTAGCCTGATACTCGCCATTAACCCGCCGGTTTCACATCAACAACCGCACGCTCTTATTGAGCATATTATTGATCTGCACTGTGCGTTAAAAAACTGTGCATTAAAAGAGAGGGATAAGGAACAGTCACATGATTACTGACATTAATATCGGTGGCGTCTTTTTGCCTGGCTTATTAGTCATGGCTTTGATGGCATTTTCCGGCACGATTTTAATCACGCCCTTTTTATCTTTTAGCAGATTCTATCGGCGTTTACCCTGCCGGCCGCTCATTGATTTCACGACTTTTATTATTATCTTTGCCTTGTTAATGCAGGGGCTGGACGCGTCAGGATTATCAGTATGAAACCATTTTTTTCGCTGTTAGGCCGCTATATATTTACACTAAGCGCCGTCATGGTGGCAGCCATTATTGCCTTCATGCTGTGGAAACATTATGCACAGACGCCCTGGACGCGTGACGGTCGGGTACGGGCAGATGTGGTGCAAATCACGCCAGATGTTTCCGGGCCGGTAAACCGCGTTGCCGTGATGGATAACCAATGGGTTAATCGCGGAGATATTCTTTATTCAATCGATCCGCAATGGTTGAAACTGGCGGTACTCAGCGCTCAGGCTGAGGTTGACGCGAAGCGAAATGAAATGCAAATGCGTCAGGATGCTGCCAGACGTCGCAGTCAGATTAGCGGGGTAATCTCTAAAGAAGATATACAAAATACCAGCAGTGCGGCGGGCGTTGCGGCGGCGGAATATCAGGGGGCACTGGCCGCGCTGGAACTGGCAAAGCTCAATCTTTCCCGCGCGATAATTCATTCTCCGGCAGACGGCTATGTCACGCATCTGAGACTGCGTCCCGGCGATTATGCCAACGCGGGGGAGACAAAAGTTGCCATTATTGATGCCAGCAGTTTCTGGGTAGTGGGTTATTTTGAGGAAACGAAAATGCAGCGTATTCATGTCGGTAGCACGGCAAAAATCGTGCTGATGGGATATGCACCAGCGCTGACAGGCCACGTAGAAAGCATTGGTCGCGGGATAGATGATAGCAATGACGCACCCGGTAGCCAGGGCCTGCCGGATGTAGAGTCCACGTTTAGCTGGGTGCGACTCGCTCAGCGTATTCCGGTACGCATCCATATTGATCATCTGCCCAACGGGGTCGAATTAGTGGCGGGCATGACTGCCAGCATCGCCATTAACGCGTCAAAGAGCGCGGACACTAAAGCAGGGTATGCGGATTTTTTGTCATCTGACCGGTGAATGGCTGAATAACCCATCCGTCAGAAAACCCGCCGCAGGATGGCATTTATCCTGCGGCGGGCATAACGCATAACCTCTCTTACCGGTGCAGGCGCAGCATACTTGAGACAGAAGATAGCGCAGAGATAAGACAGGCCAGCCCGAAGACATAGACAGCGAACTGTGCCCCCGCCTGCCCCGTCAGTCCGTTCAACAGTGCAATAACCATCGCGACCAGCGCCGCACCAATGGATTGCCCTGCTGTCCTGGCGGTCGACAATACCCCCGAGGCCGTGACCGTTCGGTTCGGTGCCACATTCGAGAACATCTCTTTATTATTCGGCGGCAGGAACAGTCCATAGCCAATCCCGCAAACCGCCACGCGCCAGAGAAAATCATTCACCGTCGCCGCTTGCGGCAACAGAGCCAGAGATCCTAAACCCAGAGAGAAAATCACCACGCCGGCTGTCGATATCTGGGTAGGATTTAAACGATTGGACAGCCTGCCCGCCACCGGGGCGCAGATTGCAACGGCAACCGGCCACGGTGTAAAGATGAACGCCGATTCCAGCACCGAATAGTGATAGGCATGCTGCAGTACAAAGGGCAACCCCACCAGCGCCATCCCCTGTGCCACAAACATTGAGACAGAAGAGATCACCGCAAAGGTATACCGCCTTGAACGGAATATATCGAGCGGCAACAACGGGCTTTTTGAGCGCGTCTGCACGCTGACAAAGATGGCCAGCAGCAGCACCGAGGCGACGCCGCAAAGCATGAGTATGCGGCTATCCCAGCGCCCGATCTGATCCACAGCGATGACCATCAGCCCTAAAGCGACGGCTGAGGTCACCGCACCTCCCCAGTCGAAGCCTTTTTCCTTCTCAGTATCGACGCCCAGGGAGATCAGGGAGAAGACAATGGCAAGTGCACCCAGCGGGAGATTGATATAGAACAACCATGGCCAGTCCAGATAAGAGATGATCAGGCCGCCTAACGCCGGGCCGATGGCCGTCCCCACCGCAAAAGCCAGCGCGTTCAGCCCTAAAATGGTGCCCAACGTATGCGGCGGAAAGATAACCCTGTACAGACCCAGCCCGACGCTGATCATGACCGCATAGCTCACCCCCTGAAGTATACGCATGGCAACCAGCATGCCGAAGGTCGGGGAGAGGCTACAGCCCAGCGATGCCAGCGTAAACAGCACCATGCCCGCGGTGTAGAAGCGCCGCTCCCCTATCCTCGAACCCAGCGATGCACAGATCAACATCGTTGCAGCGCTGGCAACCTGATAGGCGTTGGTCACCCAGATGACAGAGGCTGAATCTACCCGTAAAGCCTCCGCAATAGAGGGCAAGGAAATATTGACGATGGAACTGTCCAGCGCCGCCATAACCACGCCAATCAAAATGGCGGCAGCCGCCAGATAGCGCCTTGGCGCCTCAAATCCTTGTTCTAAGGGACTACTGCTTACCAGCGACATATCCTTATCATCCTATATTGAATTGAAATTACGCACAGAGGCTTTCAGCCTCAGCAACCGGTCCTTCGAGGTAGGCCAGCAGGCCCAGCATCAGCACTTCTTCCGGGCTGGCAACAACGGGAGAGCGCGGCGCTTTCCAGGGCTGTTTACTGCCGTTGATGCGGATACTCCTCAGGAAACAGTAGGTGGTGAGGACATAGAACCGGTTGCGCATACTTTCCCCCATCAGCGGCAGCAGGCCGGAAATACCGCCTAACTCAGGGATCTCGCTAAGAATGCTGCCGTAGTCCGGTTTCGCCAGCACGAACATCAGTGCATCCGCCATCGGGACCATTTTGACTGCATCCTTCACCTCTGCCGCAAGCTCATGCCAGAACGAAAAAGCAAACCGCGAGAAGCCGAAAAGCGGATCCAGCCCGCGTACGGAAAAGTCAGGGTCAATGAAACGTGTCTGAGCATGCTCCTCGTTATAGAGCACATTGCCGAAGTGAAAATTGAAATGGGCTTTTTCTACCGATCTGAACTCTTCAGTCCGGGCCAGCTCCAGCGCTCTTTCATAGACTTCCCGGGCCGTGGTACTGAAACGCACCCCGTTAAGCAGAATAGGTTTATCAAACAGCTCATGAGCGAAGCGCGTGCCTTCCCACTCTTCCTGTAATCTGGCGGGCATCTCGTGGGTTATTGCCGACGAGGTTTCTGATTCCAGGCTGATCGCTTTCTGTACATTTTCCAGTGCGTTTCTGACGATCATCCTGCGCTCAGCCAGCGACCGTTGTTCGTCAAAGACGATCCTGGACAGCGGAAGGGAATCCATCTTCTCGAGAATATAAAATTGCCGCCCGGCGGCCAGTCCGTCGTGCAAGACCGGCACCATCAGTTCCGGATAAATATCGTGCAATGCCCGGATCTGATCGACTTCGGCTTTCAGTTTGCCATTGAACATTTCGGACATGGCCGTCTTCACAACGAAGCCTGAACTCAAAAAATCTACAGTATGTGAGCTTGTCATTTTTCAATCCCCTGGAAAGTTGCCACTGGCAGGCCAAGCGCGAGGCTGCGCGCTACAGCACGTACCACAGCGCTGTAGCCGACGGTGTTGTTAACAAACGACTGGATGATGACCTCACTCAAATTCTGACTGGCCAGATAGGCTGGCCGGAGAATGAGCAAGTGATTCTGATCGGAAAGAATGGTTGAACACCGGCGCTCGAAGGCATACGCACGGCTTCCTAACGGCGACCGCGATGCTTTCACAACATGAGGATGCGTCCCGCTCACCCGCTCAATCGCCGCCTCAATGAGACCGGGGGTTAACGCACCGCCATCCTTAACGATGAAACGGTTAATCTGATAGCCGGGGGCATGCACAGGCGCGCGTAATGAAACGGTATTCACTAACGGTGCCCAGGGCATCACCTTGTCCTGACTCATGGCAATTTGTGAGAAGCTCGGACGGAGATTGTCGCGCGCATCCTGCAGGCGTCCTTCAAACGATCGGGTACCGAGTACACCGTTAGGCGTATCCGGATGCACGATATCGGTTTCAACCGACACAATATGCGAGGCGTTGCATTGGATAGCCCTGAGCGCCTCGGTGAGTACACGCAGTGAGGCATGCATACCATTGGTCTGGCAGGAGCCGAGGCAATACATGCCCGAACCGACCACCTGGCGTTGTATCGTGTCGATATCATCGCGGGTCAGATCTTCCAGACAGCCATAGATACTCGGCAGTTCGTTGGCCTCTGCAACGCCCAGCACCACGTCCGCGAGTTCTTGCATGTTGCGGGCGACAGGGCTGTTTTTGTCCATATCCAGCTTACTGGTTGCGATAAAGCCAATGTCGAAGCGACCTGTCTGCGGAGGAAGATCTTTGGCAAGATCGCCAAAGAAAAAGTGAACCTCACGACCGTCGATCCGCAGGGTGTCATTATCGATAATGTCGATGTGAGACTGGATGCCGGGATGCGCCATCGCCAGACGGGCCACGATGCCATCTATCGGACGCAGTTCAGGATAATGTTTATCTAAAGAAGGAGGATTCGTGACGACGGTTTGAATAACAAAACCATCCTTCGCCGGATCATTCTGAATCAGCAAATTCGCGCCGATCTCCGCTCCGCAACCCACTAATATGGCTTTTTTCACTTCATCACCTCGCGCTAAATGAATATAGGTAAGTGTGTTAAATGCGGCCTAGTCCCAGGAGAACATTTTCAGCAGATCAGTGACGGACATGGCATCAAGCTTCGATTCCGAAATCAGGGTTTCGGCCAGAATATGGGCGCGGTCACGCAGCGGGCTGTCTGAAAGATTCAGATGGAATTTCGTCAGCAGCGCCCCGAAACACTCTTCACGGCGACGAACATGGCCGAGCGGATATTCAATGGTTTCGGAGATCTCTTCAGTCATGCCATGACACTTCAGATAGAGCGCATTGGGAATGGCGCGCTTATCAGGGTCGTAGTAGCTCTCTGTAAAGGAAGGGCGTTCAGTGCAGGTGATTTTCAATCGCAGTGCATCCAGTTGAGGATCGCTGGCGAGCGGTTCGTGGAAATCTTTAATCGTCAGATTTCCGGTCTGCAGTCCCACGGCAACCATGTACTGGAGACAGTGATCGCGATCGGCGGAGTTATTCAGCGGCCCTGATTTATCAATAATCTGAATCGCCGGTCGGGTTGTTTCTACCCGCACATACTCGATGCTCTCAGGCGTAAACCCGGCTGCCAGTATCCGTTCCCGAAGGTTAATGGCCGCTTCTACAGCAGTCTGGGCGTGGTACTCAGCGGGATTGGGAACCTTGAACAAGATGTTCTTAATGACAAAATCTGACAGGTTGCGCGACAGATTGAAGGGTTTGCCCCGCAAAACAGCATCATTGAATCCCCACCGGCTGACCGTCAGCGCGGTGGGATAACCCATTTCGCCGGTTTGCGCGAACAGCGCCAGTTGCAGGCCACGCGCCGTGGCGTCCCCGGCGGCCCATGACTTACGGGTACCGGCATTTGGCGCATGCCGGTAGGTTCGGAGAGAGTGACCGTCGATAATAGCGTTGGACAGTGCACTCAGTGCCTGGTCTTTTGACAAGCCGAGGAGTTGAGCTGAGGCGATGGCAGAAGCCACTTTCACCAACACCACATGGTCAATCCCCAGCGCATTAAAACAGTTCGACAGACACAGCACGCCGTGGATCTCATAAGCACGAATCATCGTATTCAGGACGGCTGTCATATCAGCGGGCGGCTGATTACCGTCAGTCAGGCTATGCCAGGTTGCGGCAGCCAGGATGGCCCCCAGATTATCGGACGGGTGCCCCCACTCCTGCGCAAGCCAGGTGTCATTGAACTCCAGCCAGCGGATCATCGAACCGATATGAAAGGCCGCCTCGATCGGTCCCAGTCTGAGTCCGGTACCGACCACCGGGACACCCGCCTGACTCTTGCTGAACTGAGCGCTGCCCATTAGTTTCAGACAGTCGTGATCGGCAGAGGCGGCAATTGCGCAACCTATCGAATCCAGCAGACAATAACGCGCCAGGCGTAAAGTCTCATTATCAAAGGTTGTCCGCTCATAGGCGTAGTCAACCAGCTCAACCATTACCTCATCAAACTCTGCATGCGCCATATTTCACCCCATAAACAAAAATGAATTGTCGAAATACACGTAATTGAGATCCGGTAATATATATATCCAGATAATAGAAATAGACAACGCGTTGATTTATATGAGAATACTCTCCATCACTCATAAAATCGTAATGGGCATGGCAATAAAAGACCAGCGAATAAAATCGAGGCATTCATCGAAAGTATTGATGCCCTGACAAAATGCCTGTTGAGGAGGACGGAAAGTTCAGGGAAATGAGCATTAGTTACAGAGCGTGAAAATAAGCACAGTCTGTTGTTGAAATTCGTAATTCAGAATTAATGTCTGCCGGAAAGGTAATAATAATGACACGCACCCTGATGTGGCCACGCAGTGCCCGCAGTGGTAGCCCGGAGCGGAGATTTTAAAACATAGTGACAAACTCACTAATACAGAATATAAATAATTGTTGTGACGGTGAACTAATTTTTAGCATGAGGTCTCAAATGAAGCTAAGTGAACTTCTTGCGTTCGTGACAGTCGTGGAGACAGGGAACATAACCCAGGCAGCCGAGCGTCTGAATCGCGTGCAATCGAGTATTTCCCACCGAATCAGGAGCCTGGAGGATAATCTGGATGTCACCCTGTTAGATCGAAAAACCGATGGGTGCTCACTGACTGCGCAAGGCCAGATACTTTATGACTACGCACTTAAAATATTGAATCTTGCGGATGATTGTAAAAACAACATTTCCCACTCCAAAAATAGCCAGCTGAATATACGTATTGGCATAATCGAATGTCTACCCCCCTATATTGTCAGTTCACTGATCGATTTAGGTCATGATTTGGGCTGGAATATCGATATTTCGATTGGGAACACCATAAGCTTGCTTAATGCCTTCGACCAAAACGAATTTGATGCGGTAATAATCGGTGCAGGTTTTTCAAACACGCAACATGCACGCTCCATATTACTCTCCAGCGAACTGGTTATTATTACAGAGAAAAATTACCCCACCATTAAAGACATCTCCAGTCTGGATGGCGAAGTTTTTTTACTCAGCAGCAAAAAATGTGCAACCACTACCCGCAATTATAATGTTCTTTTTAATGAAGGGCATATCACGCCTAAGCGGGTGGTAGAATGTGGTTCCTATCCCGTACTGTTCTCCAGCATCGCTGCCGGCAAAGGCGTATCGTTAGTTTTACGTTGTTCGATCAGCGGCGAGGTACAAAATAAGATAAAAATTCATGAACTCAGTGGCCAGTTCAATGACTTCAAAATAGAGCTTGTTTATCGTACAGATTCACCTTATCTGGATAGCACTAAATTCAGAGGCATAATGACCTCACTTTTTCAGGATCCCCGGCTGCACAATATCGGTTATTAAGGCATTCGTAGCCAACACGTACACTCCCCATGTTAGTGAAATTCCCTCATCTCAAATACAAATGGGAGAGCATACATCTGCCGTATGCCCTCCCATCCCATAAGCCTGCTCTCCCCCGTTCGTCGTATTCTGACGACAAGATGATCAATACTCCGTTATCCGTTATGAAGGTTTACGCAGAGCCACTAAGGCTTTCGCTCTGCACTTCTCCAGTATTAATTTCATCACGGGCACTTCAAAGTACTTATATAAAAAAGAGGCAAATGAGACGGATAAAACCAACGCGACGGCGATAAGCGCAATTCCCTCCGGTAAGCTAAACTTTCTTCCTGCCGTAAGATTCAAAAAATAAAAGAGCACTAAGAAATGAACCATATAGAAGGAATAGGATATTTCTCCTAACCACACCGATGTTTTACTGTTTAACAGAGTGTTTCGGTATTTTAAATCATCACCCGCAATCGAAACGATTAATAAACACACCGGGATGATGAAAACCACGCTCATACTGAACTGGTAAGGGATATACATGGAACCGATGTAAGTTGCTGCAAGCAGGGTAAACGAAGCCGTTTTCGTCAGCACGAGCATTCGTCCGTTCATCAGCAGCCGGGCTGCAAACATACCGGCAAGGAATTCAAATATGCGTGATGGGGGAAAAATATACGAAACCCAAAAGTGTTGCTGAGAAATCGGAAACGCCCCCATCATCTTGTCCGGCTCAACCCAGATGTAAATATATGTTTGAACCAATAAGGATGCCGCCGTTACTATTATTAATCCGGCTAAATCGAATTTTTCAGGTATTGTCTTCATTACTCTGAAAAGAAAGGGGAAAGAAAGATAAAACATCGCTTCTATACAAAGAGACCAGCTGGGTCTGTTACCGACGAAAAAATAGTGAACATCATCAACCCAGGTATTCAATAACAGAAGGTTTGATGACCAAAGTTTATATTGATAGATACTCATGGCACCAATAATGAACGCTATAGCCCAGGTCAGACAATGCGTAGGGTAAATCTTTGCAAAACGTCGCAGGTAAAAATCGCCCACGGTGTCATTATCTCTCGCAGACCACACCATAATGAATCCACTGAGTATGAAGAAATATGAAACGCCGAGCCAGCCCGCTTTACCCACAATAACGGTGAAAATGTGCTGTATGGTTGGATCTGAAAAGGGAGCGAGATCGCTGGGTAGCGATGAATGAAATAAAAAAACTAATAAAGCCGCCCAGAATCTGCTTCCGGTAAGCGATGGAAGTTTGATCTGCGGGGGTAATTTCCCGGTTGTTATTGGCTGACTCCCCGCCATTTCAATGGCGTCAGCATGAATAGCATCAATACTTATTTCTCTGTTTATTGCAGGATTCATGGTGTTCCCCCTGAGGATAGTATTTTATACCGGAAGATTTATTCAGTAGCATAGCGACAATGTTACACAGCAAAAATAAATAGCGGCAAAGCAACTTAAGCAGAGCCTGACCGGTTACCAATAATTAACCGTTGCGTTGCCGGTCAGGAAATAAAGTATTTTCAGAGCAGAACGTTCTGATGAAAGTTTTAACTAGTGGATATCGACGGTCACGTATCCGGATTTACGTTTTTCAATATAACCAAATCCTTGTTCGCCAAAATGCATACCACCGACAAGAACGCTGTCCGAGCTCACGCTTTCAAGTATGCGGGAACGTGTCTCTGCCGCCATTTGAGGATCATAGTCAAAGGCAATGGCAACATCCGGTTTTAGCAGTTGAATATGAGGAAAATGAACAATATCACCCCAAATCAACAGGCTATCTCTGTTACCCTCAATCCGGTAACCTGTATGACCCGGCGTGTGACCTTTCAGCGGGATCGCAAAAACACCAGGAAATACCTCGCCTTTATCGATGAGACGAAGATTTTTCTGATACTTTTTGAATATACTTCGCGCCAGCAGGAAATTGCCTTTTACGCGGTCACTGACGGCAGCGAAATTTTCATCATCTTGCAGATAATTAAATTCATCGCTGTTTATGATCAATTCGGCATTAGCAAATACAGCCTCACCTTCTGCGTTTAACAATCCACCAATATGATCAGGATGGGCATGTGTGAGTAATACCGCGTCAATATTGCCAGGTTGTATCCCCAGCAGATCCAGATTAGCAACCAGTTTGCCGCCCCAGCCCTTAACGCCTCCTGCCCCGCTATCGATAAGAATATTTTTACCCTTCTGGCGGACTAAAAAAGTATTAATATGCACCGCATTGAGTTCACTGACTTGTGCACTGCGCTGAATTTCCTTGCACTCGTCCTCATCCACATTTGAAAGCATTCCGAAGTCGACATGCAGATATCCATCACTTACCGCAGTAACCGATATATCGCCGAGATCTCTTGTTGGAAAATTAACATTCATAATCCGTTCCTTAGTTCTTTGCATAAATATTACCCGCTTCAAAAGAGAAACAGCGAATTCTCGCTATGACTCCTGTCTTCTCCTTAATTAATAAATCAACCTGATGCATGAATTCATCCAACACCGACAGGGTTCGGAAAACTTCCTGGCGTAGTCTTGCTTCGAAATAGACCGGTGTGCCAAAACCTATCTCTGCGGTGAGGTAGCTGATGTGAATATTATTTTCTTTCGCTTTCAGGATCTCTATGGCGAGACGGGCTAAAGCCGTTGAAAATTCCGCAAAGGCCTCTGCATCTAACCGGTGGCTTGCAGCGGTATAGAGAGTAATACTGGGCATCTTCGACTCCTTCGAATGGATATTTACGCCGCCAGGTTATTTTATACGGCTCTGACAGACACTAATCGCATGCTTTTTATGACATCGGGATTGACAACCGTGCCAATGTCCGAAGCCCCCCGGCGGAGTTGGTCAATTAACTCGATGCCACTCGTTACTTTCCCAAAAGCAGTGTAATTCTGGTCTAAAAAACCTGCCCTCGCGGAGGTGATGAAAAACTGATGACGGGCGCTGTGTGGATGCCGTGATCTGGCCATGCCGACGGTACCGCGTTCAAAAGGCAATCGGTTAAACTCTGCGGCCAGCGCCGGTAATTTCGTGTAATCCAGCCCTGTATCTTTTATCGGGTCACCCGTTTGTGCCATAAAGCCTTCTATGACCCGGTTAAACGGCATGCCATCATAAAATTTGGCCTGTACCAGCGATTTTATGCGTTCAACATGCCCGGGGGCCAAATCGGGAAATAAGCGGATGCTCACGGTTCCACTCTCCAGTTGCATCTCGATAATATCTCTCTGAGCCATTACCCCTTTGAAGGCAGCCGGAAGCATTGCAACACCCGCGCACAAGCCCAGGCTTCCACCAATAAATAACCGACGATTCATAGAATTTACTCCGTTCGCGCATCAGACTTTTCATCGTCTGCCATGCCAGATTTGCTCATTAACAGCGCCCGTACGTCCTTACAGGCGCTGACTGCCTGCGCTGATTGTTAATGCGTATTCTTGTTATCAATGAACGAGATGATTTCATCAGTGAGCGCTTCGGGTTGCTCATAATTCGGTAAATGGGCGGCGCCGGGTAGGGTATGCAATTGGGCATTGCGCTTGTCGGCCAGACGTTGCGCGTAGTCCGGAGGCGTAAGTTGATCCTCACTTCCTCTGACCACCACAGCCCTTACCCCCGGAATATTCATATCGGTCAGATCGGTGTCGGCGATGGCATAAGAGCAACCCGCGAAGGCTTCAACCGAAGTGCGGCGCAACATCTGTTTCATACCCTCCGCGTAGGGCGAGTCGATAAATTTCGGTGTGACCCATTTGCTCAGAATCCCCATTTCGAGATGTTCAACACCGTGGTGAAATACATCTTCAGCCCGGGCGCGCCAGAGCGAAGGCGGAGCGGCATTCACCAGTGCAGTATCCACAATGATCATTCCCTGAACTCGTTTGGGGATCTTGAACCCAATCCATTGCGCTATTGTTCCGCCGATTGAGACCCCGGCAACATAGAACTCGTTAATGTGAAGATGATCCAGCGCCGCCACGACATCGTCGGCCAAATCTGACATTGAAAACTGCAGAGAATCGACTGCGCTTAATCCATGCCCACGGATGTCCAGGCGAATAACACGATAACGTTCACTCAGACGCGGCATTTGCAAATCCCAAAGGTGCAAATCCGTCCCCAAAGAATGAAGAAGTACCAATGTCGTTGCATTGTCAGAACCCTGCACATCGACGTGCTGAGTTAATTTAAGTGGCCGGATAAACATTTAATACTCCATATTCTTTTTGCTTCTGTTTCGTCGGCTCTCCGTCACGCATTACCTGATCCGACGTCTCGTCCTGCTTATAGAACCATGAATTCTGCTACGCCATAGTCGCAACGTATCCATAACGACATGCTGATATTATTTTTTCAGTTTCATGCAAATAAATTTTTTCGTTATGAGGGTCAGCCTTAAATACGTTGTTAACGCTGTTATTATTAAAACAATTCTTATCGTCGCTCTAATGGATAATTTCGATATCACTATCGAAATTGTAGATACGGGGCGGATCTTAATAGGGGAAAACGTGGCGAAGGAACAGACTGACCGGGGAAATGCTGCGCAGCAGGAAATGCAGGCAATAATTTTTCTGCACGTTGTTCGGTATGCCGCTGATAATAAAAAGCCCGCACAAGAGAACGGGCCTTTTATACATCAGTGTTTGATGAAATTACACATGGGCGATTTTCTTCGCATCCAGCGCTTTATGAATAGCCGCTTCCAGTTCGTTGATTTCAAACTTCGCCACGTAACCGTCTGCGCCCACTTTACGCACGTGATCTTCGTTGGCGCTGCCGGATAATGAAGAGTGAATGATCACCGGAATATTTTTCAGGAATTCATCACGCTTGATATTGAGTGTCAGCGTAAAGCCATCCATTTCCGGCATTTCCAGATCAGTTAAGACAAAGGAGATTTTATCGGAAATGGGCAGCCCCTGGGCTTTGCATTCTTCGGCCATTTTGCGGATTTTATTCCAGGCTTCCAGACCAGTGACATGCATCTGCGCCGGAATCTCCATCATGTTCAGGCCTTTTTCCAGCATCTGACGGGCAACTTTAGAGTCTTCGGCGACAATCGCCACCGTACCCGGCTTGAGTTTAAACGCGCTGGTTTTCTTCTTATCCATGTTGATATTGCTGTTGGGAATAATGTCATGGAGAATTTGTTCGACGTCGAGCACCAGCGCCAGACGGTTACTGGATTTATCGCTGTCCAGACGCGCAATACTGGTGATGTTGCGGCTCTTCACACCGGCTTCGGCGGCCAGCACCTGACTCCATTCAAGACGCACAATGTCGTCTACGGATTCCACTGCAAACGCCTGGGTGCTGCGCGCATATTCGGTGACCAGCAAAATGTTCAGGCCGGTTTTTGGTACGCATCCCACCACGGCAGGCAGGTCGATGACCGGAATAATTTCGCCACGGATGTTCGCCATGCCCATCATCGGCGAGACCATTCCGGCGGCTTTGGTCAGCGTTGGCATCGGCACGATTTCGCGCAATTTAAAAACGTTGATACCAAAAAGTTCAGATTGCTCATCATCCGGAGAGGTCCCCAGACGGAACAGCAAAAGCTCAAACCGGTTTGATGAAGTGAGATTGGTTCTCTCATCAATTTCTTTCTGAAAATTATCCATACTTTCCCCATGCCTGTTGTTATTCGTTTTTGACTATGTTTGTGCTGTACGTCATTCGGAAAATAAGGAATTCCATTCTCTTTTTTCTCAGAGGGACATTCTTTATATCGGCCGCTCAGGAGGAATTCTTTATAGCGGGGAGAAAATTGAAGGGAAAGCACCCGGTATCACGGAAATACCGGGCAAAAAGGGTCAGCCGCCGATTTTTACCAGCGTCCGGCCCTGAATTTTATTGTTCAGGAAATCGGCTGCGACAGCCGGAGCTTGTTCCAGGGTAATTTCCGTCGCGGCCTGCTGATAAAAATCATCCGGCAGTGTATTCAGTAAACGCTCCCAGACGGCAGCACGGCGTTCAGCGGGAACCGAAACCGAATCCACCCCCTGCAAACGGACGTTGCGCAGAATAAACGGCATCACGGTCGTCGGCAGGTTAAAGCCCCCGGCCAGACCGCAGGCCGCCACGCAACCGCCGTAGTTGGTTTGCGCCAGCAGTTTAGCCAGCACTTTGTCACCGACGGTATCGACCGCACCGGCCCAGACTTGTTTTTCCAGCGGACGGGTCTCTGCAAAATCATCGCGGGAGAGAATTTCGCTGGCACCCAGTTTACGCAGATAATCATGCGTAGATTCACGACCCGTCACCGCAGCCACGGTGTAACCGAGTGTATGCAACAAGGCCACCGCCGTACTACCCACGCCGCCGCTGGCACCCGTCACGACCACGGTGCCGCTTTCGGGTGTCACGCCCGCCTCTTCCAGCGCCATGACGCACAGCATGGCAGTGAAACCGGCGGTGCCGATAATCATGGCATTGCGCGCAGCCAGACCTTCCGGCAGCGCGACCAGCCAGTCACCTTTGACGCATGCCTGCTCCGCCAGACCGCCCCAGTGCGTTTCGCCAACGCCCCAGCCGGTGAGAATGACGGATTGCCCGACGGAGAAACGCGGGTCGTTGCTGCGGCTGACATGGCCCGCAAAATCAATGCCCGGCACCATCGGAAACTGACGAATGATTTTGCCTTTCCCGGTAATGGCCAGGGCATCTTTGTAATTCAGCCCTGACCAGCTGATATCAACCAGTACGTCGCCTGCCGCCATGTCCGGCAGCGCAATCTCTTTCACTTCGGCCAGCGTGGCCTTGTCTTGTTGTTCCAGAACCAATGCTTTCATTTTTTTCCCTTTATGATTTCAGGAGATTAAAGTTTTTGTCATGAGGTATGCGATGACTCACGTAATGATTGCAGGTGCTATTTTTTGAATTTATGGCCGACGAGTTTATGAATGAACAGGTGACTGCAGCGTATGACGGAAATACGCCCAGAACTGATCCAGCGGTTCGGCCGAGCGGTACAGTTTTGCGCGCATCACCGCGCCTTCCCAGCCAGACCAGAAAATCTGCGCCAGTTGCGCAGGCGGCATGGTTGATGCGATATCTCCGGCCTGACGGGCTTCTTCCAGACAGGTGGCAACACGGTCTTCCCATTCGCCCAAAATCGTTTTGAGTTGCTGCGAAAAATCTTCCGGCAACAGCGGGGATTCCTGCAATAAATTGCCGACCAGACAGCCGCGTCTGAACTCAAACTTCGCCATTCCCTCACCGGCATGGGTCACAAACGCACCGATGCGTTGCAGCGGCGACAACTCAGCCCTGAGCAGAAACTTGTCGAGTTTGTGGGTGAAAAATGAGCCGTAAGCCGTCAGAACGGCCATGCCGAAATCCTGCTTACTTTTGAAATAGTGATAAAACGATCCTTTCGGCACCGCGATGTTTTTAATCACCGCGTCGATGCCTGCCGACAGGTAGCCCGTTTCGGTGATCACTTCAAGCCCCGAACGGATCAGCGCTTCACGCGTATCATCAAACTCGCGTGCCGTTCTCGGCGGACGCCCGCGGCGCGGTTTGACTGGCACGTCAGGTTCAGTAGAAAACTCAGCACTCATCATTTAGACCGATCGTTTTTTAATTGCAGAAAGCCTACGCCCAATTTTTTAGGCGGGCAAGTCCGTGAATGTTTTTACAGGGTAAAAAGTCCCGGACCTAAAAAACCTGCAAAGCAAAAAGCCCGCCCGGAGTTACCGGAGCGGGCCTGTGATACAGCATGAGTATGTTGTAACTATTTTTCGTTCACTGTCTCGCGGCGGGTTTCCTGCACGCTATAACGGTTGGTTTTGAACGGAATATTCAGGCGCTCACGCAACGTCGTTGCCTGCGAGGGATGCCAGTAGCCACGGGCTTCCAGCACCGGTAACACCAGCCGGGTAATGTCGTCCAGCGCTTCGGCCAGTACCGGTCCGCTGATGATAAATCCGCTGGCACCGCCCTCTTCCACCCAGCGGATCAACTGGTCGGCGACCTGCTCAGGCGTGCCGAAGAATTCGCCGCGCGGCAGCGTGGTCTGATACGCCACTTCACGCAGCGTCAGGTTTTCCTCCCGCGCCAGCTTCTTGATGCTGTCGGTGGTGGAGCGGAAAGTGTTTTGGCCTAAATCGCCCAGTTCAGGGAACGGGCCGTCCGGCGGATACTGGCTGAAATCATGGTGATCGAAGAATCGCCCGAGATAGGCCAGCGCATCGTCAAGTGACAACAGCGACAGAAGATACTGATATTTGGCCTCGGCTTCCTCTTCGGTTTTGCCGACAATCGGGCTGATGCCAGGGAAAATACCCACCGGATGGCGGCCATTTTTGCTGACCTGTGCCTGTAATTTTGCCGAATATTCCTGTGCTTCTTCCAGCGTCCGGGCGTTAGTGAAAACGGCATCGGCAGATTTACCTGCCAGCGCGATACCGGCATCCGACGCGCCAGCCTGGAAAATCACCGGCTGCCCTTGCGGTGAACGCTGGATATTCAGCGGCCCTTCGACCGAGAAAAACTGTCCCTGATGATTCAGTTTATGCAGCTTCGCCGCGTCGAAGAACACACCACTTTCGCGGTCACGCACAAACGCGCCGTCTTCCCACGAATCCCACAGTCCCTGCACCACGCTGATGTATTCTTCGGCAATCTGATAGCGCAGCGCATGTTCAGGATGGTCTTTGCCGAAGTTTTTCGCCGAACCGGCCAGCGGCGAAGTCACCACGTTCCAGCCCGCCCGTCCCTGACTGATGTTATCTATTGACGCCAGCTGACGTGCGACGGTAAAGGGATCGCTGTACGAAGTTGAAATAGTGCCTGCCAGCCCGATGCTGTGGGTGGCCGAAGCCAGCGCAGACAGCAACGCGACAGGTTCGAAACGGTTGAGGAAATGCGGCAGTGATTTTTCGTTGATGTGTAATCCGTCGGCCACAAACAGGAAATCAAAACCAGCCGCTTCGGCGCGCAAGGCTAAATCACGGAAATAGGGGAAATTGACACTGGCATCCGCAGGCGCTTTTTCGTGACGCCACGAATTCATGTGGCCGCCGGCACCGTGCAACATCAGACCCAGCTTGATACTTTTTGAATGGCTCATGAAATCTCCTTAAAGCTGGCCAGCCAGCAATTCGATGGACTTCAGCCGCACACCGGCTTCAGTCAGTGGAGTGTGAATAACAAATTCGTTCACGCACAGGCGGCGCTGAATATCGCGCAGTTGCTCGTGGATATCGCCCGGCGTGCCGTGCAGCACGCTGATTTGCTGCTGTTCGATCTGGTATTGCGTCGCACCTGACTGCCGCACAAAGGCTTCAGCCTGTTCTCGGGAACCCACCGTAACGTGCCGGTCGCCCAGCGTGACGCGAAAATTATGCTGGCCGGTCACCAGTTCAGCGGCCTGCTCGCGGGTTTGTGCCGCCAGGGCCGCCAGACTGACCAGCGCCTGCCCTTGTCCGGCGGAATATTCGTGGAAGGCCAGCACCGATTCGGTCATCACTTGCGCTGAAGCATTGATAAAACCGGCGAAGACAAAGTTCCAGCCCAGTGACGCGGCCAGACGCGCGCTTTCTTTGCTGGCACCGAGTAAAAATCGCTGCGGTGCCACCGGCGGACGCGGCAACGCACGTGCTTCTGTGCCCGCCAGATGGTCATCCAGATGCGTGAGATAATGTGTCAGTTGCTGTAACTGCGCCGGGAAACCAGGCGATGATTCGGCCGGTGCGTGGGCACGCAGCGCTTTGGTTGACAGGGGTAAACCACCGGGCGCTTTGCCGATGCCGATATCCACGCGATCCGGCGCCAGTGATGACAACAGATGGAAATTCTCTGCCACTTTATACGGGCTGTAATGTTGCAGCATCACACCGCCGGAACCGATCCGCAGCCGGGAAGTGCGCGCCAGCAGCCAGGCGATCAACACTTCCGGCGAGCTACCGGCCAGCTTTTCAGTATCGTGATGTTCTGACACCCATAAACGGTGATAGCCCAGTTTTTCTGCTGCCAGCGCAAAAGTCAGCGTGGCGTCTAGCGCCTGCGCAGCGGTCTGCCCGTCATTAATCGGGCTTTGATCTAATAAACTCAGTCGGTAATTCACCTGCGCATCCCTTTTTATCCGTTGTGATAAAAAGAGTTCCACGAAATAAGTTCAAAGCTAAATAATAAAAACACGTTTCTATAGTCAGTATTTTGCTATGCAGGCCACTGTGCAAAACGACTATAAATTATAGCGACTGAGTATTTAGTGATTGGCTTCTGTCTGACTAGCATGAAATGAAGCGCTACATTTGGGTAACAATCATTTTCAGACAATAAGGTTATTTCGCCATGAGCATTTCACTTGCCGAAGAAACAAATAGCATTGCCCCCCGACATGAGACAGGACTGGAAGAACAACTCATCGCTTATCGCCGTGAATTACACCAGCATCCTGAATTATCCAATCAGGAATTTGTGACCACGCAAAAGATTACCCAATGGCTGAATGCTGCCGGGATCCGCATTTTATCGCTCGGGCTGAAAACCGGCGTGGTGGCTGAAATTGGCCCGGAACACGGCCCGGTTGTTGCCCTGCGCGGTGACATCGATGCCCTGCCGATTGAAGAAGCCTCCGGTGTGCCGTTCAGTTCGCAACAACCCGGCGTGATGCACGCCTGCGGCCACGATTTTCATACCTCTGTTATTCTCGGCGCGGCCCATCTGCTTAAAGCAAGGGAAGACCAGCTACCGGGCCGCGTACGGTTGTTTTTCCAGCCTGCTGAAGAACGGTTTGGCGGTGCGTCGCAACTGATTAAAGCCGGTGCACTGGAAAACGTTGATGCGATTTTCGGCCTGCATAATGCGCCAGAACTGCCGGTCGGCACCTTTGAGACAAAAGGCGGCGCATTTTATGCCAATGTAGACCGCTTCCAGATAACCGTGACCGGCAAAGGCGCGCACGCCGCACATCCGGAAGAAGGTACCGACAGCATTGTCACCGCCAGCCACATTGTGACCGCGCTGCAAACGGTGGTCAGCCGCAACGTCAGCGCTCAGGAGGCGGCGGTAGTCAGCGTCACCCGTATTGAAGGCGGCAACACCTGGAACGTATTACCCCAAACCGTGGAACTGGAAGGCACGGTGCGCACCTACAGCAACGAGATCCGCGAGCAAATCCCTCAGCGGATCCGCAAGGTGATTACCGGGGTGGCAGATGCGCTGGGGGCGAAGGCCGAACTGCACTGGTTTGGCGGGCCGCCAGCGGTGGTGAATACACCGCGCTGGGCAGACTTTGCCTTACAGGCCGCTGCGGAATTTGGCTATAACGCGCAAGTGGCGCAGGCACAAATGGGTGGAGAGGATTTTGCATTTTATCTGCATCATGTGCCGGGTGCGTTTGTCAGCATCGGCTCTGCCAGCGATTTCGGCTTGCATCATCCGCAATTTAATCCTGATGAGTCGGCTATTTACCCGGCGGCGAATTATTTCCAGCAACTGGCAGAAAAAGCGCTGAGTGAATTAACCGGAAAATAACCTTTTCATACCTGACTTTATTTCCTCACGCCCGGATATTCCGGGCATTTTTCGTGCAAAATTTCCGGCGCAATGTATTTCCACTTTCTCTCTTTGATTATTTAATTTTGTTGTTTTACATCCCTGTAACACTCGGGAATAGTGAAAGCGTCACCTCACGGTCATCACCCCTTAAAATAAGAATGCAGGGTAAAAATAATAATGATGAAACATAGCGTAACCATCACAGCCACCGCCATCGCGGCAATATTAAGTTTTTCATCAGCGGCATACGCCGCGCCAGGTATTGATCTGATTGCCAATGAAACGCCGGTGAATACACCGAAAAGCCCGGAAGCCGTGGCAAAAATCCCGGCCAACTTTAAGTTTGTCGAACCGGGTACGCTGACCGTGGCGCTGGCTGTGCTCGGCAGCGCCCCACCCTTCGGGCTGTACGCCCGTGACAATAAAACCGTGATCGGCAGCGAGGCGGATATCGCCCGTCTGGTCGCCGACGGTTTAGGCCTGAAACTCAAAGTGGTTCCGGCTTCGTGGGAAGACTGGCCGCTGGGCGTGACGTCGGGGAAATACGACGCGGCCATCTACAACATTACCGTCACCAAAGACCGCAAAACTAAATTTGATTTCGCCACCTACCGCGAAGATACCCTCGGTTTCTATGTGAAAAGTGACAGCAAAATCACCTCGATAAAATCCGCACCCGATATCGCCGGTAAACGCATTATTGTCGGCTCCGGCACCAATCAGGAAGCCGTGTTGCTGGCGTGGGACAAAGAAAACCAGGCTAAAGGATTACCGGCGCTGAAACCGCAATATGTCACCGATGACGCTGCCGCGACGCTGGCTATCCAGTCCGGTCGTGCCGATGCCACGTTCGGCCCGAACGTCACCGGCGCGTATAAAGCGTTGCTGACCGGCAAAACCAAACTGGTCGGCACGGTGCCGGGCGGCTGGCCGAAAACCGCCAATATCGCGGTGACGCTGAAAAAAGGGAATGGTCTGGTGGATGCCGTGCAGGCGTCGCTGAACAGCGCCATTGCCAGCGGAGCGTATATCAAAGTGCTGGACCGCTGGGGCGAAAGCGTCGAGAAAATCGATCACTCTGAAATTAACCCGCCGGGGCTGGGCGACTGATCAGGAGCAGAAACGATGAGCGAAGATATTTTCATTCAGACCGTGCCGGAAGACCCGCTGATTGCGCCGGTCATCGAAGGATTATTCGGTGAATACCGCGACCGTTACGGCGATTTCTTCTCGAGCCAGCCGCCGGAAGATGACAGCGTGTTTTCCGCGCCCGATGGCACCTTCATTGTTCTGCTGAGAAACGGCGCGCCCATTGCAATGGGCGCGTACAAACGCTAC
Source organism: Rahnella sp. RcJ3 (assembly GCF_009498575.1). NCBI lineage: Bacteria > Pseudomonadati > Pseudomonadota > Gammaproteobacteria > Enterobacterales > Yersiniaceae > Rahnella > Rahnella sp. RcJ3. The sequence goes on from NZ_QSNX01000008.1 coordinate 153,169, forward strand.
GACGAGCAGACTGCCGAACTCAAACGCATCTGGACTCACCGCGCGCTGCGCCGTCAGGGACTGGCACAAAAAATCCTGCATGAACTGGAACGTCGTGCAGCCGCGTACGGTTACCGGCGGGTATTTCTCACCACCGGATTCCGCCAGCCCGAAGCGGTCGGATTGTATTTGTCCCACGGTTATCAGCCGCAATTCGACACCCGCCTCGATCCGGAGGTCTATTCCCGGCCACCGTATGACGGGCGCCTGCCGTTTACCAAAACGCTGAAGGCGGACGTGCCGGTCACGTCATCTGCAACGTAACAGAAAGAGAAAATGATGAGCGAAAATGCCCCTTCATCTGTGAATCATCCGCCGCTGAAAGTGGTGCCCGCGCGCTATCCGTGGCGTCTTGCCGGTGCGGTTTTTTCGGCGTTTATTCTGCTGGGCATCATCCAGTCGATTGCCACGAATTCCCGCTGGGAATGGGGCGTATTTCGTCAGTGGTTTTTTGATCCGGTGATCCTGTCCGGGCTTGGCAAAACCCTGTTGCTCACGCTGCTGGGCACCCTTTTTGGGGTGATTTTCGGCACGGCACTGGCCCTCGCCCGCCTGTCGAAATCCTATTTACTGAACGCACTGGCCTGGGGGTATATCTGGCTGTTCCGTTCCCTGCCGTTGTTGCTGGTGCTGATCATTCTCTACAACTTTTCCTATCTCTACGACAACCTTTCGCTCGGCATTCCGTTCACCACGATTTCCTTTTTTAGTACCCCGACGGTGGATTTGCTGGATCAGTTTTCCGTCGCCGTGCTCGGTCTGTCGCTGGTGCAGTCGGCCTATACCGCCGAGATCATTCGCGGCGGGATTTTAGGGGTAGAACACGGCCAGCATGAAGCTGCGGCCGCGCTGGGATTACCGACCTACCGCCGGACCTTCCGCATCATTTTGCCGCAGGCGTTACGTTCAATTCTGCCAACCGGTTTTAACGAAGTGATCAGCCTGGCGAAAGGCACATCGATTGTTTACGTCCTGTCGATGCCGGAACTGTTTTACACCGTGCAGGTGATTTACAACCGCACACAGCAGGTGATCCCGCTGCTGATGGTCGCCACCATCTGGTATCTGCTGATCACCACCGTGCTGTCGGTTTTGCAGTATTACGTCGAACGCTATTTCTCCCGCGGCACCGTGCGTCAGGTCGCGCCGACACCCTTGCAGCGCCTGCGTCAGTGGCGCGTCGCCCGTTCTTAATAAAGGGAAAGCACTATGTCAGAAGCCTTTGATTTATTCGTTAACCGCCCGCAGGAAGCGCCTGTTGAGCAGCTGTTTCCACGCAAACCTCAGGCTGCTACCGTCGGGCGCATCGAAATCAATAATTTGAGCAAATACTACGGCGCGCACAAAGCGCTGGATAACGTGAGTCTGCGCATCGAACCGGGCACCGTGACCGTGATCCTCGGCCCGTCCGGCTCGGGGAAATCGACCCTGCTGCGCACGATTAACCATCTTGAGCGCGTCGACGAAGGTTTTATTCAGATTGACGGCGATTACATCGGCTACCGCCGCAAAGGCGATACGCTGTATGAACTGAAAGAGCGCGCCATCCTCAAACAGCGCACACATGTCGGTTACGTTTTTCAGAATTTCAATTTATTCCCGCACATGACGGTGCTGGATAACATCATCGAAGCGCCGGTGGTTCACGGTCTGCTGAGCCGCAAAAACGCCATCGCCCGTGCCTATGAACTGCTCGACACGGTCGGTCTGCGCGAAAAAGCGCACGCATGGCCGCGTCATTTGTCCGGCGGACAGCAGCAGCGCATCGCCATCGCCCGTGCGCTGGCGCTGAATCCTAAAGTCATGCTGTTTGATGAACCGACGTCCGCCCTCGATCCCGAACTGGTTGGCGAAGTGCTGGATGTGATTAAGAAGCTGGCGCAGTCGGGCGTCACGCTGGTGGTCGTCACCCATGAAATCGGCTTCGCGCGCCAGGTGGCGGATCAGGTGGTGTTTATGGTGGATGGTCGCGTGGTTGAAAGCGGCGCTGCCGCACAGGTGCTGGAACGGCCGGTTCATGCCAGAACCCAGGCTTTCCTGGAGAAGGTGCTTTAAGACTGGCAAATTTAGTATTTCTTAAGACCGGGAATATTTCGGTTTCTTACGTGCAGTGCTCATTTGACGCGCTGCGCCGAAACCGCCCGGGAGGGAGAAGTGCTTTTCCCTCCCGGATCTCCCTTCGCTTTTTCAACCAGCGCTCCGCTCGCTGGCTATGTTTCAGGTATCACCGCGACAGGCTGGAACCTCTCATTCAGCAAGCTTTCTGAATCGCCCGCAACCCACAATCCGTATTTTCCCCGTTTACCAAACGCCATTTTGGAATACACTTCATTCCTAAATTTCATACTCCGTTTTGTGGCGCAGATCACATCTTAATTGTATGATGAATACATTATTCAACTGGGTGATACACCATGAGCACCGCAATCTCTCTGGTATTCCAATATGTTCGGGCGTTTATTCTGATTTATCTCTGTTTATTCGCCGGGAATGCGATTTCATCTCTTTTACCGCTCACCATTCCCGGCAGCATCATCGGCATGCTGATCCTGTTTGGTTTGCTTTCAACCCAAATTCTGCCGTTCAAATGGGTCAAACCGGGCTGTAATGTTCTGATTCGCTATATGGCGTTACTGTTCGTCCCTATCGGCGTCGGGGTCATGAATTATTACGAGCAACTGCGCACGCAGTTCGGGCCGCTGGTGGTGTCGTGTCTGGTCAGTACCCTGATTGTATTGCTGGTTGTCGCCTACTGTTCCCACTATATCCATGGCGAACGCGGTGCGGTGACGGATAAAGCGGAGGATAAAAATGATTGATATATTGTGGTCGCTGCCGCTGACGCTGGTGGTGTTTTTCGCCACCCGTAAGCTCGCTATTAAACTTAAAATGCCGCTGCTCAACCCGCTGCTGATGTCGATGGTGGTGATCATTCCGCTGTTGCTGGTCACCCATATCCCTTACGCGCGCTATTTCGCGGGCAGCAAGATCCTCAATGATCTGCTGCAACCCGCCGTCGTGGCGCTGGCGTTTCCCTTGTACGAGCAACTGCATCAGATCCGCGCCCGCTGGAAATCCATCATCAGTATCTGTTTTATCGGCAGCGTGGTGGCGATGGTGAGCGGCACCGCGATTGCATTATGGATGGGAGCAACGCCGCAAATTGCCGCATCGGTATTACCGAAATCCGTCACCACGCCGATTGCCATGGCCACCGCGCAGTCGATCAATGGTATTCCGGCCATCAGCGCCGTGTGCGTGATTTTCGTCGGCATCCTCGGCGCGGTCTTTGGTCATACGATTTTGAATGTTCTGAAGATCACCACCAAAGCCTCACGCGGGCTGGCGATGGGTACCGCATCACACGCACTGGGTACCGCCCGCTGCGCAGAAATGGATTATCAGGAAGGCGCATTCAGTTCACTGGCGCTGGTGATCTGCGGCATCATCACCTCCCTGCTCGCCCCGTTCCTGTTCCCCGTCCTTCTCGCCCTCTTCGGTCATTAACCCATAACGGGCACAGATTCCTCTAACGGGTTCGGATTGTATCAAGGCGGCAACTGAGCGAATCCCCGGGAGCTTACAATAAGTAAGTGACTGGGGTGAACGAAGGCAGCCAACGCAGAGACAATTTGAAGCAGGACGAGGAAAAAGTGTATGTCACTTAAACCTTAGAAAAAGTGACATACAAAGCTGAAAGTACCCGGTTTAAGTACAGTCAGAAAAGAATCTGCCGGTCTGCCGTAAAAGCAGACAGGCAGCGATAACGAAGAGATGGAGCCTGGCGCGTAAACTTACGCGCCGGAGAGTATTACGAATTCATCTGGAACAGTGACATACCCTGCATGGCGCTGTAGGTCTTATAGGATGCCTGAAGCGCAACCTGCTGCAAGGTGTAGGTCGAAATTGCTGAGGTCCATTCGGTATCGACCAGATTACTGAGTTTGGTCGAGTTCGATACATCGCGGTTGTCGCCCAGTGTATCGAGATTATCCAGTTCGGACATCTGCGTACCCAACTCTGAACGCACGGAAAGCACGTTGTTGAGTGAGTTACTCAGGCCACGGTTAGCTTTATCGATGGCATCGGTGTATTGCGTATCCGTGGTGTTATCCGCCGATGGCGTTCTCAGCGCAGTCAGCGCACCGTCGATGGTTTTGAATAAATCTGATTCGCTCGGAGAACCGTCCGGTTCGGCTTTCGCATCACCGGTTAAGGCATTAAAAATCTGGTTACCGGTATGGTTGATGGTCATGGTACGACTGGTATCAACCTGCTGAGTAATAGACGTCGTGCCCCCGGAATAGGTTACCGCACCCGTTGTGGCGTCCTGCGTATAAGGCGGAGTATCACTTTTGTAACCGGCGAAGATGAAGCGGCCGTTACCGTCGGTGCTGTTCGCCAGGTTCACCAGTTGCGATTTCAGGCTGTCCAGTTTAGTCGCCAGAGAAGAACGGTCGTCATCGCTTAAAGAACCGTCACCGGCCTGAACGATCAACGTCTGTGCATCCTGAATGGTCGAGGTCACGCTGCTTAAAATCGACTCTTCCTGACTCATACTCTGGTTAGCAAAGGTACGGGCCACGGAAAACTGGCTGTTCTCCGATTGCGCCTGCCGTACCAGCACCGCCTGCGACGCCGCCAGCGGGTCATCCGAAGGCTTGCTCACTTTGCTGCCGGTCGACAACTGTAAACCGGTCGCCTGGAAGCGGTTCTGACCATCCAGTACCGCATTCATGTTTTGGTTGTAAATCATATTGGTACTAAGACGCATGGCATCAGTTCCTTATCAGTTCTGGGATCAGCGAATGTTGATGATCGCGTCGAATATCGTCGAAGCCGTCTGCACGACCTGCGCGTTCGCCAGATAATATTGCTGGTAACGTTGCAGATCGCCGTATTCTTCATCGAGGTTAACCCCGGAGATAGACTGCTGTTGAGCGGTGAGCTGCGTGACGATATTCGCCTGTGAGGTGCTGGTGGTGGTCAGCGTGGAAACCTGGTTACCCACGTTACTTACCATGCTGGCGTATGCGCCCGACAGGGTGGATTTACCTTCCACCAGTTTCGCGGTTTGCAGATTCAGCAGTTTCTGCGCGTTGGTGTTGTCACTCACGCCGCTGTCTGCCGCACCCGCTGCGGCGATCAATGAAGAATCACTGATAGCCAGATTCATGCTGCCCGCAACATTGCTGACCGTTTTGATGGTGATGCTGTCATTGGTATTCGGCGTGCCGGTGACGGAAACCGACAAGCCATCGAAATTCATCGTCGGATCACCGTTGCTGTCGGTGCCCGCCGTCGGGGTGATTTTTGCCCCGTCGGAAACGCGGGTTACATCCCAGCTGGTGCCGTTGTAAGCCATGGTGTAATCGCTGGCTTTCACCGCGGCCGTGTCGGTATATGCCACGCTCAGTTGGGCGCTGCCGGTATTTTTGGTGTTGCTGACCGTGGTCGCGCCGGTGAAGGAGAAGAAGTCCGTCCCCGCGTCACCGTTGAGGTCAAAACCGGCTTTGTTGGTGGTATTGAAGCTGTCAGACAGCGCCAGCGCCAGTTGCCCGAGCTGGTTAATGGCCGGTTCCAGGTTGTCTTTACGGAAAGCCAGCGTGCCGCCGAGCGAACCGGTGGTCAGACGGCTTTCCTGAATTTCAGAAACCGAACCGTCCGGTTGGGTCATGCCGACCGTCAGTTTGGAAGGATCGGCACTGGACGGCATCGCAACCACCGTTTTGGCGTTGCCGCCGCTCACCAGCGGCGTGCCGTTGGCGAATGAAATATTGTAAGTATCGCCGTCCTGCTGGGTCACGACCACACCGGTGACGTTGTTCAGCTGACTGACCAGTTGATCACGCTGATCGAGCAAGGCGTTAGGTTCCTGTCCGGTGCTGCCACGCGTCGCGGTGATCTGACTGTTCAGTTTGGCAATCTGCGACGCATAGGTGTTGATCTGGTCAACATTCTGCGTGACTTGCTGGTTAACGGCGGTATTCATGTCGTTCAGGTATTTGGCTGAACTGTTGAACTGCGCGGTTAAACCCTGTGCCTCACCCAGCACTGCCTGACGAGCCGCACTGTCGCTGGCATTGCTGGTCAGCGTTTGCAGGCCTTTAAAGAAGGTCGACATGGTGGCATCGATACCTGTGGAACTGTCGCCGAGCAGGTCATCGATAGAGCTGGCCTGATCAAGCTGCGTTGACAGCGCGCTGCCGGTTGCGCTGGCACCCAGAAGCTGCTTCACCACGAAAGAGTTGTACTCACGATTCACACCGGTCACCGTCACACCGTTGCCGATATAACCGGCAGGAGTAGAGATGCCATTACTTTGCGTAATAATGGCGGTCTGGCGGTTATAACCGGCCACACTCACGTTAGCGATGTTGTTCCCGGTGGTACTGAGCGCCGCCTGCGCTGCGTTCAGTCCGCTCATTGCGGTATTAATTAAGCTACTGGACATGAGTGACCTTTTGGCTGCCGGTGACTTTTTACCACCGTGTAATTAAGGAAGCTGAGCCGGGGGTTTCCCCTTTTCCCATTCTGATCGTGTTATCGGCCTGCACCGCTAAAACTTGAGAAAAAAAACGAGGATTTGCGGGTCTAGAAGATATCTTTTAAATCATGGCTATAGGCTTTCACCGCCTGCTCGCCCGCGCCTTTGATTTTCTGGATCACACTCACCAGTTTGTCGGCATAATTCGGGTCGGTCGCGTAACCTGCACGTTGCAAGGCATGCGCGGCTTGTTCAGGAGTACTGGCCGAGGCAACCTGCGCATAACGCGGGTTGTTGGTGAGCAATTTGATGTAGTCGCTGATGGCTTCCACATAGGAGCCGTACACGCGGAAACTGGCCTGCACTTTTTTCGCCACGCCGCTGGTATATTCCGTGGTGGTGATTTGGGTGGTCGGACCGTCCCAGCTGCTGCCCGCTTTGATACCGAACAGGTTGAAGCTGCGTTTGCCGTCGGCAGTCGGGATCTCGCGCTGCCCCCAGCCAGATTCCAGCGCGGCCTGCGCCATGATCAGCTGATGCGAAATCCCGCTGTCTTTACTGGCGACCTGTGCCGGAATGGTGAGGCTGGAAACGAACTGTCCGCTGTCGGCTGGCAACGGTGCGCCGCCGGTGGTGCGGTCCGGCGCAGTCGGAATGACTTTGCGCAGATACTGTTCCATTGCCTGCAACGGCATGGTTTTCAGCACTTCGCCGTCCAGCGCCATCGGCACCGTTCCCGCCAGTTCTGACGGTTGCTTGCTGCCACCGGTCAGTTGTTCGACCATCATGTCGGCCATGCCCAGCCCTTTGTCGGACATGTCCTGAGCAATTTGCTGATCGTACATCGATGTATAAAGTTTGGTGGATTCGTTATCCAGAATCCCCCCTTGCGGCAGTGCCTGACGCATGCTTTTCAGCATCATCTGCACGAACACCCCTTCAAACTGCTTCGCCACTTCTTTGATGTGCGCCTGAGGATCCTGCGCCACATCCCGCTTCAGTTTGTTAAGGGATTGCGTGTCATACGCCGCCCCTGACATCGACATCAGATCGCTCATCAGATAATTTCCAAATCAGCACGCAGGCATCCGGCTGTTTTCATCGCCTGCAGAATGGACATCAGATCGATAGGCGTCGCGCCTAACGCGTTCAGGGTACGGACAACGTTGTTCAGGCTGGCACTGGAGCGTACCTGCTGAATCGACCCGCCGGACTGGCGTACGGAAATATTGGTGTTCGGCGTCACTACCGTCTGACCGCCGCCAAATGGCGTATTCGGCTGGCTGACATCGTTCTGGCGATCGACCACCACAGACAGATTGCCCTGTGCAACCGCACAGTTATCCAGGGTTACATCGCGGTTCATGACCACCGAACCGGTACGGGAGTTGATGATGACTTTCGCATCCATCGGCCCGACGTTCACTTCGATATTTTGGATCTGCGCCAGAATGCGCACCTGAGAGGTATTGCCACGCGGCACCACCACCTGAATATTGCGGGAATCCAGCGCTGACGCCACCCCCATTCCCTGACGGTTGATGGCGTCACTGACCTGCTGCGCCAGGTTGAAATCTTCGTCGTTAAGTTGCAGGCTGATCACGCCTTCGGTGCCGAACGTACTCGGCAATTCGCGTTCAATGGTTGCCCCGCCGGTAATACGCCCACCTGAAACCTGGTTAACTGTCACGCTGCTGCCACCGGAGGAAGCGCCTGCACCGCCGACCAGCACGTTACCCTGCGCCAGTGCGTAAACCTGATTATCCACCCCTTTCATCGGGGTCATCAGCAAGGTGCCGCCGCGAATACTTTTGGCATTACCCATGGATGAAACCACCACATCGATGGCCTGACCGGCACGCGAAAACGGCGGCATTTTGGCGGTGACCATCACCGCCGCCACGTTTTTCAACTGCATGTTGGTGCCTGCCGGTACCGTGATACCGAGCTGGGACAACATGTTAGTCAGCGTCTGGGTGGTAAAAGGTGTTTGTGTGGTCTGGTCACCGGTACCGTCAAGGCCCACCACCAGACCGTAGCCGATCAGGGCGTTATCACGCACCCCCTGTACCGTCGTCAGATCACGAATACGGTCGGCGGATGCGGGCAGTACCACCAGGGCGGACATCGCCAGACAGAGAATACCGGAAAGGAGTTTTCGCATGATTGCCTCGTTATAACGGCGATAAGTTTAAGAAGAACCGCTGCAACCAGCCCATGTTCTGCGCTTCATTGATGTAGCCATTCCCGACGTACTCGATGCGTGCATCTGCCACCTGCGTGGAGATAACGGCGTTCGAACCGCTGATGGTGCGCGGGTTGACCACACCGGAGAACCGGATAAATTCAGTTCCCTGATTAATTTCGATTTGTTTCTCTCCGACAACTTTCAGGTTGCCGTTTGCCAGCACTTCCCCAACCGTCACGGTCAGGGTGCCGCTGAAGGTGTTATTGGCCGCTGCGCCGCCTTTACCGGCAAAGGTGTTGGCACCGGTCATATCGAGGTCGGCACGGGCATTACCGAACAGACCTTCCAGATAACGTGGCGCTGTCGCTGCGCCAAAGCTGGTCGCGCCGTTGCGGCTGGCGTTCGCTGAGGAGCTTTTGCTTGCACTGACATTTTCCTGCAAGACAATGGTCAGCGTGTCGCCGACATTACGTGGACGGCGGTCTTCAAACAGAGGCTGATAACCGTAGTTCATCGGCTGAACTGACTGGAAAATCGAACCGTTAGGAACCGGCGGTGCCGCAGGCGCAGGGGTCGCTGTGGTTGCTCCGGGTACCAGCGGGGTATGCGGCATATACGCGCAGCCATTCGCCAGTAACGTGATTAACAGCGGCAGCACCAGCTTGCCTGGTCGGTCTTTAGAAGAAGTCATTACCGACGTGTTTTTTTTGGTCACCACAGTTATCGCCTTTAAAAAATCGACCTGGTAGGGATCTGAACCGGTTCAGGACAGAAGCGTTTCCGCCCCTGCCCTCTTGTTTTCAATCAACCGCCAAACATTACAGCTGGGAAAGTTTCTGTAGCATTTCGTCCGAGGTGGACACGGCTTTACTGTTAATTTCGTAAGCACGCTGGGTCTGGATCATGTTGACCAGTTCTTCCGCCACGTTGACGTTAGAGGTTTCCACATAACCCTGATACAGCAGACCTGCGCCGTTCAGACCCGGAGTGCTTTCGGTTGGTGCGCCGGAGCTTTGGGTTTCCTGGTACAGGTTTTCACCGAGTGATTCCAGGCCGCTGTTGTTGATGAAGGTGCTCAGCGTCAGTTGCCCCACCTGCTGTGCCGCCGTCTGACCTTGCGTGGTCACACTCACGATACCGTCACGCCCGACCGTCATGCTCAGCGCATTCGCCGGAACGGTGATCGCAGGAATAACCTGATAACCACTGGAGGTCACCAGCTGACCGTTCTGATCAACCTGGAAAGACCCGTCACGGGTATAGGCCGTTGTGCCGTCCGGCAACTGAACCTGGAAGAAACCTTCCCCTTTGACGGCAATGTCTTTGCTGTTGCTGGTCTGCGACAGGTTGCCCTGCGAGAACAAACGCTCAGTAGAAACAGGACGCACACCGGTACCAATCTGTAAACCGGATGGCAGGTTGGTTTGCTCAGAAGACTGCGCACCAGGCTGACGGACTGTCTGGTAAAGCAGGTCTTCAAATACCGCACGCTGGCGTTTAAAACCGTTGGTGCTGACGTTCGCCAGGTTGTTGGCGATTACATCCATATTGGTCTGCTGGGCATCCAGACCGGTTTTCGCAATATACAGCGATGGGATCATGTCATTACTCCTCTGCCATCATCAGCTCATTGACAGCAGATTGTTGGCACTCTGTTCATTTTCATCGACGCTGTGGATGACTTTCATCTGCATCTCAAAGCGGCGGGCGTTGGCGATCATGTCAACCATGGTTGAAACCGGATCCGCGTTACTGCCCTCAAGCGTTCCGGGCATAACGTGAATAGTCGGGTCAGGCTGTAAAGCCGCACCCCGTGCCTGAACGGTCGCCGGCGTTGGCCGGAACATACCATCATCGCCACGGGTGACTTCATTGTTGGCCGCTTTCACCAGCTTGAGCTTACCGAGCTGGCCCATGGTGTTGGGGTCAGCACCGGCTTCAAGCACGGCAATGGTCCCGTCCGCAGAAACCGTGAGCTGAGAATTCGGCGGAACTTCAATCGGGCCGTTATCCCCCATCACCGGATGACCCTGAACGGTCAGCTGGTTAGTCGGTGACACTTGCATGTCACCGTTACGGGTATACGCTTCAGAGCCATCAGGCATCTGCACCGCAAGGAAACCGTCCTGCTGTAAAGCCACATCCAGCGGACGGCCGGTGTAGTTCAGCTTGCCCTGCGTCATATCTGCGCCCGGCGTGGAGGCCGTGACCAGCGTGCGGGTTTGCAGGCTTTCACCGTCTACCGGCACTGCGCGCATCGCTAAAAGCTGCGAGCGGAAGCCCGGTGTATTGGCGTTAGCCAGGTTACTCGACGTCACCGACTGCTGAACCAGCGTCTGGCTGGCTGCGCCGCCTGCGGTGTAGATAGCGTGATCCATAATGCTGCCCTGTTCTCAGGTGATAAAACGCGTATTAACGCAGGTTAACCAGCGTGTTCAGGATGGAGTCCTGAGTTTTGATGGTCTGCGCATTCGACTGGTAGTTACGCTGAGCAACAATCATGTTGACCAGTTCCGCACTCAGATCGACGTTGGAAGATTCCAGCGCGCCGCTGGTCATTGACGCTAAACCGCCCTGACCCGCGATACCGGTTACAGCCTGGCCGGAAGACGCGGTAGCCGTCCACACGTTGTCGCCTTCAGATTTCAAACCTTCCGGGTTAGAGAAGTTACTCAGCACAATCTGGCCCAGTAACTGGGTTTTGTTGTTGGAGTAAGTGCCGGAGATTGTGCCGTCGTCATTGATGGTGTAACCGGTCATCTGACCCGCTGCATAACCATCCTGAGTCTGGGAACCGATGCTGTCGCTGCCGGTGCTCTGCTGGATACTGCCGGTGAAATCCAGGGAAACGGTTTGTGGCGTCACCGTCCCGTTAGTCGCGGTGTTCATTGGCAACGTCAGTGCCAGACCGGCATTGGCGACGCCTGCGGCGTTAGTGGTACTCACCAGCGCACCACTGGTATCAAATTGCATTGCACCAATTTTGCCAGCTGTTGAACCTGTGACGCTGCCGTCTTGCGCGTAAACATCCCAGTTGTTCGCAGAGGTTTTCACGAAGTAGACGTTGTTATCGTGGGCATTACCCTGTGAGTCATAGGTGGTGATGCTGTTCACGTAGTTGTAGCTGGTGTCATCGCTGCTGCTGAACGTTTTGGCGGCCGGGATCGCCGTATCCGTTGAGTTCAGGTTAGCCACCATCGTACCCACCGTGGTGGCTTTTGCGCTCATCAGGGTGGTCGGGATGTTCAGGGCAACCGGCTGTGCGCCTGCGGCGATAGTCGGGGGGGTGCCGGTGGCCGGAAAACCGGTGACACTCAGACCCTGCATGTTCACCAGATTACGGTTGGCATCCAGTGAGAACTGACCATTGCGGGAGTAATAAACCGCGCCACTGGTGTCCGTCAGACGGAAGAAACCGTTGCCGCTCAGGGCCACATCCAGACCGCGGGAGGTGTTGGTGGTCGTACCGTCATTGAAGTTCTGAGTGACAGCGGCGACTTTAACGCCCATACCGGTTTGGGAACCGGCAAACATATCGGCAAAAGAGGCGGTGGCTGTTTTAAAACCGACGGTCGCGGAGTTGGCAATGTTGTTACCAATCACATCGAGGTTAGTCGATGCCGCGCTCAGGCCGCTGACTGCTTGGGAAAAGCTCATGTTAGCTCCATTGTACTGTGTGTAGTGTTTTTAGCTCCTGCCCCGGCGAAGGGGAGGGAGCGGTCTGAGTGACTCACTTACAAAATCTGGCGTACAGAATCGACTTTCGCGGTTCCGCGTACGCCCAGATCCAACGCGGTATTCCCGGCTGAATCTGTCGTTACACCATTGACCAGCGCATAGTTCAGCGGTGTTGCCACCATTTGCTGACCATTGTTCAGGGCATTGATGCTGAAGGTGTAGCTGCCATCCGGTGCTTTGGTGCCATCGTCCTGTGTACCGTCCCAGGTATAGCTGTGCACACCGGCAGTCTGGGAGCCCAGCGTGATGGTTTTCACCACTTTACCGGTGGCGTCGCTGACTGTAGCGGTGGTGGTATCGGAGGCCGTTTCCAGTTCAAATCCGAATGGCGTGGTGCTGACAGTGCCGTCAGTGTCGCTGCCGACCAAAATTGCGCTGCCGGACACCATCACGCCGTGACCGATCAATGAACTTGCCTGAACAGATGAACCACTGGTGATTTGTCCGGAAATGCTGCCCAGCGTGGTATTGAGTTTTTCAATCCCGCTGACGGTGCTGATCTGCGCCAGCTGACTGGTCAGCTGACTGTTATCCATCGGATTGGTGGGATCCTGGTTTTTCAGCTGGGCGACCAGCAGAGTCAGGAAACTGCTGGATAAATCATCCGCAGAACTGGTTCCGGTTGTGGACGAACCACCGGAACTGGTGCTGGCGATCGTGGTGTTATCAGTGGTGTCATTAATCGACGTGGTAATTGCCATGATTCGCTCCGCTATTGCCCCAGAGTGAGGGTTTTCATCATCAACGACTTGGTGGTGTTAAGCACTTCGACGTTGGCCTGATAACTGCGGGAAGCGGAGATGGTGTTCACCATTTCGCTGACCACATCTACGTTTGGCATCTGCACATAGCCTTTTGCATCCGCCATCGGATTGCCCGGCTCATACACCATGCGCATGGGTGCCGGGTCATCAACGACCTGCGCCACTTTCACGCCGCCGGTTTCCTGACCCGGTGCCGCATCCACCTGGAAAACCACCTGCTTCGCTTTATACGGCTTACCATCCGGGCCGGTGACGCTGTCGGCGTTGGCCATGTTACTGGCGCTGACGTTCAGGCGCTGAGACTGCGCGGCCAGCGCAGAACCGGCGATATCAAAAATACCAAGCATTGACATGGGCTATTATCCTTGCAGCACCGACATCATCCCTTTGATTTGCCCGCCGAGAACGGTCAAATCGGTCTGATAGCGCACGCTGTTATCCGCAAAATTGGTACGTTCACGGTCCATATCGACCGTGTTGCCATCTGCCGATGGCTGGTCAGGGATCCGGTACATCAGATCCATATCAGCAGGCTGTACGTTGGACGCCGGGATATGGCGGTCAGACGTCAGAGACAAGGAGATGCCGCTGCCGCTCGCACGTCCCTGCTCCATCACCTTCTGCAACTGACTGGCAAAATCGATATCGCGCGCCTGATACCCTGGGGTGTCGGCGTTAGCGATATTGGCTGAAAGAATTTCTTGCCGCTGGGCGCGCAGGTTGAGCGCTTCCTGTTGGAACTGTAGTGCGGCGTTCAATTTGTCGAGCATGCGCCCTCCGCAAAGTGAGATTTTGGAGTCGACAGCATAAATGCGAGTGTCAACTGGCTATCGTCTGAATAAGCATGAAATCGGGCGCTATTTGTCCCTTTAGGAATTGCAAAGTGAGCGTAGACTTGTGGCCAGTAGTAGGTTGGCACAAAGGTAAAACGCGAATGAACATGCTGAAAATATGTCGTACAGGCATTACGCTGGGCTGCATCATGACCGGTGCGACGTCTGGTGCTGTGAGCTATGCGCAGTCTTTGCCAGTGCAAGTCAAAAGCGTGCCTGCCTCGTCCAATAGCGATACACTGCTGTCCTCGCAAATTCAGCAGTTCTTCCGCCAGCAATATGCTGAAAGCGGAATGCAGGTGACCGTGGTCGTGAACACCCCGGCGGCGCGTCAGCCCCAATGTTTATCACCACAATTTATGCTTTCACCGAACAGTCGCACCTGGGGCAATGTCTCCGTGGCGGTGAACTGTAACGGCAAGAAAAGTTACGTACAGACCAAAGTGCAGGTCAGCGGAACGTACTGGGTGGCGGCGAAGAACGTGCCAGCGGGCGCTCACCTGACACAAACCGATATGCAACAAAAAACCGGGCGACTGGATCTGCTGCCACCGAAAACCATTCTTGACAGTCAACAGGCGGTGAATGGCATCACGCTGCGAAACATCAGCATCGGCCAGCCGTTAACCTTATCCATGCTGCGCCGTCCGTGGATGGTGCATGCGGGGCAGGAAGTTCAGGTTCAGGCAACAGGCAGTGGGTTTAATGTATCGAGTGCCGGTAAGGCGATGAACAATGCTGCAGCGAATGAATCAGTGCGGATCAGAATGCCGTCAGGTGCAATTGTGAACGGAACAGTAGGCTCAGATGGGTCTGTGACAGTGACGATATAATCCTAAAGTGCAGCCGTTGTTCTGCAAAAAGCTGCAATAAAAGCTAAAGTTATTTCGCCACATGTCGATAACACACGTATCAGAGTCGTCCGCGACGGCATTTTTAAGGGTTTTCATGAGATGTTCAAAACCCTGATCCCCATACTGGAGAAGAAATTTATGGCTATCGATCGTACTCAAGGTGTTTCACCTTTAACCTCGATCCAGCAACGCGAACCGTCTGAAGCTTCAGTACAGAACACGCGTAAAGAAGGCACTGTTTCTGGCACCACCACCAGCGGTACGGCGGTGACCCTGAGTTCAGCACAGGCATCTCTGACTCAGTCAAGTGCGCAGGACATTAACACGGCACGTGTCGAAGAACTGAAACAAGCTATCCGCGACGGTAAACTGACGATGGATACCGGCAAAATCGCTGATGCTTTGTTACAGGACACGCAGGATTATCTCAAAGGTCTTTAAGCTGAAGACCTCAGTGTGAAGACAAAAAGTTGGAAGGTAATAAGGCCCGATGAAGAACTTTATCAAGACCATGACTACCTTGGTTGAAACGTTGCAAGCGCTGGATCAGGTGATTAATCACGAACAAACGATACTGTGCTCTGGCCGCGTAAATGGTGCAGCCTTGCAGCATATAACCGAGCAGAAAAGTTCATTGTTAGCCACGGTAGACTATCTTGATAAACAGCGTCGTCAGCATGACGAACGCCTCAGACAAACCGCACCCTACTCAGATCCACAAGGGCAGAGTCAGCCGGAAATCGCCGCGATGTGGCAAGATATTGTGCAAATGACCGCCAGGCTGAGTCAGATAAATCGTCACAACGGCATGTTACTGGGCAAACAAATCGCCTATAACACCGAGGCGCTGGCGATCCTTAACGCCAGTCAGACGCAGAAATTCTACGGACCGAACGGGCAGGAAACCGTATCGGGGCAAACCGTCAGGAAGATCTCCGTTTAACGCCAGACGAGGGGAACGGTTTCCCCTCCGTATTCGTATTTCCCCCGCGATTCACATCCCGACCTCTGCTGATACCTCTGTCAGATTAGCCAGTCTTCTGATTTATTCCGATTTTTTCCACCCGTCTGATGAGCAGAATGGCTTGCCTGTTGGGCTTTGCCCTGCCCCCGGTTCAGATAAGTTGTCAACGTGGTTTACCTGGCTCCTCCCCCTGCGAAGTGGGAGGATAGCCTACACATCATATTGAATATTAAAGATATTAATTTTCTATTATGAATTTATATCCTGTTTTTTATCCAGCAAATAAATCTTATACAAACTAATTTCTGTTGTGAAGAAAAGAGCACAAATAGTTCAAGCGTTATTCAAAACTACAATTCACTGGATAAATTTTACTCATTGAATTCATTGAAATTTGACATTATTTCCACATAAAATGCAGGTGTATATTATCGTTTTCTCAACGAAACGGTAATCATTATGCCTCACACGACAAAGCGTCTCTACTTCTATGCTCCCGGTGATCATTTCCATCTTGCCCCTCTTGATATGTACGTAGTCTCAAAGATATCTGTAAGAGAGAATGGCATTCACTGGCTGGAACCGGTTTGGTCAACTGGCCTGACGCCCGATAAAAACGGGCTGCTTTTATTCACTTCAAAACTTGACGCTCTAATATGTGCTTTTGTACTAAACAAAAGCTCTGGTGAATCTTGGAATGTATATTCGTTTAATGATGTCAGCGTTACAGAAATGATGATCGATGTTGCATCAATCACAGCAAAATATCACATCCATATAGCATTCTGTTTCAGTATAGATAATAAAGAATGCCTATTATTTAAAAACGATAATTTGAAAACCCGAAGTTTTATACAGAGTTTTACAATTGAAAAGGAAATGTCTGCATTATCACCCATAACGCTTAAATTTAATAAGTCGTATTTTGATGAAATTAATTTTTATTGGGAGCAATGTTACCAAAACTATTGCGAAAGCATCAAAAAACAGAATTTAATGGATAATTCATTGCTTATGAATATCGCGTTAGAAGCTATAAAGAAAATGAACCTATCAAAAATAGATAAAGTTAATGACTGTGACTGCATATCACATTATTCAATAGACAAACAAAAATGGATAATTTCATTTAACTAGAAGGAAATAAAAATGGCTATTGGATATTTTATACGGCTGGGTGATAAAACCTCATGCGGCGGAAAAGTAGTAAGTGCAACAAGTCGTATTATACACCACGGTTTAAATTTAGCTCGACTTGGTGACAAAGTTACATGCGGTAAAAATGAAGGTGTGTTTATCTTATTAGGTGGAATTCATAACTATACGAGCGACGGTCTGCCCTGCATCGGTACGCTTGAGAGTTCTAGTAGTTGCCCTTGTAAGGCGAGATTATTCGCAAGTGAATTTTCATCCAGTTACTATCCTGAAGCGCCGAAAATGGCGTCACAGAAAACCACTGACAATGAACCTGAGCAACACGCACAGGCGGCAAAGAAACAGATGGTTACTGAAACTAAACCAGAATCGGCACCAGCTTCCCCTCTAAAAGAGGATATACCACCACGCGAACCGGTGGATGCTGGATTCTGTATTGTTGATTTACCTGCGAATGTAAAAGATTTTGGTGACTATTTATTTTATAACCCTGTAGCAGGTGCAAGAGAATTATACGATACACTCAACGGCAGCGGACCAATCAAACCCGCTTCTATTCTTTTGTTAGTTGATCCTGAGAAACAAGATCCAAACCAAATCGAAACTTTGAAGAAAGCAAAAGCAAAAGTTGATACAGCATTAAGTGATTTAACTATGGATGAAGCCAGTTTCTTACATAAACACAAAGATACAATAGATACTTTCACCGGTTTTGGAAGTGGTATTACTGGCATGGCATCAGAAGTCGGCGGAAAATATTTTGAAGAAATTGAAAAGGTATTAAAAGAAATACAAGAAACTTACAAGAATGCTTATATTACAAGAGGTGCATTAATTGGTGAGAAATTCTATACTCAAAGGAAGATTCATTTCAAAAAGCTCAATTTGTTGCTTAATAATTTCATGAAATACAAATTGGGTATGAATGAGTATTCTGACATTAGACGGGCATTAGGTCTATCAAGTAGAAGCATAATGCGGCATTGGTCGCAAACTGGCGTAACAGAGATAGAAGGTTATGCAACGTATATTGAAAAATCATCGAAGCTGATTAAAGCAATGAAAAAATTGGGATATGTTGGTATCACCTTAGATTTTGCAAACACGACTAATATTATTTATGATGCTTGTACAGTTGGTAGAGAGTCAGAGTGTAAGAAAATGACAGTTGTTGAGTACAGTAAATTTGCTGGTTCTCAAACTGGCGGATTATTCGGTGGGATAATAGGTGCTCGATTATCAGGGGCGGCCTGTGTGTGGGGGCTGGGTTTGCTTACAAGTGAAATTGGTGGTGCAGGAGCGTTGTTATGTTCTGCTGTAGCAGTGACAGGAGGGTTAGCCGGGGGAGAGGTTTTAGGATCGGTAGGGCAAGACCTCGGTAGTAGTGCCGGGCAAGCTCTGTATGAGGCATTCTATAGTGAGTGATAAAAACGTCATTGATATGATTACATTCTTACTACTTATATTAGTAATAATATTAGAGTTGGTAGTAACATTTTTCAATGAAAGACGTTATAAAGAACTATGTAATGAATACAAAAAGAAACATAACATCACCCCCCCCGGAGTTATGTCATTTAAATATTTCAATTTTAATATTGTATATATAAGCGTCCCGGTTGAAAAAATATCCTATGTTTACTTCCCACTTTTTTTAAGGAAAGAAAATCGTCTGATCAAAAAGGATTTTTATTTTTGGCATGATTTTATAAATACAAGTAAGTTTAAATTATGGGGAATGATTGAAGTTTCTTTGATTATAATATCCGCAATTATCTTCATTTCCTTAATTGCTCATTATTATTTTTTTTGATGAAAAAAGATGAAGGTATCTTTAAAGAAAAAGGTGCGGGCTTTAGTGTCTGTGATCGGCATGATTCGGATATCCTTTCGAGTAAGTTGATATCCGGTTTTATATCCGGTTTGATGTGCGCTGTCTAGCAATTGCACGCCAGCGCAAGCAACACTAAATCACTTTAAAAACAATTGATTATACCGATGATGCAATGGTGTGCAATGGCCTGCAAGTGTGATATTTCCCCCTGCGAAGCGGGAGGTTGGGAGGGGGTTTTAAGGGCTAACACCTGGTCAGTGCAAACTTCAACATATTGATTTTTATTTAATACCCCACCCCAACCCTCCCCTTCGCAGGGGAGGGAGCCGTTCTCAGTTACAGGTGATCCTGGTGTAGCGACCCGGCCAGATGAGTTCCGGTGATAGCTGAACATCCATACAGATAAAATGGGCAAACATTGAGAATGGGAGACGGCGTCCGGAAGGTTTTCAGGGATTACTAGAGCCGGTGGAGGGCTTACTTATAGTTCACGATCACTTCATTACTGATCACCCGCAGCGGCGTATTCATTGCGCCAGCGCCGGGGACAAAATAAACCAGTCTTAATGGTGAAGTGGCGGACTGGCCGTAAAACGATTTTGTCACCCCGCCTTCGGCGTCCAGATTGATGCAGTGATTCATGGTGTTGCAGAGTCTGACCTGTAAACCGGCGGGTCTTGCGCCGAGCACTTCATATTTCCAGCTTAGGGTTGTGATGGTTGCGGAACCTGAACTGCGCACGGGCGCGGATGCCGGCGGTGCTAACGCGCCCGACGACATCATCACGCCACGGTTTTGCAGCACCACGCCGCGCTGGGTATCGGACCATGAACCGGACGCGGCCAGCGCGGGCAGGCTCAGTGTGGTCAGCAACAACAGTGTGGCGCGGCGCATGTTATTCACCGCCGATGGTGGCGGTCATGCGGATCTGGCGGCTGTCGCTCATTTCCAGATTCGACATCACGACGATATTGGGCAGTGAACGGCGCAGGAAGCGTGACAGCAGCGGACGCAGTGCGTGGTTCACCAGCAGAACCGGTGGCGCACTGAGCATATCCTGACGTTGTAATGCCGCCTCGGACTGGGTCAGCAAACGTTCAGCCAGACCTGGTTCCAGACCACCGCCGCTTTGCAGCGCCTGTAACAGCAGACGTTCCAGGGAGGTATCCAGTCCGATAACCTGCACTTCACCGCTGCCCGGGAACCACTGCTGGGTAATCGCCCTGCCGAGCGCAACACGCACCACGGACGTCAGTTCGTTAGGATCCGGCTGGTTCGGGGCATATTCCGCCAGTGTTTCAACAATGGTGCGCATATCGCGGATCGAAACGCGTTCAGATAACAGGTTCTGCAACACTTTGTGCATATTGGTCAGAGAAATGATGCCCGGAATGAAATCTTCCGTCAGCTTCGGCATTTCTTTGGTGACACGTTCCATCAGTTCCTGCGTTTCCTGACGGCCAAACAGCTCTTTGGCGTGCATGCTGATCAGGTGATTCAGATGCGTTGCGACCACGGTACTGGCTTCCACCACGGTATAACCCTGAATTTGCGCCTGCTCACGCATAGCAGGTTCAATCCAGACCGCCGCCAGCCCGAATGCCGGATCAACCGTCGCTTCGCCTGGCAATTCGCCAATCGCGCTGCCCGGGTTGATCGCCATCCAGCGGCCCGGATGCGCCGCACCCGTACCGATTTCCACGCCTTTCATCAGGATACGGTAGCCTGCTGGTGGCAGTTCGAGGTTATCGCGAATATGAATAACCGGCGGCAGATAGCCCATTTCCTGTGCGAATTTTTTACGGATACTGCGGATACGTCCCAGCAGCTCGCCGTTTTGGGCGAAGTCCACCATCGGGATCAGACGGTAGCCCACTTCCATACCCAGCGGGTCTTCAAGCTGAACGTCCTGCCAGCTGGCTTCTACCATTTGTTTACCGTTGTCTGCCACGGCCGGTGCGGCCGCTGCGGTGGCCGGTTTTTTCAGCTCCTGACCGCGAGTCCACCACGCCAGCGCCAGCAGCCCGGCGGTGAACATCAGGAAGACAAAGTTCGGCATGCCCGGCACCATACCGAGTAACCCCAGAACACCGGCACTCAGCATCATGACGCGCGGATTGCGGAACAACTGGGTCACCATCTGCTCGCCGACGTCTTCGTTGGTGCCGACGCGGGTGACGATAACACCGGCTGCAGTAGAGATAACCAGCGCCGGGATCTGCGCAACCAGACCGTCACCGATGGTCAGCAGCGTATAACTTTCAGCCGCATGGCCGAGATCCATACCGTGTTGCAACACACCCACCAGCAGGCCGCCGACGACGTTGATAATCATGATCATCAGACCGGCAACGGCGTCACCCCGCACGAATTTACTTGCACCGTCCATTGAACCGTAGAAGTCCGCTTCCTGCGTCACGTCGCTGCGGCGTTTTTTCGCTTCGTCTTCGCCAATCAGACCGGCGTTCAGATCCGCGTCAATCGCCATCTGTTTGCCGGGCATCCCGTCAAGCACAAAACGCGCGCCCACTTCGGCAATACGCCCGGCACCTTTGGTGATAACCATGAAGTTGATCAGCACCAGGATGATAAACACCACGATACCGATGGCGAAGTTGCCGCCGACCAGGAAGTGACCGAAGGCTTCAATCACCCGCCCCGCGGCCGCGCCGCCGGTATGCCCTTCCAGCAGGATCACACGGGTTGAGGCAACGTTCAGCGACAGACGTAATAAGGTGGAAAACAGCAGAATGGTCGGGAATGCCGCGAAATCCAGCGTGCGCTGGGTAAACATTGCCACCAGCAACACCATGATGGATAACGCAATGTTAAAGGTGAACAGCAGGTCAAGGATGAACGGTGGTAACGGCAACACCATCATCGACAGGATGATCAGGATAAGAATTGGGCCTGCCAGTACCTGCCATTGTCCGGACTTAAAGTTGGCGGGTAAACGCAGTATCGCGGCCAGATTAGCCATGGGTATCACTCTCTCCTGCTGCAAAATCCAGACCTTCAGGGACTGGTAAATGTTGAGGTTTTTTCGGGATCAGCCCGCCTTCGCGCTTCCAGCGTTTCAGCTGATAAACCCAGGCCAGAACTTCAGCCACGGCGGCATACAGCGTCGCCGGAATTTGCTGACCAATGTCACTGTGCCGGTAAAGCGCACGCGCCAGAGGCGGCGCTTCCAGCATCGGAATTTTGTGCTCGACACCGAGTTCCCTGATACGCAGCGCCACGTCTCCCGCGCCTTTCGCCAGTACTTTCGGTGCACTCATTTTGTTTTCACTGTATTGCAGCGCAACGGCGTAGTGCGTCGGGTTGGTCACGATAACGTCCGCTTTTGGCACATCGGCCATCATGCGGCGCCTGGCCATTGCACGTTGCTGCTGGCGGATACGCCCTTTAACGTGCGGGTCACCTTCCTGACTTTTATGTTCGTCGCGGATATCCTGCTTGCTCATGCGCAGCTTTTTCAGGTTGCTCCAGATTTGCCAGAACACGTCGAAACCCACCATCGGCGTTAATCCCAGTACCACCATCAGCCCGCAGAACACCACCATGTTCAGTGCTTCACCCAGCGCCGGAATGGTCGGTTGCGCCATGAGCCGCATCATGTCCGGCCATTTATGCCACAAATACAACCCGGCGACGGTGCCGACCAGCAAGGCTTTCAGAACGGCTTTCAGCAGTTCCGCCAGCACCTGACCGGAGAATAAACGTTTCAAACCGGCAATCGGATCCATACGGCTGAACTTGAACTCAAAGGATTTACCGCTGAACATCAGGCCGCCGAGTAACAGCGGCGCGGCGAGTGCGATCAAAATCAGGCCGCCGATCACCGGCAATAATGCCCAGACTGCGCGGCCCAGCAGCGTCGCCATCTGCTGCAAAACCTGCCGGTCATCGCTGACCATGCCGTGATCAAACTTAAGACCTTGCGAAATCATCACGCCAAGCTGCCGCGCCATAGATTCGCCCGACATCCACAGCAGCGTTAAGCCGCCTCCCAGCATCAGAATTGAGGTCAGTTCGCGCGAGCGCGGTATCTGCCCTTCCTCACGCGCTTTTTCAAGCCGGTGTGCGGTGGGGGCCTCACTTTTTTCGAGATCGCTTTCTTCAGCCACCGGCGGTTCCTGTCAGGGTTTACCCGGCATGTAAAACACGACGGGCACAATTTCATGCAAACTCCCAACGTCACTGGAGTTGTAGCAAGGCAGCAAGCGAGAGGATCCCGATGAGCTGATATGAGTCAGTGATTCGGGTGAACGAACGACGCTACAGATTCAATGACGCAGGGATAGCATGACAAAAGCGGCGAAGTCTTATTGGTGAATTAGAGAGGGAAAATGGCGGCTATTCAGCAGATGAATTTATTTGTAAAAATTCCAGATAAGGAAAACACCCCTCAGTGCGAGACGGAGAGGTGTTTATTGCTGACGTGCTGGCACATCAAAAACCTAATGAATCCAGCAGATCGTCTACCTGTTCTTGTGAGGCCACAACACCGACACCGTTGGAATCGAGTTGCGGGCCGTTCAGCAGGCTGTCGTTTTCGCGCTTCGCTTTAGCCTGTTGTTCAGGAATATTTTCCATCAGCACCATTAACAGCTGATTTTCGATTTCCTGTACCACGGTCATCATGCGTTTAATGACCTGACCGGTCAGGTCCTGGAAGTCCTGTGCCATCATGATTTCCATCAACTGAGCATTGGTAAAACTGGTGTGCTCAGGGATTTCTTTCAGGTAGCTGCGGGTGTCCGTGACCAGCTCGCGGGCATCCGATAATTCAATCGGATTTTCAAACCATTCATCCCAACGCTTATCAAGTTTCTTCGCGGCAGATTCAAGTTTGTTCTGACGAGGCTGCGCAGCCTCAACACAGTTCAGGGCGCGTTCAGCCGCCTGAGCCGTCATGGTGACAACATAATCAAGACGATCGCGGGCATCCGGAATTGCTTCGGCTGCCTGAGCAATGGCCTGATCCAGACCAAGTTCACGCATGCTGTCACGCAACATACGGGTCAGTTGCCCAATACGGGCGATAATTTCGCCCGCGGTTGCTGCATCATTTGCAGGCATTGGTATCTCTGCCATATACGGACTCCTACATGCCCAGTTTTTCGAAGATTTTGCCCAGTTTTTCTTCCAGCGTGGCGGCGGTAAAGGGTTTAACCACATAACCACTGGCCCCGGCCTGTGCGGCGGCGACGATGTTTTCTTTCTTCGCTTCTGCGGTTACCATCAGCACCGGCAACTTGCCCAGCGCAGCGTCAGCACGGATGGTTTTCAGCAGATCCAGACCGTCCATGTTGGGCATGTTCCAGTCGGATACCACGAAGTCAAAACCCCCGGCGCGCAGTTTGTTCAGCGCATCAACACCGTCTTCTGCTTCTTCAACGTTGTTGAAGCCCAGCTCTTTCAGCAGGTTGCGCACGATACGACGCATGGTAGAGAAATCGTCTACTACCAGAAATCTCAGATTTGGATCGGCCATGTTTTATCTACTCCTAAGGTTTGCTACCCAGCACAAGGCTGAAAAATTAAATACGTAATGCCTGACCGGCTGATATTTGCGCCAGCATCCGCTGGCTGATTTGGCTGAGATCCACCACTTCGTTTACGCCACCGGTGGCGATAGCCTCACGGGGCATACCGAACACCACACAACTGGCTTCGTTTTGTGCAAGGGTGTAAGCCCCTGCCCGGTGCATCTCAAGCATGCCGGCGGCGCCGTCATTGCCCATTCCCGTCAGGATCACCCCAACGGCATTGCGTCCGGCAAACTGCGCCACCGAACGGAATAAAACGTCGACCGACGGACGATGGCGGTTCACCGCCGGACCGTCGTTCAACTTAACCTGGTAGTTGGCGCCACTGCGCGTGAGTTCCATATGTCTGTCACCCGGTGCGATATACGCATGGCCCGGCAAAACACGCTCTCCGTCTTCCGCTTCTTTCACCGTGATCTGACATAACTTGTTCAGACGGTCGGCGAAAGAACGGGTGAAACCCGGTGGCATATGCTGGGTAATCATCAGCGCCGGACAGGTCGGCGGCAGCGGTTGCAGCACGTGGCGGATAGCCTCTGTGCCGCCCGTTGATGAGCCGATGGCAATCAGTTTTTCACTGCTCAGCAGCGGCGTATGGCTGAGAATACGCGGCTGATCAATGTTGACGCTTTTGTTCAGACGCGCTTTTGAGGCCGTGCGGATTTTATCGGCAATCATCTCGCTGTAGGCCAGCATACCTTCACGGATACCCAGTTGCGGTTTGGTCACAAAGTCAATCGCGCCAAGCTCCAGTGCACGCAGGGTAATTTCCGAGCCTTTGCCGGTCAGTGAGGAGACCATCACCACCGGCATCGGACGCAGACGCATCAGCTTTTCGAGAAAATCCAGGCCGTCCATACGCGGCATTTCAACATCCAGCGTCAGCACGTCCGGGTTAAATTTCTTGATGAGATCACGCGCCACCAGCGGATCGGGGGCGGTCGCGACCATTTCCATATCCGGATGGCTGTTGATGATTTCAGTCATCAGCTGACGCATTAACGCCGAGTCATCGACGCTCAACACTCTGATTTTATTCATTACCTCTCCTTGGCGAGGCCATAGACAGTCTGACCGCGCAAATAAAATTCCCGGCTGATTTGGCTGAAGTTTTCGGAGTGTCCGGCAAACATCAGACCACCCGGTTTAAGTAACGGAACAAATCGGCGTAAAATTTTCTCCTGCGTTTCTTTATCGAAATAAATCATCACATTACGGCAGAAAATTGCATCAAACGGACCGTTCAGCTGCCACTGGTTCGCCAGCAGATTCAGTTGCTGGAAAGCCACCATCTGCGCCAGTTCGGGACGCACACGCACCAGGCCACTGTGCGGGCCTGTGCCTTTGAGGAAAAATTTCTGTAACTGCTGCGGGCTGAGCGTGCGCAGTTCTTCGAGGCGGTAAACCCCGGCGGTGGCTTTCTCAAGCACCTGCGTATCGATATCACTGGCCTGAATGCGGCAGCTTGCCATCCGCGGCCCCAGCGCTTCACTCAGCGTCATGGCGATGGAATAGGGTTCTTCGCCGGTCGACGCCGCCGTGCTCCAGACGCTGTAACTGTTCGGACGCGAACGGGCATGTTCTGCCAGGATCGGGAAGTGATGCGCTTCGCGGAAAAACGCCGTCAGGTTGGTGGTCAGCGCATTAATAAACGCCTGCCATTCCGGACTGTTGCTGTCGTTTTCCAGCAGCGCCATATAGCTGGTGAAATCATTAAGCCCAAGTATCCGCAACCGCCGGACCAGGCGGTTGTAGACCATTTCGCGTTTGTGATCCGCCAGCACAATACCCGCGCGCTGATAGATAAGCTCACTTATCCGGCGGAAATGGGTATCGGACAGCGGTAAACGCTGGATCATCTGTGCCATGATCGAAGTGTTATCAGCACTCATTGGCGAGCCTGGTTGATTCATGGTGCAGCTCCATTAGAGGGACAGGTGGTGTAACGGGTACCCAATTCACTCTTCATCTGGTATCAGAATGTTTCCCAGTTATCTGCCGATACCGCGCCTGCGGTTGCCGGAAGTAATGCGGGTTGGGCCACCTGGCGGGATGTCAGGCCCTGAGCCAGTCCGCTGCGGCGTTGACCTGCGCCGTCAGTGGTGGCAAGGCGAAACACCGATACCGCACGGGTCAGATTTTCAGACTCGATTTCCAGCGCATGCGTGGAAGAAGCGGCCTGCTGAACCAGCGTGGCGTTTTGCTGTGTAACCTGATCCATTTGGGTCACGGCAATCGATACCTGTTCGATGCCACGACTTTGTTCGTCAGACGCCGAGGCGATTTCGCCCATGATGTCAGTTACGCGGGTGACAGCACGAACGATGTCATCCATGGTATTTCCGGCGGATTCAACCAGTTGGGAACCCTGACTGACGCGGCTGACAGATTCATCTATCAGTGCTTTGATTTCTTTCGCGGCCTGTGCGCTGCGTTGTGCCAGGGTTCGTACTTCACCGGCCACGACCGCAAATCCACGGCCCTGCTCACCGGCACGTGCCGCTTCAACCGCCGCGTTCAGTGCCAGAATGTTGGTCTGGAACGCAATGCCATCAATGACGCTGGTGATTGCGCTGATTTTCTTCGAGCTGCCTGCAATATCATTCATGGTTTTCACCACGTTGCCGGTCAGTTCACCACCTTTTTCTGCGGTATTCGACGCATCGCGTGCCAGTTGCGTGGCCTGACAGGCATTCTCGGCATTCTGTTTCACGGTGGCGGTCAGTTGTTCCATGCTCGCTGCGGTTTCTTCCAGCGCCGACGCCTGCTGTTCAGTCCGTGAAGACAAATCAGTGTTGCCCGCCGCGATCCCTTTCAGGCCGGAGAACATGGTGTCAGCGCCGTGACGCACGGTGCGGACGGTGTCTGCCAGCGACGTTTGCATCTGCTGCAGGCTTTCCAGCATGACTTTAATTTCGTAGCGCCCTTCTGCAACAATGGGCGAAGAGATATCACCGGCCCCGATGCGGTCGAAATGTCCGCGCATAATGGTCAGCGGAGTAAACAGAATGCGGCGGGTCACCACCAGCGCCAGTACCGTCAGGGCAATCAGCAGAACCAGGGCGACGGAGGTGTTGATCATGACATTCTGGTAAGACGCTGCGGTTTGCGTTTGCGCTTCCCCGAAGCGGGCACTGACGTAGGCAGTGTAATCACCGACATCTTTCTGGAACTGATCCTGATACTTTTGCGCCGGACCGTTCAGAAAACCGTTCATGTCGCCGCTGGACAGCAGCTCAGTCAGCGTCTGCAACATATCGTGCAGTTGCTGATAACTCGCCTTGTTCACAGCGGTCAGTGCCACCGCTTTTTCTGTTCTGCGGGGCAGAGCCAGAAATGCAGCGTAAGCGTCTTCGGCCTTTTTCAGGCTGGCTTTGGCATCCGACATCAGCTGAGTGATGTTTTCCTGGGGCTGTTTCAGCGCCAGACGCGTTGCCGCGCGGTTAAGGGTATTACGGGTCTGCAACAGATAAGACCAGGACTGGCTGAGCGCATCACGCTGTTCAGCGGTGTTGGATATCTGCTCAAAATTCAATTTATCCGTGTGGGCGGCCTGCAGCGATAACCCGCTGTTAACCAGTTGCATAACAAAGAACACTATCAATAACAAAAACATGCAGGTGGACACACGGATGTGCTTAAACATGGATAACCTCATTAGGTGCCAGCCCAGACCGGCACCTTTATTCTTATACCCTACATACTCGGGACTGCCTTTGCGTTAACGGCAAACCTGACTCTTTCGGGTCGCGATGTTATGTACGTGCTTAGAAGGTTTCCCAGTTTTCGGTTAAATCTGTTCCCTGCGCTCCACCCTTACCGGCTTTAGAACCAGAAAGGTTCGGAGTCAACAGAGACAGCCTCGCCGAAGATGCCGGATTCTGGCGCACGTTGTTATTTGCGGTCTGGCTCAGCGTAAACACGGCCACTGATTGCGTCAGCAGGCTCGCCTGCTCTTCCAGCGCCGCAGAAGCGGACGCGGATTCTTCAACCAGTGAGGCGTTCTGCTGCGTCACCCGATCCATTTCAGTGATGGCTTGTGCGACCTGCTCAATCCCGCGGCTTTGTTCATCCGATGCCGAGGTGATTTCGCCCATAATGTCAGTCACACGCGTAACGGCATTCACCATGTCATGCATGGTTTCACCGGCACTTTCCGCCAGCACTGAACCGGTATTAATGCGGCTGACAGAATCATCAATCAGCCCTTTAATTTCTTTTGCTGCCTGCGCGCTGCGTTGCGCCAGGGTACGGACTTCACCGGCCACGACCGCAAATCCACGGCCCTGCTCACCTGCACGCGCCGCTTCAACGGCGGCGTTCAGCGCCAGAATGTTGGTCTGGAAAGCAATCCCGTCGATCACACCGGTAATGTCGGTGATCTTTTTCGAGCTGCTGGCGATGTCATTCATGGTATCGACCACGTTTGCTACCACTTTCCCGCCCTTCTGTGCGGTTTCGGACGCGCTCAGTGCCAGCTGGCTGGCCTGACGGGCGTTTTCGGCGTTCTGTTTCACGGTCGCGGTCAGCTGTTCCATACTGGCGGCGGTTTCTTCCAGCGCAGACGCCTGCTGTTCAGTACGTGAGGACAAATCACTGTTGCCTGCGGAGATCTCGCTCGCACCGCTGTAAATTGCATCAGCGCCATGACGTACACCAGAGACCGTGCGGATCAGTTCGTCCTGCATGTACTTGAGACTATCGGCAAGCTGGCCGATTTCATTACGGCTTTTCACGACTATTTCGTGCGTCAGATCACCGGTTGCAATTTTACGGATGGTATCGACGATATTTTTCAGCGGATGGATCAGGATGCGTTGCACGCCAGTCCAGGCCAGCAGGATGAAAATCGCCAGCACAATCAACACGGTACCCAGCATCCATATGGCATGCGTGAAGGAATTCTCGCTCACTTTCACCGCCTCGTTATACAGACGGTCGTTCTGATCGATATAGGTGACGAAAGCTTTTTCGAAGTTGTCCTGATACTGCTGAGTCGGTTGTTCGAAGAAGTCATTGATACGCCCCAGACCAATCAGCTCAATCAGTTCCGAAAGCGCGTCATGCAGCACCTGATATTGCTTTTTGGCGTCGGCGGCAAATTGCGGGTTCTGGCTGGCATCAGCGGGGATTTTTTGATAACTGGCAAAGTGCTGATCGGCGATTTGCAGATCTTTGGTGGCGGTATCAATCAGTTCTTTGACCGTTGCGCCGCTGCCCATCTGGTTGGCGTCGAGCATGAAACGGATACCCGCACGGTTCAGGGTGTTGCGGGTTTGCAGCAGATAAATCCAGCTGGCGTTAAATTCTGCCTGTTGTAAACGGATTTGCTGAGACGTGGTGAAATTATCTTTGTCTGTCTTTAACGATTTAAAGAACAGGCCACCGGATACCAACTGTAAAGCACCGAAGACCACCAGTAAGATCACGATGCCCGTGACCACTTTCATACGGTTAAACATGTTGTTCCTTTTCAAATGAGAATTATCTGGAACAGTTATCGGCAGGAAGAACAGGAACTTTATGTGATGGGGGTCAAATTTTTTCGGGGGAAGTGATCAGGCAACGGTGGCGACAAAACTCTTTAAAACTGCGATGCGATGGGCATCCGGATTGACCAGAAGGTCGTGATGAATCATCAGCACCACGCCTTTAAGTAACTCTGTGGTGTTGTCGATCTGGGACAGGGATTTGAGTTTTTCGATATCATTACCGATCTCGCGCCCTTTCAGGGAAAGGCGCTTATTGGCCAGACCGGTCGCCAGTTCGGACGTCAGCAAGGTCACCAGGCGCAGGGCCGCTTCAGGGTTTGATGCCAGCTGATGAATATAATATTTGAGCAGTAACGGCACGAAATCAGGGGTTGCCCCCAATTCCGCACTCGCCATGTTCAGCAGATCAATCATGTGCGCAGGCACACGGGTTTCCACGGCTTTGCGTTGTATCTGCAACTGCTTTTTGATGGCAGGCACAGACTGAAAAGGGATCACCGCAACGCTGTCGCAGGTTTTACATACGCCCGCAATGATATTTTTCACCATACCGCTGCCGTCATCAAACGGCACATCGCGCAGCTGATAGCTGACAATGCGAAAAGCCTCACAGACACCACACATCGCCTTTTTCTCGTCTCCGACTTTATAAATAATCATATTCTTCCTTAATGATGAACGCTGATAAAAACACTGGTGGGCTCTGTAAAATACCACTTGATGTACCAGGGTACTCCGGCACTACTGACGGTGATGATGTGGACATCAATACTGCTGTCAAAATGGTAGGGGCGAACCTGATAATGATCTCCGGATGCCCTGCCGATTAAGGCAGCCACTTCAAAGGGCGAGATGTCACCCGTACTTAACAAATTCTTAAGCTGAATCCCGCGTCTTGCCTCAAATTCAATATTTCCATTCTTCAAACATTCGATCACCTTCCATTTGATCTCTCTGAAACTCATGAGCCCTCAATGTACGCCAGTTGTCGTACTTAATCAAATTATCATTTTGCATCACGACTATTTCCGTGAAGCCCCGTCCCGCAGGGCTATCACGCCATATTCAGTAAAAAGATGCGCAGGGAAAATGATTATTTTTCAGACAAATGGAAGACATTACGCAAAAACGCGCTGCACGATATGCAACGCGGATTTGTAAACTCAGGACGGCTCGCAAGACACCGTTTTACGCCGCCCCCTGCCGTTAAAAAGCAAATAACTGAGAAGTGCCAGTACCCATACGCCTGCCGCGCCATAGAGCAGAATGCCTGCAAAGCCATCAGTCAGTGCCTGCGCAATCTGTCCGCTTTGCAGGGTTTCAATGGCTGAGCCGCCTGCAATACGTTCTGCCAGCAAAGATAAATCCCCTGCTGCGGGCATGACTTTTTTCAGGCTCCCGGCAATTCCCGCCACCAGCAGGTTTCCCATGAGCGCAATGTTGATCGCCAGGGTAATCAGGCGCGCACTGATATCAATCCCCGACGCCATTCCCGCGCGGTTGGCCGCAACGGAACCGGTTGTGGTGTTGGTGACCGGTGTATTGGTCAGCCCCAGCGCAATGCCTGCCAGCAGCGCACCCGGCAATAGGCTAAGGTGATGAACGACGGCGATTTGCATCAGCATAAAACCTGCGCCTATTGTGAATAATCCCAGCGGGATCAGACGTGACGCGCCAAAACGTGTTGTCAGTTTTTCACCGAGCGGTGGCATCAGCAACGTGGGCAACGTATAAGCCAGCAGTGCCATACCGGTAGCGACACTGCCATAACCCAGCCCGCCCTGATAATACACCGGCAGATAAATCATCAGCGGCCAGAAGCTGAAATTCATCCCTACCGACCCCATCAGCGCACCAGAAAATGCCCGGACGCGGAAGACCGAAAAATCAAACATCGGGTGCGGATGGCGTTTTTCAATGCGGATGAACATCACCGCGCTGACGGCGGTAGCCAGCAGAACAGCGCCTGCTGTAACACTGCTCCAGCCCAGACTGCTGCCCTGAGTAATGAGGAACGTCGCGCCCAAGACCGTGACCGAAAGGGTAATCAATCCCCCCAGATCCAGTTTTTTAGCCTGTCCGTCACGGGATTCCACCACGTTTTTCAGCGCCAGAATCAGGGTCAGTACGGCGATAACAACGTGGATCAGAAACACCCATCGCCAGCTCAGCCAGGCGACCAGCGTGCCACCAATGATCGGGCCGAACCCTAACCCGAAACCAAACGTAATCCCCCATGCGGCAAACGCCTGACTGCGCGCTTTCCCTTGCGGAAACTGCGAGGAAAGGATCGCAATCAGGCAGGTCAGCATTGCGCCGCCGCTCAGTCCCTGAAGAAAACGTCCTGCGATAAGCCATTGTGCGCTACCGGCGAGACCGCACATCAGCGAGGTCAGCCCGAACGCTGTAATGCTGATGATAAAAACACGTTTCCGTCCATAGCGGTCTGCCAGCGTACCGGTCGCCATCAGTACCGTGGTGCAGGCGAGCGTGTAAGCGTTCATGATCCACTGAAGCTCGCGGAAACTGGCATGCAGTTCCTGTTCGAGTACCGGTGATAATACGGGGACGCTGGAAATTTCCAGCCCCGACATCAGGGCGGCCAGACAAACCGCCATCAGTGCGAGTGTGTTTTTCATGATTAAATCCTGCGGGGATAAGAGACGCATAGCATGGAAGATTGGCGTCAGAGTAGAAATCTGCCGGTATGCCATGTATCGTCAAGATCGTGCCAACCTGAGGGTTATCCTTTCATGCAAAAAGTTGATCTGCCGCTGATGTCTTCCTCCCGCCATCCCGCTGCGCCCAACCGGCGACTGGTGCTGCTGGCTTATGAATGTCTGTGTACCTTCGAGTTTGGCATCGCCGTCGAAGCCTTTGGCCGTGCCGATGAACTCACGGGCGAACCGCTGTACGAGTTAGCCGTCGCGTCGGTAGAAGAAGGGACTTTCGGCGCGCAAGGCGGCGTGCGACTGGTGGTAGATGGCGGGCTGGAACTGCTGGAAGACGCCGGTACGATTGTGATCCCCGGCTGGCGCAGCATTCACGAACCGGCGTCTGAGCGGCTGATTGCTGCGCTGCAAAAAGCCCATCACAACGGGACAAGAATTGTGTCGATCTGCGCGGGAAGTTTCGTGTTGGCCGCTGCGGGTTTGCTGGACGGTAAACGCGCGACGGCGCACTGGAACAGCACCGATGTCCTAGCGCAAAAATTCCCTGACGTGCAGGTTGAGCACGGCATGATTTATGTCGATGAAGGCAGCATCATCACCTCTGCCGGTGGTGCGGCGGGCGTCGATTTGTGTCTGCATCTGATCCGCCGTGATTATGGTATCGAAGTCGCTAACCGTACAGCGCGCCGCATGGTGACGCCGCCGCTGCGCGAAGGGAATCAGGCTCAGTTGATCCAGCAACCGGTACCACGGCATCAGACAAAAACGCTGGCGCCCTTGCTCGATGACTTACGCGGCCATCTCAATACACCGCTGGTGATTGATCAGCTCGCCAGACAAGCCGGTATGAGCCGCCGCACCTTCCTGCGCCGCTTCCATGATGCTACCGGCACCACACCGGGAGAATGGATGCTGACCGTGCGGCTGGAAAAAGCCTGCGCCCTGCTGGAAAACGGCACACTGAGTATTGACCGCGTTGCCGAACAGGCCGGTTTCGGTTCGCCGGAAACTTTACGTCATCATTTCCGCCAGCGGCTGGGCATGTCGCCGACACAATGGCGCAAGGGGTTTGTTGAACGGGATTTGGTGGGATGAGTTTTGGGGGGCTGGCAGCAGTGGACTTCCGCCGCCCTGGTGACGCATTTCTAAGCTGCCTGTCCGGCAGTGAACTGTTGGGTTTTCAGCTTTAGGCTTTGAACGGCAAGAGATTATCCCTGTTTTAGCAGAAATACCCTCTTTTTTTGTGGGTTCGCATGCACTCATTAAATCAATGAGTTAGGAGCAGTGCAAAAAAGAGGGTCAGTCTGGAGATGTCATTAATACCCCATCCCGGCCTTCCCCTTCGCCGGGGAACGAGCAAGAAAAAAACTTCTGCCCTTATTTTTAACAGGAAGAATCAGAACGAGGGTTTTATTCGATCGAGACTGGCGTGATCAAAAATCTTGCTGAACGGAGCGGCCTGAAGACCGGGGGCTTCAGGACCGGGAGAAGGCATCGCGGAGCGACAAGATTTTGCGCCACACGCTAGGGTGACAGAACATGTCCGTCGTGCCTGCGACAGCGCGCAGTGAAAAGAGCGTGGAGTCCAGAGGCCCGCGCGATTGCGGGTCTCTGGGCCAGTGTGGGCGGCGAGCCCACGACCTTGACCTTAAAAACGAAAATCAAATTTTCGTCACACTATCAACGAGTGCCATTTCTTCACTGCTCAGCAGCTTCTCAATATCCACCAGGATCAACATACGGTCACCCAGCGAACCCAACCCCGTCAGATACTCCGTCGACATGGTCACGGCGAATTCCGGTGCCGGGCGGATCTGATCCTGGCTCAGCGACAGCACGTCTGATACGCCGTCAACCACGATTCCGACAACGCGGTTTTCGAAGTTAAGTACAATCACCACCGTGTTTTCGTTGTAAATCACATCTTCCTGAGCGAATTTCACCCTCAGGTCGAGGATCGGCACGATGACGCCGCGCAGGTTGGTGACACCTTTAATAAAGGCCGGGGTGTTAGCAATACGGGTTACCTGATCGTATCCACGGATTTCCTGCACTTTGAGGATATCGATGCCGTATTCTTCATCGCCTAAAGTAAAGATCAGAAATTCCTGACCTACTGTTTCGCCCGCAATTTTCGCCACGGTTGCAAGTCCTGCCATGTTGTTCACCTTTGCTTTTATCTTTAAATCGGCCTGAGTTTTTCACACCCGGCAACCTTGCGGTCACCGGCAGCTTTGCTTGTTATGCGGCGGTGGAGCCTGTTGCTAATTTATCGCGGTTCAGTGACTGCAATGCAGACACGTCCACGATCAGCGCCACACTGCCGTCGCCCAAAATAGTGGCGGCGGAAATGCCCGGTACTTTGCGATAGTTGCTTTCCAGGTTTTTCACCACAACCTGATGCTGACCAATCAACTGATCAACCAGCAACGCGTAGCGACGCCCTGCACTCTGCAAAATCACCACAATGCCCTGCGTGGCTTCGGTTTTGGCGTCTTCAACATCAAAGACGTTGTACAACTCAACCAGCGGCAGGTATTCACCGCGCACCTGCAGAACACGTTCGCCACCAGCCATCGGATGCAAATCCTCTGACAGCGGTTGCAGAGATTCCATCACCGCGTTCAGTGGCAGAATGAAGACTTCTTTACCGACTTTCACTGACATCCCGTCGAGGATCGCCAGCGTCAGTGGCAGCAGGATACGGATGGTGGTGCCTTTGCCCTGCTGGGAATGGATTTCAACGTGCCCACCCATTTCCTGAATGTTTCGTTTCACCACGTCCATGCCGACACCACGGCCTGAAACGTCAGTGACTTTTTCTGCGGTCGAGAAGCCTGCGGCAAAGATCAGCATGCCGACTTCTTCATCGCTCATGTTGTCATGGACGTTCATGCCCTGCGATGCGGCTTTCGCCAGAATACGTTCGCGGTTCAGACCGGCACCATCGTCGATCACTTCGATGCAGATATTGCCGCCCTGATGTTCTGCAGAAAGCGTCAGGTTACCGGTGGGTTCTTTACCATTGGCAATACGCACATCCGGCGTTTCCACACCGTGATCCAGACTGTTACGCACCAGGTGCGTTAACGGATCGATGATACGTTCGATCAGGCTCTTATCCAGTTCGGTCGAGCTGCCGAGCAGTGTCAGTTCGATTTGCTTATTCAGTTTGCTGGCCAGATCTCGCACCAGACGCGGGAAGCGGCTGAACACGAATTCCATCGGCATCATACGAATCGACATCACCGATTCCTGCAAATCACGGGCATTACGTTCGAGCTGGCCCATGCTGTTGAGCAGGTCACTGTGGACAACCGGATCCAGCAGATCTGAACGCTGCGCCAGCATGGACTGGGTGATCACCAGTTCGCCCACGAGGTTGATCAACTGGTCAACCTTTTCAACAGCAACACGGATGCTGGTGGATTCAGGGGCTTTAGGTGCACGGGCTTTGGCCGGTTCGCTGTTCGGCACTGCCGTCAGTACCGGAGCCTGACGGGCGACGACCGCCGGTGCTGCAGCCACTTCCGCCACAACAGGCGCGGATGCGGCAACCGCAACGGCTTCAGAAGCAACCGCTGCCGGGGCGTGAGTGAAGCTGATTTGTTCCGGCTCCAGCACAAAACACAGCACGGCAATAATGTCGTCTTCGCTAACGGTGGTGACCAGGGTGGCTTCCACGCTGTCATCAGTCTGAACCGGATCTTTTATCTCGCCGAGATTGCCGAGTTCCTCCAGCATCACAGGAATTTCCTGTGTTTTCAGGCCGGAGAGACGAACGCGCAAATCGCCCTTACCGGCAGCGGGTGCAACCGGCGCTGTCGCGACAGATTGTGCCGCTGTCTGGTCTTCAACCACGTGAAGATCAGGCACAGGTTCACGCGCCTGTTGCGCTTCGAGGGCCAGTTGTCTCAGGGCCGCACAGATATATTCAAAGCTTTCTGCGTCAGGATCCCGGGAAGATTTATAGGCGTCGAGTTGCTCCTGCATAATGTCTTTTGTTTCCAGAAACAGGTTGATGATGTCGGTGCTCAGGCTCATTTCAGCGCGACGAGCACCGTCGAGCAGGTTTTCCAGTAAGTGAGTCGTTTCCTGTAAAACCGTAAATCCAAACGTGGCTGCACCGCCTTTGATTGAGTGCGCTGCGCGGAAAATCGCATTCAGTTGCTCAATGTCAGGCGCCTGCGGATCAAGTAACAACAGATGTTGTTCCATGTCCGCCAGCAACTCGTCTGCTTCATCAAAAAATGTCTGATAAAAATCAGTAATATCCATGCTCACGTGATCACCTCTGCTGTGAATCGCGGCTTGTTAATGTGTCGCAGGTGCCGTGCCCGCCGCGGCAGCCGGAGCTGCCGTCGCAGGTTGAGCGCCTGCCGAGGGTGTCACTGGCGTCTGCGTCTCAATCCCGGGTATTGATGGTGCTTTCTCTGGTGTGGCCGGTGCCGGGTTTGCCTGTGGCGCTAACGCCGGAGCTGCCGGAGCCGAACTCATTTTTGGTGCTAATGCCGGCACTTTTTGTGTGCCTTGTACTTGTCTTTGCAGCTCGCCAGCGTCACTGATCGTGATCGCCTCGCCCTCGCTGTTTTCCCGTTCAATCGCTTCTTCCGCGTGTTTGTTCAGGACCAAAATACTGATACGACGGTTGATGGCGTCACCTGCCGGATGGTTTTTCAGTTGCATGGAAGACCCCATGCCCATCACCCGCAGGACTTTCCCTTCGCTGAGGCCGCCGCTCATCATCTCGCGACGTGAAGCATTCGCGCGCTCAGTCGACAGTTCCCAGTTGCTGTAGCCACGTTCACCTGTGGCATACGGCATGTCATCGGTATGCCCCGCCAGGCTGATCTTGTTTGGAAAACCATCCAGTACCGGGGCAATCGCCCTGAGGATATCGCGCATGTACGGCTCAACAATCGCGCTGCCAAGCTGGAACATCGGGCGGTTTTTGCTATCGATAATCTGAATGCGCAAACCCTGCTCGGTCAGGTTAATCATCAGGTGTGGACGTAAATCTTTCAGCCGCGGATCCGACGCCAGCATGTCTTCCAGTTTTTGCTGCAACCGCTGTAAATCGTCCGACTCACGCTTACTCGCCCCCTGCGACTGCTCCATTTTATGGACTTCCCCGTCCTGTACGGTCGGGTCTTCGCCACCGCCCGGGATCGGGCTGGTAGCATCGCTGCTGCGCGGCCCGCCGGTGATCGCCACCGCAAGGGGGGTACGGAAGTATTCGGCAATTTGCACCAGTTCTTTAGGGCTGGAGATCGAAATCAGCCACATCACCAGGAAGAAAGCCATCATCGCTGTCATAAAGTCAGCGTAAGCAATTTTCCACGAACCGCCGTGATGCCCTCCGCCGTGCTTATTCTTTTTCTTGCGTACAACAACGATTGGATGGCTCTGATGCTTCATACTTTTTCTTCTTCAGTTTGTTTCTGACCCGGCGACTTGACCTGGCGAACGTGTTCCTCCAGTTCAATAAAGGAAGGCCGCTCCGAGGTGTACAACGTTTTACGGCCAAATTCGACGGCAATTTGTGGCGCATAACCGTTAATGCTCGACAGCAATGTCACCTTGATGCACTGCATCATTTTGGCGTTTTCAGCACTCTTCTGGCGTAACACGCTGGCCAGCGGAGAAACAAAACCGTACGCCAGCAGGATACCGAGGAAGGTCCCGACCATCGCGTGGGCAATCAGCGCCCCGAGTTCTGCGGCAGGTCGGTCAGCAGCGGCCAGGGTATGTACGATCCCCATTACCGCAGCGACGATACCGAATGCCGGGAGTGAGTCACCCACCAGCGCCAGGCTGTTCGCCGGCACTTCACTCTCGTGCTCGTAAGTTTCGATTTCCTCGTCCATCAGCGCTTCAATTTCAAAGGCATTCATGTTGCCGCTGACCATGAGGCGCAGATAGTCAGTCAGATATTCGACTAACTGTTTATCGGCAAGGATGCGCGGATAATTAGCAAAAATGTCGCTTTCGGCCGGATTGTCGATGTCATTTTCCAGCGACAGCATCCCCTGTTGGCGTGATTTGGCTAATACCCGGTAAAGCAGCGCCATCAGATCCATATACAACGCTTTATTGTATTTTGATGCGCGGAACAACTGCGGCAGCGCGCGCATGGTGGATTTGATCGCTTTGCCGTTGTTACCGACGAAGAAGGCACCGATGCCGGCACCGCCAATAATGAGCAATTCTGCGGGTTGGTATAACGCGCCCAGCTCACCGCCGACGAGCATGAAACCGCCGAACACAGAGCCCAACACCACGATGTAACCTATTATCACTAGCACGATGAATCCTTAATTCGATGTGGTTTTAGGGCGAGGTTAAGCGCGCGCCATGTGCCTGACCGATTTGTGCCGTGGAAACGTGCATAAAAAGTGTCAGAGAATGGCTGAGATGTTAGGGGGGAATTGATGAGCGGTGGTAGCCACCGCTCAGAACGACTTACTGCTACCCAACTATCTCAAACTGCGTGCTTGACCTGTTCGTCCAGCTCTTGAGATGTTATATCGGCAACCTGCGGGGAAAGTTTACGTTTTTTTACTGCTCGGGACGGGGGCTGGCAAAGACTGCAAACAAACCCGTGGCGGGGTTGGTGTGCATGGGTAATAAATGAGCCATCACAGCAGTTACACGCTGAAAGCTGCAACATGCCGCTGTCGACAAAACGTACTAACGTCCAGGCACGGGTCAGCGCAAGGATCGGCGCTTCCCCCGGCTGCTCAGGACACTGTTCCAGATATAAACGATAAGCCTTGATCACCGCCTCCACGCCATTACAGTGGCCGCTCTTTAGCAGGAAAGAGTAAGCGTTGTAAAACATGGAGGAATGGATGTTCTGTTCCCAGGTCATGAACCAGTCAGTAGAGAACGGCAACATGCCTTTCGGGGGAGGACTTCCTCGCAACTCTTTGTACAATTTAATCAGTCGGCCACGACTTAATTGCGTTTCGCTTTCCAGCATCTGCAATCTGGCACCCAGCGTAATCAGTTCCATAGCCAGCTGAATGTCCCGTGCTTCCTGAACAATACTTTTTTCTGCTGGCTTGGTTGACGCATCTTTACCAGACATAGCTACGCCCTTTTCTTCATCGCGCCGCTTTCTTTCGCGGCCAGGCCTTTCAGCAGATGGCTGGACAACAAGATACCGGTATGGATTTGTTGTAAGTCATCCACCCGCGATTCCTGGGTCAAGCGTTCAATTGTCTTGCTGTCATCAAAGCGGAACTGACACAAAAGCTGGTTCGTTTCAGCTAACTTCACCATCTGAGGCAGCGTCAGCTGTCTCAGGGTATCTGCCATAACGTCATCGATCCCCAGGCGAAACATCGCTGAGGCCTTTTCGTCGTTAATCAAACGCTGTGCCAACAGTAAATATGACAGGTTGATATCATATATGTGCTTAAGCAATTCGGACATTCTGTTCTACCCCATTACCGATGCCGTTTTTTTAAGACGGCGGATTGATA
Source organism: Rahnella sp. RcJ3 (assembly GCF_009498575.1). Classification (NCBI taxonomy): domain Bacteria; kingdom Pseudomonadati; phylum Pseudomonadota; class Gammaproteobacteria; order Enterobacterales; family Yersiniaceae; genus Rahnella; species Rahnella sp. RcJ3. The sequence goes on from NZ_QSNX01000008.1 coordinate 193,228, forward strand.
GACATATTCCATGCAGCAAGAGTTTTACCCGGCGTGACAGGAGTATTTTTTACTATCAAAACAATTGGATCATTGGCTGATTAATAAATCTCACGATGATTATTAGATTTATCCCGCGGTATTTACTTCACCGCCAATACAAAGTTGTTCCTGATGTAAACTAAATTAATTGTGACAATTGCACTGCTAAGTAATCGAAAAACACTTTAGTTTTGGTGTACTGGCAGAGTCCGTTGCTGTGATGGCGCCTCATTCAGTGAAACGCTTTTACATACATTATTAGGAATAATCTTACTACGCTGCAACTCTAACCCCGTTTCCTTTATACATACAATCTTACCGTTGACGAATTTTGAATAAAGTGTGATAGAGATCACACTTTATAACTTTATTTTGCTTCTGAAAGTGCAATTTATCGTAAAAATCTGCGCATTTTTAAGCCAAAAGTAAAAAAGCGTCTAAAAAGCTCTCTTCAGACAGCCTTTTTTAGCCTTTTTTAGATCAATTTGTACAAAGGCCAACCAAAGCCAAATGAACAGCACAGATAATAATTAATAACTTCTCATGCAGCTATTTATGCTGGAAATTTCAAATAGCATGATCATTGTGCTAAATACACCCAACCCAGTCAGCACAAGGGTTTTCGGGGAGTTGTCCTAATGGTTTGTGAGGAAATTAAGCGCGAATTGTTCTTAAACCGTGAGCAGGCACGCGGTTTAAGAAATAAAAAGACAATTATTGTAATAATTTATGACCGGACACGCGGAAACATCCAGCAACAAGACCGGATTGATAAGAAGAAGTGATGGAATGGCATAGTGGTGCCGAACTTAACCTATCGGCAACTGTTCAGGAAAACTTTAATCATTGTGCTTAAAAAAGTGCTTTATACCGCGCAATAGCAAATTAAAAACGCGCGACTAGGAATTTTATTACCAAACCAGCATCTGTCGCCAGTTTCACCTGCAGATTGGCGATTAAAACGCATTTTTAACTACGCTGTCAGAAGAATATTAGACAACAAGCCTAAAAAATGTACCGCCATTAAACCGGCTAATTAAACGGAAGGATAAAATAGGCGTTGCAGGATAAATGAATAATTTCCTGCACATGAGAAAGGGGTTTTCCGAACGTTAATGCAGCAGACACTTAACAACCTGCCGAAATTTCCGGCAGGTCATAACGTGAAATTATCTACACCGCGTTTGGTGATTAAAAAGGCATGGTTCGCGGATCAGGATGCTGATATTCAAAGCCAAGTTCTTTGCAGATTCGCTCACCATCGACGATTTTGCCCTTCTGTGCTGAAGCTTGTTCAGCAAAAGTCGGCGGCTCCAGCCCCATCTGTCTGGCCAGCGCCGGATAAAACTCCGCTTTAGCAGGATGAGCAGGTGCGCACAGGTTATATGTATGGCCGCCTTTCGGCAGACTGAGTAACAACGCAATCGCGGCAATCACATCATCCTGATGCACCAGGTTGACACCATGCTGACCGCCTTTCACCTGCGTCTTTCCGGCCATAAAACGTCCCGGATGGCGATCGCCGCCGACCAGACCGGCCAGACGCAGTACATCGACAGACGTATTGGGTAAACCATGGAGCCAGTTTTCGAGTTCTTTGAGCACCTTTCCGCTGGTCGTGACCGGTTCAAGCGGCGACCCCTCACGCACCACACCCTCTCCTTCACCGTAAACAGATGTCGAGCTGGTGAAAATAATGCGTTTGACGTTATGCGCCAGCGCGCTGTCGGTTAACAGCTGTACCGCCTGGAAGTACAGTTCGCTGCCGTCCACCGTCCGGCGCGCAGGCAGGGTAATAATCAGCGCATCGACATTCAGCAACTGATCGAGATCTTCCGCCACACATTCCATCTGCGGCGTAAACACCAGCGGGAAACACTCGATCCCCACGGCTCTGGCGGCATCTACCCCATCCGGCGTGGTTTTACTGCCGACCACCTGATAACCTTTTGAAGCCAGCGCCATCGCCAGTGGCATTCCCAGCCAGCCCAGTCCGATAATCGAAACCTTCTTCATACTTCGCTCCGTTGTTTCATTGGCATGTGGCATCACATCACCCACTGCTGATACTGCTTCCTTTATACTAGCAAATGTCACCTTTTCCCGGTTCAGCCTGCGTAAGGTTTTCTCTGCCTCTGTTAACAGATCATTCATTTATTCGATGAAAACCCTGCTGCAGATAAGAAAAACTCATCATCGGAAAAAAAGGTTGCGCTGTTACCGCCCGATAGTTTAGTTTTATTGGCAGCGAATTTGATATGTGTGGCGAATGATTCAAATCTGAATCACGCGGCATATAAATGAACATACTGAGACACTGACATGACAAACGTTCTGATTAACCACCGTCATCACCATCACCCTGACTAGTCTTTCAGGCGATTGGTGCTGGGAGACTGTTTAGATCTTCCAGTGGCGCAGAACGCAGAGATAGCCCCCGGAAGATTTCTTCCGGGGGCTTTTTTTTTGGCCTGACGGATTGAAGTTAACGCCTTTAAACAAACGATTTTTACGATAAATAATTAAGAAACTGAGGTCATCATGCTGGATAAAACACGTTTACGGATAGCAATGCAAAAGTCGGGTCGCCTGAGCGATGAATCACGCGAACTGCTGGCCCGCTGCGGGATCAAAATCAACCTGCAGGAACAGCGTCTGATCGCCTTCGCAGAAAACATGCCGATCGACATTTTGCGCGTGCGTGATGACGATATCCCGGGGCTGGTGATGGACGGTGTGGTGGATCTGGGTATCATCGGTGAAAACGTGCTGGAAGAAGAGTTGCTGAGCCGCCGCGCCCAGGGCGAAGACCCGCGTTATTTCACCCTGCGTCGTCTGGATTTTGGCGGTTGCCGTCTGTCACTGGCGACGCCACTGGACACGGAGTATACCGGTCCGCAAAGCCTGCAAAACGCCCGCATCGCCACCTCGTATCCGCACCTGCTCAAGCAGTATCTCGATAAAAAAGGCGTCGATTTCAAATCCTGCCTGCTGAACGGTTCTGTGGAAGTCGCCCCGCGCGCCGGTTTGTCGGATGCGATTTGTGACCTGGTCTCTACCGGCGCCACGCTCGAAGCCAACGGCCTGCGTGAAGTGGAAGTGATTTATCGCTCCAAAGCCTGTCTTATCCAGCGCGACGGCGAAATGCCACAAGAGAAACAACTGCTGATCGACAAAATGATGACCCGTATTCAGGGCGTTATTCAGGCACGCGAATCCAAGTACATTATGTTGCACGCGCCAAGTGAGCGTCTTGATGAGATCGTTGCCCTGCTGCCGGGCGCTGAGCGTCCGACCATTCTGCCGCTGGCAGGCGATCAGCAACGTGTGGCCATGCACATGGTCAGCAGCGAAACCCTGTTCTGGGAAACGATGGAGAAACTGAAAGCGCTCGGCGCCAGCTCCATTCTGGTTCTGCCAATCGAAAAAATGATGGAGTAAGCCATGAAGCCTGACGCGTTCACTACCCCGATTGACTGGCAGCAATGCGACGAACAACAGCGTCGCGAGCTGCTGACACGCCCGGCAATTTCGGCGTCTGACCGTATTACCGAATCTGTCAGTGAAATCCTGCGCCGCGTGCGCAGTGAAGGTGACAGTGCGCTGCGCGAGTTTTGCGCCCGCTTTGATAAAACTGAAGTCCGGGAATTGCGCGTCACTGCACAGCAAATCGGGGCAGCGGCCGCGCGTTTAGGTGAGGACGTTAAACAGGCGATGGCACATGCCGTGCGCAATATCGATACCTTTCATCAGGCACAAAAACTGGCTGTGGTGGATATCGAAACCCAGCCCGGCGTACGTTGCCAGCAACTGACCCGCCCTATTCAGTCCGTGGGTCTGTATATTCCGGGCGGTTCTGCGCCGCTGGTGTCCACCGTATTAATGTTAGCGACCCCGGCGCGTATTGCCGGATGCCAGAAAGTGGTGCTGTGTTCTCCGCCGCCGATTGCCGATGAAATTCTGTATGCCGCTCAACTGTGTGGCGTGGAAGAGGTGTATCAGCTTGGCGGTGCGCAGGCAATTGCCGCGCTGGCCTTTGGCACCGAAACCGTGCCGCGTGTGGCGAAAATCTTCGGGCCGGGCAATGCCTACGTCACCGAAGCCAAGCGTCAGGTTAGTCAGAGCCTGGACGGCGCGGCAATCGATATGCCAGCCGGGCCTTCAGAAGTGCTGGTGATTGCCGACAGTGGCGCGACACCTGACTTTGTCGCCTCTGATTTGCTTTCTCAGGCAGAACACGGCCCCGATTCTCAGGTGATTTTGCTGACGCCGGATTTGAAAATGGCGCAGGCGGTTGGTGAAGCCGTTGAACGCCAGTTGCAGACATTATCCCGCAGCGAGATTGCCCGTCAGGCACTGGCAAGCAGCCGTCTGATTGTGGCGAAAGACATCGCGCAGTGTATTGAAATCAGCAATGCGTACGGTCCGGAGCACCTGATCCTGCAAACCCGTGAGCCGGAGCAACTGGTCGACAGTATCACCAGCGCCGGTTCAGTATTTCTCGGTGACTGGTCACCGGAATCCGCAGGCGATTACGCTTCCGGCACCAACCACGTCTTGCCGACTTACGGTTACACGGCCACCTGTTCCAGCCTCGGTCTGGCAGATTTTCAGAAACGCATGACCGTTCAGCAGTTAACGCCTGAAGGTTTGCTCGGTCTGGCAAATACCATCGAAACCCTGGCGCAGGCTGAGCAACTGACCGCACACAAAAATGCCGTGACTTTGCGCGTTAACGCTTTAAAGGAGCAACGCTGATGAGCAATGAAAACACCCTCAGCGTTCAGGCGCTGGCACGTAAGAATGTGCAGGAACTGACCCCGTATCAGTCCGCACGTCGTCTCGGCGGCAACGGTGATGTGTGGCTTAACGCTAACGAATACGCCATCGCGCCACAGTTCGAACTGACGCAGCAGACCTTTAACCGTTATCCGGAATGTCAGCCTGCGCTGGTGATCAACCGTTACGCAGCTTATGCGGGTGTTGACCCGGAACAGGTGCTGGTCAGCCGTGGCGCAGACGAAGGCATTGAACTGTTGATCCGCGCATTCTGTGAACCGGGCAAAGACGCTATTCTTTATTGCCCGCCGACTTACGGCATGTACAGCGTCAGCGCCGAGACAATTGGCGTGGAAGGCCGCACCGTGGCCGCAAAAGCCGACTGGTCTTTGGATCTCCCGGCCATTGAAGCCGCGCTGGATGGCGTGAAACTGGTTTATGTGTGCAGCCCGAATAATCCGACCGGCAATATCATCGATCCGCAAGAGATACGTGCTGTGCTGGAAATGACCCGCGGACGCGCCATTGTAGCGGTCGATGAGGCCTATATTGAATTTTGCCCGCAGGCGACAGTGTCGGGTTGGTTGCAGGAATATCCGCACCTGGCGATTTTGCGCACGCTGTCCAAAGCGTTTGCCCTCGCCGGTTTGCGCTGCGGCTTCACGCTCGCCAACAGCGACCTGATTGGTTTATTAATGAAAGTGATCGCGCCTTATCCTTTATCTACGCCTGTAGCCGATATCGCTGCACAGGCGCTGAGCCCGGAAGGGCTGGCGATAATGCGTCAGCGGGTGACTGAAGTGACGGAAAACCGCGCGTGGTTGCGGGAAGAACTGGAAAAATGCGCCTGTGTTGAAGAGGTTTTTGCCAGCGACACTAACTACGTCCTCGTCCGCTTCTACGCTTCAAGTGCCGTCTTTAAAAACCTCTGGGATCAGGGCATTATCCTGCGTGACCAGAACAAGCAACCGGGACTTTCCGGCTGCCTGCGGATCACAATCGGTACCCGGGAAGAACTGCAACGGGTGATCACCGCCCTGCAGCCTTTACCTGGCGCTACCGCATCCACTCTTAATGATAATCAAAATAGCCCCCGCAAGGAGCACATGTGAGCCAGAGTCCGTTATTGCAAAAAACACTGTTTATCGACCGCGACGGTACCCTGATTTCCGAGCCACCTGAAGATTTTCAGGTCGACCGTCTGGACAAACTGGCCCTCGAGCCGGGCGTCATTCCGGCACTCTTAGCGCTGCAAAATGCCGGTTTTAAACTGGTGATGATCACCAATCAGGACGGTCTGGGCACCGCCAGTTTCCCGCAGGAAACCTTCGACCCGCCGCACAACCTGATGATGCAGATCCTGACCTCACAGGGCATCGTTTTCGACGAGGTGCTGATTTGTCCGCACCTGCCAGCCGATCACTGCGATTGCCGTAAACCAAAAACCAAACTGGTGGCGGGTTATCTGGAAAGCGGCGTGCTGGACACGGCAAACAGTTATGTGATTGGCGACCGTGACACTGATATCCAGCTGGCGGCCAATATGGGTATCGCCGGGCTGCGTTATCAGCGCGATACGCTGAACTGGGCGACGATTGCAGAGCAACTGACTCAACGTGACCGCCATGCAAAAGTTAACCGCGTAACGCGGGAAACGGCCATTGATGTGGATGTCTGGCTGGATCGCGAAGGTGAAAGCAAAATCCGTACCGGCGTCGGTTTCTTCGACCATATGCTGGATCAGATCGCTACGCACGGCGGTTTTCGTATGAACATCGAAGTGAAAGGCGATTTATATATCGACGATCACCACACGGTGGAAGATACCGCACTGGCGCTGGGCGAAGCGCTGAACAAAGCGCTGGGCGATAAACGTGGCATTGGCCGTTTCGGATTCGTACTGCCAATGGATGAATGTCTGGCTCGCTGTGCACTGGATATCTCCGGGCGTCCGCACCTGGAATACAAAGCTGAATTTAACTATCAGCGCGTCGGCGACCTGAGCACGGAAATGGTCGAACACTTCTTCCGTTCACTGTCTTATGCGATGGCCTGTACCCTGCACTTGCGTACTAAAGGCAAGAACGATCACCACCGTGTTGAGAGCCTGTTCAAAGCCTTTGGCCGCACACTGCGCCAGGCAATTCGTGTGGATGGCAACACCCTGCCGAGCTCGAAAGGAGTGCTGTGATGAATGTCGTTATCCTTGATACCGGCTGTGCCAACCTCTCTTCCGTGAAATATGCAGTTCAGCGTCTGGGCTATGAGCCCACGGTGAGCCGTGAACCGGAGATTGTGTTGCAGGCTGACAAATTGTTTTTACCGGGCGTCGGCACGGCGCAGGCGGCGATGGAACAGCTCGAACAGCGTGAGCTTATTGACCTGATCAAAGCCTGCACCCAACCGGTGCTGGGCATTTGTCTGGGTATGCAACTGCTGGCTTCATCGAGCGAAGAAAATGGCGGTATCGATACACTGGGTATTATTGAGACGCCGGTGCAGCGCATGCCAGACCTCGGTTTGCCGCTGCCACATATGGGCTGGAATCAGGTCACCGCCAACGCCGACAGCCATTTATTCCGCGGCATTGATGAAAATGCTTACTTCTATTTCGTCCACGGATTTGCCATGCCGGTATGCGAAAACACGGTCGCTCAGACACTTTACGGCGAGCCCTTCAGCGCCGCCGTACAAAAAGACAACTTCTTCGGCGTGCAGTTTCATCCCGAACGTTCCGGTGCCGCGGGCGCACAGTTGCTGAAAAACTTTCTGGAGATGTAAACAGCATGATTATTCCCGCTTTGGATTTGATCGAAGGCAGCGTGGTGCGTTTGCATCAGGGCGATTACGGTCAGCAACGTGACTACGGCAATGATCCGTTACCGCGTTTGCAGGATTATCAGCAGCAAGGTGCGCAGGTTCTGCACCTTGTCGATTTAACCGGCGCGAAAGATCCGGCTGCACGCCAGATCCCTTTGCTGACGAAATTACTGGCCGGTGTTTCCGTGCCGGTGCAGGTCGGTGGCGGCATCCGTAATGAGCAGGACGTTGAAGCACTGCTTAACGCTGGCGCAACCCGCGTGGTGGTCGGTTCGACTGCAGTGAAAGATCCGGCGACCGTGCAGGGCTGGTTCAGCCGTTTCGGCGCGGATGCGCTGGTGCTGGCACTGGATGTACGCATCGATGCCGAAGGTACCAAAAAGGTGGCCATCAGCGGCTGGCAGGAAAACTCCAATGCCACGCTGGAACAGGTCGTCGAGCAATATCTGCCGTTCGGCCTGAAACATGTGCTGTGCACCGATATTTCCCGTGACGGCACGCTGGCCGGTTCCAATGTCGAGCTTTATCGTGAAGTGACAGCGCGTTATCCGCAGGTGGCGTTTCAGGCTTCAGGCGGTATCGGCTCACTGGATGATATCGCTGCATTGCGTGACAGCGGTGTGGAAGGCGTGATTGTCGGGCGCGCATTGCTCGACGGTAAATTTAATGTGACGGAGGCAATTTCATGCTGGCAAAACGGATAATCCCCTGCCTCGACGTTAAAGACGGTCAGGTCGTCAAAGGCATACAGTTCCGCAATCACGAAATCATCGGCGATATCGTACCGCTGGCGCAGCGCTATGCGAAGGAAGGCGCGGACGAACTGGTATTCTACGACATCACCGCCTCAAGCGACGGCCGCGTAGTGGATAAAAGCTGGGTATCGCGCGTGGCTGAAGTTATTGATATCCCTTTCTGCGTGGCGGGTGGCATTAAGAGCCTTGAAGATGCCAGCCAGATTTTGCAGTTTGGTGCAGATAAGATTTCTATTAATTCCCCTGCCCTGGCGGATCCGACACTGATCACCCGCCTTGCCGACAGGTATGGTGTACAGTGTATCGTCGTGGGTATCGATACGTGGCACGATACAGAGACGGGAACTTATCAGGTTCATCAGTTTACCGGTGATGAAGCGCGTACTAAGATCACCACCTGGCAGACTATCGACTGGGTGAAGGAAGTGCAGGAACGCGGCGCAGGTGAAATTGTGCTGAATATGATGAATCAGGACGGCGTGCGTAACGGATATGACCTTGAGCAACTGAAGATGATCCGCGAAGTGTGTCATGTTCCGCTGATCGCTTCGGGTGGCGCGGGGACCATGTCACACTTCCTCGACGCCTTCCGCGAAGCACAGGTCGACGGCGCACTGGCCGCCTCTGTGTTCCACAAACAAATTATTAATATTGGCGAGCTGAAAAGCTACCTGGCCGAAAATGGCGTGGAGATCCGCTTGTGAGTAATCAGGATGTAAAAACCGGTCTGCTGACCGATGAACAGATTAGCCAGCTCGACTGGGAAAAAGTGGATAACCTGATGCCAGCCATCATCCAGCACGCGGTGTCGGGTGAAGTGCTGATGCTCGGATATATGAATCAGGAAGCACTGGGCGTTACGCAGTCTTCCGGCAAGGTAACGTTTTATTCACGCACCAAAGAGCGTCTGTGGACCAAAGGCGAAACGTCAGAAAACTATCTGAACGTCGTCAGCATCACCCCGGATTGCGATAACGACACGCTGCTGGTGTTGGTCAATCCGCTTGGCCCGACCTGCCATAAAGGCAATAACAGCTGCTTCCACCCTGCTGAAACCGACTGGGCGTTTCTGTATCAGCTCGAAGAACTGCTCGCCTCGCGCAAAACCGCCGATCCGGAAAGCTCGTATACCGCCAAACTTTACGCCAGCGGTACCAAACGCATCGCACAAAAAGTCGGTGAAGAAGGCGTTGAAACTGCGCTGGCTGCCACCGTCAACGACCGCTTTGAACTGAAAAATGAAGCCTCAGATCTCATTTATCACCTGCTGGTATTGCTGCAGGATCAGGATCTGAACCTGAGTGCGGTCATTGAGAATCTGCGTCAGCGTCATAAGAAATAACGTCGAAAATTCAAAAGTAAAAGTTCAGACGTGAAAAAGCCGCCTTTGCTGATGCATTGGCGGCTTTTTTGTCTCGACGTGACAACACCGGCACGCTTAACACGTGCCGGTCAGGCAATTAATCCAACCATTCGGTATGGAATACGCCATCTTTGTCGGTACGTTTGTAAGTATGCGCACCGAAGTAGTCACGCTGTGCCTGGATCAGGTTGGCGGGCAGAACCGCAGAACGGTAGCTGTCGTAGTAGTTGATCGCAGCAGAGAAGGTTGGCGTCGGGATACCGTTCTGAACGGCATAAGACACGACATCACGCAGCGCTTGCTGATATTCATCAGCAATGTTTTTGAAGTACGGAGCCAGCAGCAGGTTAGCGATAGAGGCATTTTCAGCATACGCATCGGTAATTTTCTGCAGGAACTGTGCACGGATGATACAACCCGCACGGAAAATCTTCGCGATTTCACCGTAGTTCAGATCCCAGTTGTTCTCATCTGATGCGGCTTTCAGCTGTGAGAAGCCTTGCGCGTAAGAAACGAGTTTGCCCAGATACAGAGCACGACGCACTTTCTCGATGAACTCCGCTTTGTCGCCAGAGAAAGGTTTCACCGCCGGGCCGGACAGTACTTTAGAAGCCGCAACACGCTGGTCTTTCAGGGAAGACAAGTAACGGGCAAACACAGACTCGGTGATCAGCGTCAGTGGTTCGCCCAGATCCAGTGAGCTCTGGCTGGTCCATTTACCGGTGCCCTTGTTCGCTGCTTCATCCAGGATCACATCGACCAGGTATTTACCTTCTTCGTCTTTCTTAGTGAAGATGTCTTTGGTGATGTCGATCAGGTAGCTGCTCAGCTCGCCTTTGTTCCAGTCAGCAAAGGTGGTCGCCAGCTCTTCGTTGCTCAGGTTCAGGGACTGCTTCAGCAGAGAATACGCTTCTGCGATCAGCTGCATGTCGCCGTATTCGATACCGTTGTGCACCATTTTGACGTAGTGGCCAGCACCATCTGCACCGATGTAAGCCACACAAGCGTCGCCATCTTCAGCGCGGGCTGCGATTTTTTCAAGAATAGGTGCTACCAGCGCGTAGGCTTCTTTCTGACCGCCAGGCATGATAGACGGGCCTTTCAGCGCGCCCTCTTCACCGCCGGAAACGCCGGTACCGATGAAGTTGAAACCTTGCTCGGACAGTTCGCGGTTACGGCGAATGGTGTCTTTGTAATAGGTGTTACCGCCATCGATCAGGATGTCGCCTTTATCCAGGTGCGGAGTCAGGGATGCGATGGTTTTATCAGTTGCTTCACCGGCTTTCACCATCAGCAAGATACGACGAGGTTTTTCCAGCGAGTCAACAAACTCTTCGACGGTGTAGTGCGGAACCAGATTTTTACCCGGATTTTCAGCGATGACTTCATCAGTCTTGTCGCCTGAACGGTTAAAAATGGAAACGGAATAACCACGGCTTTCAATGTTAAGCGCGAGGTTACGGCCCATGACCGCCATACCGACAACGCCGATCTGTTGTTTGGACATTAGCAACTCCTGTCTGAAATAGTTGATCGCCCAGTTTTTAGTCTAAACCCCTGTAAACAGTGAGTTTAACTGCACTGAGCCATACAAATGAACACAAGCATTGTACATGAGAATGGCGAAGGGTGAACCTATTGCAGCCATAACAATATTCTGATCGCACATGCCAGCAATCCCCTGCTTCGCCCTTCTCAGAGGCCAGCTTTACTTTACCGGTAACATGTGGGGAATGCAGGTAAAAAAGAGCTTTCGCAGGCACACTTTAACGACTTATGTTTCAACGGCCATTCTTAATCGGTAACTGGCTAAGGCATTTCTGGTTAAGCTGTGCTCTCTCTTTGTCGCAGAACCAACCCCATTTATTGAAATATTTAATTGCGGAAACAACGTGATAAATCATAAATTTTTTATTCTGGTATGAGGAACGCTGAGCCTCATGGACGACAACAGAGTCAGGGCAATATCGTACAGCGAATTCTGATTGGCTCACCCTTCGAGATAAATCAACATCTTCCAGGTAAAGGAAAAAACGGGGATCAAATCCTTTTGTTTCCTTCAGGGCATCCCTGCTCATGAGCATGAAGCATCCGGATAAAGAGGGGGCGAAAAATGCCTGATTGAGATCAGCCTGATGTAGTTCATAAGTCTCGTTAATACCGCTGGAAAGGCGGGTAAAAAAACGTCTTATAAAAAGCTGATACGGTGTCGGCAATAGTCGACAGCAATGCTGCAAGGAACCATCTGGGTAAATGACTTTAGGAATGCTCAATCCGATCTTATTAATGACACAGTAATGATAGAGTTTGTCAACTTCGCCGGATTTGAAAGCAATATCCGGATTACAGATCAGCGTAAACTCATACTGCTCTGCATAACGCCTGAATACTTCATTATGACCTGTCCCGAAACCACAATTGGTCTTTAAAATTAGGATCTCGATTTTAGGGTGGCTATAGTCTTTTAACCAGCGGCATTCCCCGCCATTATCAACAATGACAATTTTTGATATAGTTTCCTCATTAATCAATGAGTTAATCGTTGGCTCGATATCCGCATACTGGTGTTTATAGAGCACTAAGGAAGCGATGATTTTCACTATTTATACCAGTCTTATATTTTATTCAGCAGCACATAAGTCAGTGTGGTGAAATAGCCGATGGCCTGTTGATGATAGATACCGGAACTTTTCATCAGTTTTAACCTCATCGAAAGGCTACTGTTCCTGATGCTTTTAAAGTCGTGCAGAGTCGCCGCAGACTCCGGCGTAAGGTGTCGACTGACCCTGCCCAGCACTTCAAAATTCATATTATTCCAGATAGCCGCTCTCCCACTGTGAGCCTGCAAAAAATTTTGTATTCGCTTACCCAGCCCCATACTATTGCCAATAACATTATTATGGTGTTGTCGATAAAATACAGTAGGAATAGTGTCAAAAAAAACTTTCCCACCACATCCGCTGACAATCTGATAGAGAGACCAGTCATGCGCAACCATAGGAGCGCCATAAGCCAGAGCAAGAAGCTCTCTGGCCTTATGATTGAAAACCATCGTATTGCCACTGGCAATGTTTTGAAGGATTGAATTTGCGAAAGCCGGGGGGCGTTTATAGTTAGGGGAGGCCCCGATGATTTTTCCTTCAGCATCCGTCAATGTTGTCCTGGAACAATACAGCGCAGGGACATCCTCAGGGATCTCAGAAAGCCAATTAATCGCCCGCTCCAGCTTGTCAGATTTCCAGACGTCATCTTGATCAGAAAAGGCATAATATTTCGCGCATATTTCTTCATTGTTAACCATATGCATGAAGTTTTCTACAAACCCGCGTTTTGGACCTTTTAAGAGTGTGCCTTCAAAGTGGGAGCAATCAATAAATGAACGGGCTATTGCGCAGGTTTCATCGGAAGAACCATCGTCAGAGATGTAAATATGTACATTATTGACAGATTGATTTTCAATAGATTCTAGTTGAGATAGCAAATATGGTGCACCATTGTACGTGCACATCATAACTGCAATTTCAGGGTCCTGCATATTGGGATAACCTTATTCTGATACTGAGAAAAAGTCTGCCCCACAGGGGCAGACTTTAGAAAAGAAAACCAAAAACTCAGTTGATCAAACCTCGTCCACAATAGTCATCATCAAGAACCATTTTTTCCAGGACACTGTTCTTATTCTCAAGCGTTGCTTCAATGAAATCAGCATACAGTACATCAGCAATCTCTACCGAAGGTACAAAGCTATTGTAAAATTTATTTCTAATCTCAACGGACTGATTCACGAAGTCCATCGCACCTTCTTGCAACGCGTTTCGGGTGGGTTGAGTGGACAATTCTGCTTCACTTAAAACCTTAAAGCGTGGTTTAAATAAATTATCTTCATCAAAGACATACTTCGTCACCTGAGGGTCATTAGCGCTTAATAATTGCTCCAAGCAGAAACTGTTACTGAATATGCGGGAGCCAATATTTTTAGCCTGCCCCAATTCAACATAACAGCCTTCGGCAAATGCATTTTCTGGCATGCCCTCGCGAATGTTATGTGCGGTCGCGAAATAGAATCCGTGAATTGGACCAGACAATAATTTATTTATAGATTTTTGGATCGTCCCAGAATATCCCACATCCACTACCGCTACATTTTCGCTGCTGGTAAGCCCAACAGAGTCAAAATACTGTAAAAGGATGTTCTTTTCAGCTGAAGCTTCAGCCAAAATATCAGGTGTAAGAACATGCAATAAGTCGTTAATAGCAGACAAATCCCCGTCTTTTACCTGGAGTAAAGTACCTTTTTTCCAGACACCTGAGGCATAAATCTCATTCCAACGATCATCTGAAAGTTCTAAACCAAACCGTTCGTAGAAAAAGCTCTGTACTTTATTAGGATAATAATTAGACAGCGCGATTGCACAAATATCTTCAAATGACGCAATATTTGGGACATTAACCGCTCTGCGGGAAACCTGTAGATAGTGGCTATTTGGAGCATCATCAACTGTTTTGGACCATGCATCATAAACTTGCTTGATTAGCTTACCCTCACGAGCAAGGAAATATAGATCCGTCACATTTTGCGCTTTTGCTCTCTCAGCAAGCCATGCGCAAAATGCTGATATTGTCGGCCCCACGAGATTAAAGCCAAGTTGACGAGGGGCAGATGAAAATATAGCAATATCATTAGCATCAAAGTTATAGCATTTATTCAGGTTTTCTCTGACTAACATCCCAATGGTCAATTCTCGATTGAGATTGTTCTCATAAACTTCTGGTCGAATAAGAGTCTCATATTCAGGCAAAGATTTGGCGAGATCTGCAGCACGGAGTATGTGTAAAGCACGCAATTTGAACTCATCACAAGGCAGTTGCAAATCGGAGCGCTCATTATCACCAAACATAACAACTTCCTCACCCTTCACGCCTTCTTCATCAAGCATGAATGAATAGAGTTGTCCGGTATCTTTCCTTATGCCCAAATCTGAGGAAAGGTATAGGCGATCATAATTATCAATCCCATTGAGCTCTAACATCGTTTCGATAGTTTGTATTGATAAAAACATATCGCTGATGAGAACAACACGTTTGCCCCATTCCTTGGATTTATTGAGGAGGTGTACCATATCTTTTCGAGGTGATACTGATGCTAATTCAACAATTTCTTCAATGCGTTGAATTTCAGCACATTTCTCGGCAGACAGTTTAGTTAGCAAGCCAAACTGCTCATATATATCAGAGATGGAAATATCTTTCCCTTTAATATTGCGTGCATTAACCTCTGCCATTGCTCTGAAATTAGCAAAGAGCTTGCCCTCGGACTCATTCAATCTCTGACGAATGATTTCTTTAGTATGATCGGCAACGAGTAATGGACGAACAAGTAATGTATCAAAAATATCGAATGCTATAACTTTAGTTTTGGAATCTCTGATCAAATGGCTGTAAGTTTCATCAGCACGATTTAAATATTGCTGATCAAAGCGAAATGGTGACCAAGAAGGGCTGCTATGATCTTTTATAATAATGGACTGATAGCCTTGAGATGTAGGTACAATCCCGAGCATCCTTTCCAGCGCATGCGCTAATGTACCATCAGTTTGGCCCAATTCTTCCGGGAATTCTTCCCATTGAAGATTTAGGTCAAAAAGAGGTTTCATTGCTGACATTTTTGCCCAAAACATGGAACCCGCTGGGAAATGGTAATAACTTTCAGGCATCGGTATACCAATACGTTGACAAAGCATTGCCCCATCTTGCTTATTAGCCAACCATGTAAATGCCGGATACGGCACCTGAACAAAAGCTTGGGGGAAAATGATCCCTACCGTAGGATTATCTTGGAATAATCCAAAAATACGATTTGTATTTTTTTCAGTACCTAAAAGAGTATTAAACAAATACTCACGCCATCCCAACGTTGTCCCACCATTATAGAGAGACTTTTTGCTCTGTATATGACAGACATAATCGTATTCTTTTAGCCGTTCACCAAACTGACAGAACATCGGCGCAATGTCTCTGCCGCGATTCGGTACAATTTCAACATATAAATTAGAAATGTTTTTTATTTTCTTCAGCGCATTAGTACAAACGTCTCTCCCTTCCTCAGTAGTAACTGATACATAAACGTCAAATGAGAACGGGATAACTGATAGATGGGCACTAAACTCATTTATTAAATCATGATAAAATATGTGGCAGTGTACAGCGACCTTGCCTGGTGTTCCTTTAAAATTGTCTCTGCAGGTATTAATATCAACCATCCAGTCAGTTTTAGCTTGCCTGATCCCTGCAATGCTCTCGTTAGTACGGATAAAAGATGGATGGTCATAGAACCATTCTGGTTTTAATTTCATCGCAACTTTTAAAGCACTAAGCTTATATCTATCTGGCAGAGCATGATAAACACGCTGTGCATATGTTCTACTGCGCTGATTCACTCGTGTGGTGAGCAATTTAGCAGGGCGTATAACGTTCCGCACAACTTGGCCAGATTTAACCTTAACACTTTGTCCAATATAGAAAAATTTTCTAAAAATCACGCGCGCTGGATTGCGTAAATAAGAGGGAGTGCGTCTTGAAATTACGCGAATAGGAGCTGAAAATTTCCAACTGGAAGAATCGTAAATACCATTTAGTTGCTGTTGCAATAAATGATTTTCATGGCGGCACTGTCCCAAAAGCTGCTCATTGAGAGCAGCATCGTTATAAAGCTCAGTGAGTTGCTTATCACGTAAAGATATTTTATCCAGTAGTTCTAAATGAGAATTATTTAATTTATCAACATTTTCTCTGTTGGCATCTTCTAATGTTTTAATAGTCATCTCTTTGCCGGCAATATCTAATTCAAGTGACTGAATTACGCTTGCGCGTTCATCAGCTACAGTAAGCAATTCTGCAATATGCCCCTGTAAATGTTTCTGTTCTTCAATTGCAGTGTTTAAGTCGTTGACAATAGCCTTTGCAGAATCCCTTCTGACATTTAATTTTACCTCTTTAAGAACAGAGAGTATAGCAACAGCATCTTTAGACTGAACAGATGCCAGAAAATCTGCTTCTGCTTTCAACCAGGTATTTTTTAAATCATCGTCACAGCTAAAGCCTATTGCATTCATAATAGATAATGAATAATCAGCAATACTTTCTCCCCGATAAGATGGGCTTGATGAAATTGACGTCAATCGCAATAGAGAATGGAAAATCCCTCTGAAGACTATATATCCCAGAGTAATCTCAGCAGGTGAATTCCACTCTTGGTCAAAAAGTTTCTTATCACCATTATCTAATGTAATAAAATTGAAAGGCATTGCATCCAAAAACTCAGAAGGCAAAACCGTCAGGCTATTGAATTCTTTGGAAAGACTGGCTCGCTTTTGAATTTCATTGATCCAGATACTGGACCAGCAAACGATATCTTGAATTGTCCAGTTGGGTTTGTTCACAGTATGAACGAGAGAAAGCCATAAACTCTCGCCGTCATGGAAAACACCACTTTCAACAATTGAATGTTCATTAACTGATGATGGAATTGAAACATCACCGCCACTGGTGAGCACAACTAATTCATCATTTAAATTAGTTTTGAATAGACTTGTTTTTTTGAATTCATTAGCTCTGCCATCTGAAAAATGATAAGCAGCGATCGTTTGATCGATAATTTCCTCATCAGGTTTTATCTGACTACTTACCATTAAAAAAGAGTTACTCAAATCAGGTGCAAGATCATTATTCCAAATATTATAAAGACCTTCCTCAATAGAAAAATAATTTTCTGAATTTTTCTGCGGGTCCTGATGTGCACTTTCGATTGCCAGTTGCGAAAATTGTGATGAAAAGTTTTTCCATCCACGCGGGCAAATAATGCTGACGGGTAATTTATAATCAGGAAGTGGCAAAAACTCTTCGTTATGCAAAAAACCTGAATTAGCTAGCACAGCTTTAAGTTCACTACGGCCAAAAGTAACGACGCTTTTTTCAGTGTAAGAGTTGTTGATACCAAACATTGGCATATTTACATGATCTTCATTGACTCCTGAAAAATACTTTATACCTAATTTATTTTCGATTGCGACGAAAAGCTTGCCGGTCTCAGTCATTCTGTCCCGACATGAATCTAAAAGAGTTTTTTGACCATCGTGTCCAAGAAATACTCGCGCATACTCCAATACGCCTACAAGTATAACTGCATCAAAATGACCAATGTCAGGTATAATATCACTCGGTGCACAAATGACGTCTACATTAGACAAATCCCGGGTTCGTGCTCTTGCAATTTGAGCACGTCGAAGGCTTCCTTCTACCGATACAACATCAGCGCCACTTTCTCCCAAAAAACGCGTTATTGCGCCGCAACCGCAACCTATTTCGAGAACCTTTTTACCTTTTAACCACTGCTCAAAAGGACGCAATAAATTCGAGCGTCTGGAGGAAAGATGATAAGTGGATGGCCAATCCTTCATCTTATCTGACAGCTCTTTTGAATTTATGCTTACATCAGCTGATTCGGTAACAGACTTCAATACGTAATTCTCAGCCTCATCACCGTCATTATATGCAAAAGCTGGCAATTCAACAGGACGCCAAACATTGGTCGTTTTATCAATAAAGAAGTCATTATTTAATAAAATTTCATGTATGTTATTCTGTTTCAAAATTTATTCTCGCATTCAAATTGGCTAAGCCAGTGAAAGATTTTACAGGCCCGACAGCCAAGTGTATTGAATCATACCGGCGATCGTGCGGTATAATCTCACCATCAAGAGAACTACTGGCAATACCGACAGAGATAAAGAAATCACCTTCATATACCATCATCGGCAATGTAACAGAAACCACCATTTCAGTATCAATTTCCGCCACATCAACCAAGTCTACAGATTGCCATTCACTATTCGTGTTATAGATTGTCACGCCTTCTTTAGTTTTAATAGCGAAACCAAATATTGGCCTCACGACAACGTCGCGAAATCTTACTTTAATAGCCAGGGTTAATTCTTTTCCAGGTGTAACTGTGCTTGGATAATCTTCACCATCCTGACAGATGTAAAAATCTATCAGTTCCGCTGCACGGTCTCCCCATCGGTACTCTGACGGATTATAGTTAGGGCGTTCTGAGTATTCTCCCGTCAATAATGAGCTGAAGCTACCAGGTGAGAGGTTAGATTTCGATTCCCGGTCCCGAATCTGAACTTCACGGGAAACAGCCTTCTCAAGTTTATCGTCTTGATCTTTTCTAATGGATGAGCCGTTTTTCTTACCAAAAAGAACATCCAAATACCTGTTAACCACATCGTTAGGGCTACCCTGAACTTGTACCACTCCATGGTCTAACAACAGTGCACTATCACAATGTGTCACAATTTGCTCTGTGGCATGTGATACAAAAAGAATTGAAGTACCGTCCTGTTTAAGCCTTTTCAGTCGTGAAAAACATTTCGCCTGAAATTTTGCATCCCCAACTGCCAGGGCCTCATCAACAATAAGAATCTCTGGGTCTATTTGCGCCTGAACTGCAAATGCCAGGCGGACCAACATCCCACTCGAATACGAACGGACCGGAGAGTTGATAAAACCGCCAATGTCGGCAAAAGATAATATGTCATCTAATTTATTCTCAGTTTCCTCTTTAGATAACCCCAAAAGAGAAGCATTTAAATAAACATTTTCCAGACCTGTGAAATCAGAATTAAAACCTGCCCCCAGTTCCAGTAAGGCTGCAACACGACCATTGACGGCTACATTTCCCGCTGTCGGCGTTAAAGTCCCAGCAATTATTTGCAAGAGTGTGGACTTGCCAGAACCATTTTGGCCAACAATCCCCATCGTCTGGCCACGTGGTAAATTAAAAGACACATCTTTTAACGCCCAGAAGTCCTGATGATAGATGCGTGCCTCTTTCCCTAATTTACGGTCAATTTTAGGCATAACGAATTGCTTAAGCCTGCGTGCAGGACTTTCATAGACCTGGAAACATTTATCAACATTTTCAATTCTAATGGCAAAATCATCAGAGGACATCTGCGAATCCTTTTCTAGTCTTTTGGAACCAAGCATAGCCTAACCACATAATGAAAATTGCAATCAAGGAATATATTGCCAGCCCCGTAAAATCAGGTAATTCCCCCCAAATAATGACAGCCCTTCCTTGCTCGATAATAAATGTCAATGGGTTAAGTAAAATTACTTTTCTCATTGCAACAGGCACAGCTGTAATAGGATAAAACACAGGGGAAAGAAACATTAATACAGTGACTACAATCGAAATGGTTTGACTAACATCACGGATAAACACCCCTAACGAGGCAAGAAACCAAGTTAAACCCAGCGTCAGTAAAATCAAAGGGAACAGGACTAATGGAAAGAAAACTATAGTCCAATGAAGGTAACCATTAAATATGACAAAAGCCGCAGACAAAACAAATGTGCTAACAAAACTATGGAAAAGCACATTACCCAGCGCGACCAGCGGCAATATTTCAAGAGGAAAAACTACTTTTTTAACATAATTTACATTATTTAAAATCATGGAAGGGGCACGACTGAGCATTTCAGCTAACAGTGTGTGAATGATCAAACCGACGAAGAGAATTATCGCAAAATCGGCTTTAGATTCATTTCCAGCAGCCTGAGTGCCCCAGCGGGCTTTAAAAACAACCGAGAACACCAACGTATATACAACCAGCATAAAAATTGGGTTGATGAATGACCAGAAGACCCCCATCACTGAACCACGATATCGGCCAATAATTTCACGCTTAGCCATCTGTAATATTAAATTTTTATTATTCCACGCGCTATTAAATAGCGAAAGCAGTGAAGTGGGTTTTCCTAAATGAGGATTCATAGACTTCTCTTTTTGCTTCACATTTGAAAGTTAACAGTTTCTTTGAGTTGAGGTTTTTTAAAACTCAACTCAAATTAATTGACACCTTGAAAGTTGCCTGAATCAATTTTCTAATTTCACCCGTGGTACGCACCGATATTTTCAAGTGCTTTCTGCCAGTCACTTGGTGCAATATTGAATTTTTTCAATAACTTGCCACAATCAAGTTTGGAGTTGGAGGGACGTTTGGCAGGCGTCGGGTATTCAACAGTTTTAATATCCAGTATTGAAGGCGATTTAGCGAGAACTGAATGTTTTGTAGCTGAGGTGAAGATTTCTGCCGCAAAACCTGCCCATGATGTATAAGGATACCCTGAATAGTGATACACGCCCCAACGTTCGTCTTCAGGCTTAAGTTGACCAGCTATTGCAAGCAGAGTTTCCGCGATATCCCCGGCATAAGTTGGACTTCCGAATTGATCCCCAACAATAGATAATTGCTCTCTGTCTTTCGCCAGTCGCAGCATTGTTTTTACAAAATTGTTGCCATACTCACCGAATACCCAGGCAGTACGCAAAATAATGTGTTTTTTACAAGCCATGGCAACAGCTTGTTCACCTGCCAATTTGCTTGCACCATAAACACCGGTAGGCCCTGTGGTATCTGTTTCCACATAGCATCCCTCATGGTCCCCAGAAAAAACATAGTCAGTCGATATATGGAGAAAAGAAGCATCAACCTGTTGCGCTGCAATAGCCAAATTTTCAGCGCCTGTGCTATTGATTAAATAGGCAAATTCACGTTCAGATTCTGCACGATCGACAGCGGTATAGGCAGCAGCATTAATAATCGAGTTAGGGCGGAACTCGCTGACAACACTCATTACTTTCCGGTGATCGGTAATGTCAAGCTCTTGCCTGTCAACAGCTTTTACCTCCCAATCAGCCGGAGCTCGTCGCACCAATTCTCTACCAACCTGGCCCGCGCATCCTACGATCAACAATTTCATTTGGTTAAAGTACCTATAGAATTTTACAGTGTTCTTGTATTGATGCCTCAAGCCAAAACCCGAGGCCTTTGACAGCACATCAAATTTTAAAAAGTTCTGAAAAACCTTGACCCAATGCATCTTTTGCAGAGAGCAACGGTTCACTAACAGGCCATTTTACCCCGACTTCAGGATCGTTCCAGATCAAGCAACCTTCATTTTTCGGATCATAGTAATCAGTACATTTATACTCAAAATCGGCGAAGTCTGAAATCACCACAAAGCCATGGGCAAGACCGGGTGGTACCCACAGCTGATTCTTATTGTCTTCCGAAAGATATACACCTACCCACTTACCGAAAGTTGCGGACTCTGGACGGATATCAACCACAACATCAAATACTTCACCACGGACAACACGAACCAACTTGCCCTGCGGTTTAGACGTTTGAAAATGTAAGCCACGAAGAACGTTTTTCGATGAACGGGAGTGGTTATCCTGAACAAAATCCAGATCGATTTCTAACATTTCCTTGTAGCGATTTTGCTGAAATGTTTCCAAAAAGAATCCGCGATCATCACCGAAAACTTTAGGTTCCACTAATTTTACGCCAATAACTTCTGTGTCAATAACATTCATTTTTATAGCTCACTCGTTATGCAATTATCCAACGACACGTTACCTTTGCTGTATAAACGGTTGTTGATGCCGTTCTTACAAATTCCATTTATGAAGCATTCAGCCATTCCCATTTTCTAAAAAATCGTACCACAAATGCCTATTGTGGCTCACTCAGAATCTGGCTAAAAGTTCATTTCTCGGCTAACTGTATCTTTACTATACGGTTCGTTGCTTACAAACTCATCCGCAATTTGCAATACACTGACCAGCAGAGCACCGTGACCGATAATGAGACAGCCATCCCCCTCTCTGAAACCAAGTTTTTGCTGCAAATTGGACAATTCCTACAAGAACCCTGAGTCACAAGTAATATGATACGTGTCCAGTTCTGGCAGAAGATTTTGTGTGTGTGCCCCCCACAACAGCAGGGTACTTTTTAAACAGACCGTTGATATATTTTAGTTAAACATAGCTTGCAGAAATATTTAGCATGAAAATGCAGGAATCACCTGATTATAGCTGCGCTTACACTAACTCTGCGCTACGCTATGTTCTTATTCGCGACAAAAGCGAAATAGCTGATTTTTTGGGCATGTGAAAAAGCTAACACTTAATAAATGAGTACGTATATATGAAAATTTTGATCACCGGTGGTGCCGGTTTCATCGGTTCAGCAGTTGTTCGTCACATTATTGATAATACAAAGGATAGTGTCCTGGTTGTCGATAGCCTCACATACGCGGGCAATCTTGAGTCACTCCTTCCCGTATCATCTGATCCCCGCTATCAGTTTGCGCAGGCAAATATTTGTGATCGCACAGAACTGGATACTCTTTTTACTGACTTCCAACCGGATGCTGTTATGCATCTTGCTGCTGAAAGCCATGTTGATCGCTCGATTGATGGCCCGGCAGCCTTCATCGAAACCAACATTGTTGGCACTTATGTGCTTCTGGAAGCAGCCCGACATTTTTGGCTTTCTCTGCCTGAAGAGAAAAAATCGGCTTTCCGCTTCCATCATATTTCAACGGATGAGGTGTATGGCGATTTGCACGGCACAACGGATCTTTTCACTGAAACGACGCCATATGCGCCAAGCAGTCCCTACTCTGCATCAAAGGCCTCCAGCGATCATTTAGTGCGAGCCTGGCAGCGCACTTACGGCTTCCCTACTATTGTGACAAATTGTTCGAATAATTACGGTCCTTATCATTTCCCGGAAAAACTCATTCCACTCATCATTCTGAACGCACTTTCAGGTAAAGCATTACCGGTATACGGTGATGGCGCACAGGTGCGCGACTGGCTGTATGTTGAAGATCATGCCCGTGCACTTTATAAAGTGGTTACCGAGGGTGTCGTAGGCGAAACCTATAACATTGGTGGTCACAATGAGCGCAAAAATATTGACGTCGTTAAAACCATTTGTGAGTTGCTCGATGAACTGATTTCCGCAAAACCAAATGGGATCGCCAAGTTCTCCGAACTGATTACATTTGTGAAAGATCGTCCTGGTCACGATATGCGTTACGCCATTGATGCCAGTAAGATCGAGCAAGAGTTAGGCTGGAAACCACAAGAAACTTTCGAAAGCGGAATTCGTAAAACGGTTGAATGGTATCTGAACAATGAAAATTGGTGGCTCCGGGTTCAGGATGGTTCTTATGCCGGTGAACGTCTTGGCTTGACTAACTAATTTTAAGGAGAAGAATCTAGTGAAAGGTATCGTTTTAGCTGGCGGTTCAGGCACACGCTTGTACCCCCTAACCCGCGGTGTATCGAAACAGCTGTTACCGATTTATGATAAACCGATGATTTATTACCCAATATCTGTGCTTATGCTGGCAGGTATTAATGAAATATTGGTGATTTCTACCCCTGAAGATATGCCATCCTTTCAACGCTTACTGGGTGATGGTTCTCAATTCGGCATTAAACTCGAGTATGCAGTACAGCCATCTCCAGACGGCCTTGCCCAGGCATTCATCATCGGTGAAGAGTTTATAAACGGCGAACGTTGTGCACTTGTTCTTGGCGACAATATCTATTTTGGTCAAAGCTTTGGCAAACAGCTTGAAGCCGTTGCTAAACGAGAAACGGGCGCAACAGTCTTCGGCTATCAGGTTCAAGACCCCGAGCGTTTTGGCGTGGTTGAATTTGATAAGGACTTTAAAGCACTTTCCATTGAGGAAAAACCATTAAAACCAAAATCTCAGTGGGCAGTGACCGGACTCTATTTCTATGACAAAAATATCGTTGAAATGGCTAAACAAGTTAAGCCATCTCATCGTGGTGAGCTTGAGATAACGACATTAAACGAAATGTATCTTGAGAAAGGTCAATTGCAGGTGGAGCTTCTGGGCCGAGGTTTTGCGTGGCTCGATACAGGAACACATGATAGCCTGATTGAGGCTTCACAATTCGTCCACACCATTGAGAAACGACAAGGTTTTAAAGTAGCTTGTCTGGAAGAGATTGCGTTTCGTAAAGGATGGTTGAGCAAAGAGCGTGTTGCTGAACAAGCTGCATTAATGAGCAAAACTGCTTATGGCGCGTATCTGACCCAACTACTTAACGAACATAACTGATTATAAATTCAGGCTGATGGGCTAGTCCGGCCTGAATTATTTTCTAAATATCACTTCAGATAAAAAAAAGCACCGAAAATTCGGTGCTTTTTATTGCTCGAAGTCAATCAATTTTTACTCTTCGGCAAACTCTTTCAACCATGCCTTGAACGCTTCGCCCTGCGTGTTATGGCGAATACCGTACTCAACAAACGCCTTCATGTAACCGAGCTTATCACCACAGTCATGCGAACGGCCCGTCATGGAGAAGGCTTCAACAGTATGTTTTTTCATCAGCATGGCAATGGCATCAGTCAGCTGAATTTCATTACCTGCACCATACGGTGTCACTGCCAGCAGTGGCCAGATAGCTTCGGACAGAACATAACGGCCGACAACCGCGAGGTTTGATGGCGCGTCCTTCAGTTCCGGCTTTTCAACGATAGCCGTCATTGGCGCGCTTTCGCCCGGCTCAACTTCTACGCCGTTGCAGTTAACAATACCGTACTTGGAAACGTCTTTCTCCGGCACTTCTTCAACCATGACCTGGCTGTTGCCAGTTTCCTGGAAGCGACGAAGCATGGCAGCAAGGTTATCTTTACGCAGATCGCTGGTGGAATCATCCATCAAAACGTCTGGCAGAATAACCGCGAAAGGAGAATTACCAATCAGAGGTTTTGCACACAGAACCGCATGCCCAAGGCCTTTTGATTGCCCCTGACGTACGTTCATGATGGTCACGCCTTTCGGGCAGATAGACTGCACTTCTTCCAGCAGCTGACGTTTCACACGGGATTCAAGCATACTTTCCAGCTCGAAAGAGGTATCGAAGTGGTTTTCGATCGCGTTTTTCGAAGAGTGTGTGACCAGAATGATTTCTTTGATGCCCGCCGCAGCACATTCATTAACGATGTACTGGATCAAAGGCTTATCGACGATAGGCAGCATTTCTTTTGGAATGGCTTTCGTCGCTGGCAACATACGTGTGCCCAGACCGGCAACAGGGATAACAGCTTTTAACATTGTAAAGGATACTCCTTGAAACCTATGGTGTGTAAATTCAGTCAGTTACCATCCAAACGCGTCAGGGATTTCTCTGAACTGAAATTGTAAAATTGATTTAAATTCCCAATCCGATAGTTCTTCCATGAGTATAGTCTCTGTGATTTGGTTTAGGGAGACCATACTCATGACTTTAGGACTCAAACACGATTATGTTAATTCAGTTACGATACCAGTAAGCCGCACCAAACAGTAAGCTAAAGGCTTATTTTTAGGAATGTTATACCTGTTCGGTGATTTAATAATCGTAACTTGCTGCTTTCCAAATCAGTCCTGACGGCTTTTTATCACATCTCATCCTTCTTCCCCTGGGCCCCCTTGCCAGTTTGCCTAGACCGCTGTTTTAGATTTGAAATTTGTAGCGCTGGCGCCCATTATTCACCATGCGACAGCTGTCGTGTAACCAAAGGTGAAAAACGCAATATGGAATGGATCGCCGATCCCTCGATTTGGGCCGGGCTTGCGACCCTGGTAGTTCTCGAAATTGTCCTGGGGATAGACAATCTCATTTTCATTGCCATCCTGGCGGAAAAACTTCCGCGTCAGCAGCGTGACAAGGCTCGCGTCACCGGGCTTTTACTGGCCCTCGTCATGCGCTTACTTCTGCTGGCCTGCATTTCCTGGCTTTCGACACTGACCCGCCCTCTTATTGCCGTGCTCGGGCATCCGTTCAGCGCGCGCGATATGATTATGCTTGCGGGGGGGATATTCCTGTTGTTCAAAGCGACGATGGAGCTTAATGAACGACTCGAAGGCAAAGATGAAGAACAAAGCCATCAGCAGCGCGGTGCTAAATTCTGGCCGGTCGTTGCTCAGATTGTCGTGCTGGATGCGGTCTTTTCACTCGACTCGGTGATTACTGCAGTCGGGATGGTTGAGCATCTGGCCGTCATGATGGTGGCGGTGTGTATTGCTATCGGCCTGATGCTGCTCGCCAGTAAACCACTGACACGTTTCGTGAATGCGCATCCGACTATCGTCATCTTATGTCTCAGTTTCCTGCTGATGATCGGCTTTAGCCTGGTTGCCGAAGGTTTTGGCTATGTTATCCCGAAAGGGTATTTGTATGCCGCGATCGGTTTCTCCGTGATCATTGAAGGGCTGAACCAACTGGCACAGTTTAACCGCAAACGCTTTTTATCCTCGCGGCGCTCTCTGCGCGAGCGCACTGCAGAAACCGTATTGCGCGTCTTGCGTGGCAAACATGAAGAAGCCGAACTTGATGCTCACTCTTCAAACATGATTGCAGACAGCGCTGACGAAGAAGATGCGATTTTCAACCAGCAGGAGCGTCACATGATTGAACGCGTGCTGGGACTCGGGCAACGCACTGTCAGCAGCGTCATGACCTCCCGCCATGATGTAGACCATCTTGAACTTAATGACCCTGTCGACGTGCTGACGCAGCAAATCGCTGATAACCAACATACCCGTATGCTGGTCACCGAAGACAGCTCCACCGACGAACCGCTGGGCGTTGTGCACGTTGTCGACCTGCTCAAACAACAACTGCTGCAAAATGAACTGGATCTTAAGGCGCTGATCCGCCAGCCCCTGATTTTCCCGGAACAGCTTTCTCTGCTGATGGCCCTCGAACAATTCCGCCAGGCAAAAACGCATTTTGCTTTCGTGGTCGATGAATTTGGTTCTGTCGAAGGGATCGTGACCCTGACGGATGTGATGGAAACCATTGCCGGTAACCTGCCAGAGTCTGACGAAACGCCTGATGCACGGCATGATATCCAGCAGCAGGAGGATGGAAGCTGGATAGCCAACGGCTACATGCCGCTTGACGATCTGGTGATGTATATTTCCCTGCCGGTGGATGAAAAAAGGGAATATCACACGCTGGCCGGTCTGCTGATGGAATATACCCAAAGTATCCCGCAGGTGGGCGCACAGATACACATTAATGACTATCTGTTTGAGCCTTTAGAAGTCAGCAGTCACCGTATTTTAAAAGTGAAGATTACGCCACCTGATACCGCCTCTGAAGACGATTACGAAGTCTGACTCACTCCTGTAAACAAAACGGGGTGCCTGCGATGGCACCCCGTTTTGTTTATGCTCAGAATTGGCTTAGAAAAGAGATTACTTGTTGAGTAATTTCTCAACATCGCTTTTTTCTTTACTGTCCTTACGCTTGTCGACCCAGTTCTGAAGGGCGCTGCGAGCGCTTTGTTCAAACGTACGCCTCAGTATCTGGTCCACCTGCAGCTGATATCCCATCTGAGCCCAGGGTCCGTAAACCCGCAACGGGATGTCTGTCGTTTTCAGGGTATTGATCAGATTATTGTCACCTTTCCAGCCACCGGTAACGCGGATCAGCAGGTTCATATCCACCTTTTGATTCGACATATCGATTGTTCCGTCACCTTTCGCAGACACCATTGGCGACTGACCTTCAAGATTATTCAGCGTCAGTGTACCTTCGGCCAGATGTCCCTGCGCTTTCAGCGTATCGATCTGGCTATAGTGCTCATACTTTTCAAGTCCCTGAACATTACTGGTATTACGGCTGACCGCCTGCTGAATGAGTTGCTGAATATTAAGGCCATTCAGACGCGCGTTATCCATTGAAAGCTGCCCCTCGCCTTGCCATCGCCGTGCAAAATCAACGGCCGACAACCCTTCTCCGTTAACATTCCCTTGCATAGAGAAGCTCCCGGTAAGGACTTTCGGTAACCCGTAAGCTGTCAGTAAATCACCCAGTTCAATGCTGTCCACATCCGGTGTCAGATGGACCTGAATTTTATTCCCCGTGACATCCAGGGTGCCTGGCAGAGAAAAGCGCCCTGTTCCCAGGTTGCCGCTAAATGCCGGCAAGGAAACCTGGCCCTGATGATTGACCGCATTCAGGGCAAGGTTCTGGATTTTCATACCGCGATAAGTGAGATCAGCAACTTTCAGCGCCAGGGTGGCATTGAAGGTTTGCAAATCATTCAGCCCGTTTGGCTGTTCATCCACATCACGGGCGATAACGGGTGCTGACGTCACAGACTGCGCGGTTTGCGACGATTGTTCCTGCGTATCAGGCTGCCAGCCGGAAAGCGCATCAAGATCAAGCTTATCAGCGGTTAAATTGAGCTGATAATCCGCCAGTTCTCCCAGCTTCGCAGAGGCCGTGCCGGAGATCTGATTATCATTGGCCGACAGCGCCAGCTGGTTCAGCGTCAGCATATTGTTATCACGCTGATAGCTCACCTGCATGGAACCATTCCCCTGAAGGCCTTTCACCGGGATATCGGCACCGTTCAGTTGATAAGTGAACTTGCTGATGCTGGCAGAGACAGCCTGCGGATAGTGCTGCATATCCAGGTCGGCTTTCATGGTGAACGACAGATCGCGCTGGTCGCGGTTTATGCGACTTGAAAGCTGGATACTAGCCTGACGGTTGTCATTCTTTTCCATTTCCAGATTGATATCACGCACGTTGATCTGCTCGTCATCACCGCGCTGCCAGATGAGTAAACTGTCAGCCACGCTGATTTTATCAATATCAAATTTCCAGCCCGCTTCAAGTTCGGATGCGCCGGGCGCAACAGGCGTTGGCGTAGAAGGTGCGACCGGTGCATTGGGCTGATTCTCTTCCGTTTCCGGCGTTAAACGAATGACGGCGTTTTTCAGCAGAACCTGCTTAACCGCGAGCTGATGAGAAATAAGAGGCCAGAGTTTGACATCCAGCCGCATGTTCTCAGCGCTGACAACCGGTGCCTTAGCCCCAGGCGCGGTCAGAGAGGTCTGTCCGGCAATGATGCTGAGCTGCGGCCAGACATGCCAGCGCAGGGAACCGTTGATAGCCAGTTGATAGCCGCTTTTCACCTCGACCCTCTCTACCATGTACTGGCGGAAATCGTTCGGGTTAATCAGGAATACCAGCGAAGTCATACCGGCAATGATAACCACCAGTAAAATCACCAGTGTTGTCAGGAGTCTTCTCATGCCTTCCTCACGTTTTTATCCGGTAAACGGATAAAAAACAGAATCAGTCTTTATCAATACGACTGGCAATAGCGCTTTGCTGGTCGCGGTATTTCGCGTCCTGACGGCTATTGTATGGCCGTGCAGCAGAACCGGATAACGGTTCAAAACTCAGCGCGCCAATCAACATTCCCGGGCGAAGCGCCAGCGGGAGCTTACCTGAATTATAAAACTCGAGAACAATACGCCCCTGCCAGCCCGGATCAATGCGGTGTGCGGTCACGTGCACCATCAGCCCGAGACGCGCCAGTGAAGAGCGTCCGTCCAACCAGCCCACCAGATCGTCAGGAATGGTGACAGACTCAAAGGTCACCGCCAGTGCCAGTTCGCCCGGATGCAGGAAGAACGCCTCGCCTTCCGGCAACACAA
This sequence comes from Rahnella sp. RcJ3, assembly GCF_009498575.1. Lineage (NCBI taxonomy): Bacteria > Pseudomonadati > Pseudomonadota > Gammaproteobacteria > Enterobacterales > Yersiniaceae > Rahnella > Rahnella sp. RcJ3. Next base: position 223,375 of record NZ_QSNX01000008.1, read on the forward strand.
TCTCATCACTCATCACTTTATCGAGTGCAGCGCTGACTTCGTCTTTAGGGCCACTCAGATCGATATAACCCGCATTGTGCCCGAGGAAAACGCGAAATCCGTTACCCAGACGCACATCTACCGTTGCACCATTAATCCGTTCGACCGGAGGACGGGGTGAAATACCTAATTTGCCGCTGTCCAGCCAGGCCTCTATATCTCGGTCGCAAAGTCTCATCGTATCTCCGGTATGGTTTTAACGGATTGTTCCGCGATTAATTGAAGAACTGGCTGATTTTAGCCTTGAGGATATCAATCGCAATCCGGTTTTTGCCGCCGCGCGGCACAATGATGTCTGCGTATTGTTTTGAAGGCTCGATAAATTGCAGGAACATTGGACGAACCGTTTTCTGATACTGCGCCATCACAGAATCCATCGAACGACCACGTTCATTGACGTCACGCTTCATACGGCGCATCAGACAGATATCCAGCGGAGTATCGACGAAAATGGAGAAATTCATTTCGTCACGCAAACGTGCATCGGTCAGGAGCAGGATCCCTTCCAGGATAATCACTTTCTTCGGTTTAAGGGTCACCGTCTCAGGCAGACGGGTATGCTCAATAAAGCTGTAGCTTGGCAATTCAATCGCCTGACCAGACTTCATTGCCTGTAAATGCTGGAACAGCAAATTGTGGTCCATCGCACTGGGATGGTCGTAGTTGGTTTTGACCCGCTCTTCCATGGTCATGTGACTTTGGTCTTTATAGTAGCAATCTTCCGGGATCACCCCGATATGCTCATCACCGACCTGATCACGAAGTTCACGGTATAACGTACTGGCGATGAGGCTTTTTCCCGAAGCAGATGCGCCAGCGATACCCACGATGACACACTGATGGAATTTGTCAGACATAAAATTAAAGACCTGATTTGGAAGTTGGAAGGCAAGCACAGATATATGCTTTGAACGCGCCAATTATAAGTACAACACACTGCCCGATGCCAGCGTTAAGGCTGTGTAATCGCTGACATCAGGTAATAATTCACAGAGTTGGGGGATTAAACGGCTCTGAAGGCAATTTCTGTCGGGATGGCATCGCCTTTCCAGAACAGTTGTGACGCAATTTTTGCCGCCAGCTCACGGTAAATTGCCGTGAATTCACTTTCAGGATTGGAAACAACTGTTGGCTCACCACGATCTAAATCTTCACGCAACGAAATATGCAGCGGCAATTGCGCCAGTAAATCACAGCGGTATTTCTCAGCCAGACGTTGTGCGCCACCGGTACCGAAAATCGGTTCGTGATGCCCGCAGTTGCTGCACACATGCATACTCATGTTCTCTACAATCCCCAGAACCGGCACATGCACTTTTTCAAACATCACGATGCCTTTCATTGCATCGAGCAGCGCAATATCCTGCGGCGTCGTGACCACTAAGGCGGCGGTAACCGGGATGTTTTGCGACAGCGTCAGTTGAATATCACCCGTACCCGGCGGCAAATCGATGACCAGATAATCCAGATCAGGCCACAGCGTATCCTGAAGCATCTGCATCAGCGCTTTACTGGCCATCGGCCCGCGCCACACCATGGCATTTTCATCCGTCACCAGATAGCCAATCGAGTTGGTCGCCAGGCCGTGTGCCATAATCGGCGACATGTGCACGCCGTCCGGCGAGGTCGGGCGTTCTTCCTCAGTGCCCAGCATATTCGGTACTGACGGGCCGTAAATATCGGCGTCCAGAATACCGACTTTGGCACCTTCTGCTGCCAGCGCCAGCGCCAGGTTCACCGCCGTGGTCGATTTCCCTACCCCGCCTTTACCCGAACTGACCGCCAGAATATTGCGCACACCTTTGATACCCGGCTGATCGTTTGCCCGTTTGATGGTGGCAATATCGTGGCGCAGATTCCACTGAATGGCCGAAGCACCGGTCACCCGCAACAATTCGCTGCTGGTTTGTTCTTTTAATACATCAAAACCACTGTTCCAGGCGAACGGCAGGGTCAGATCAATATGTAAAACGTCATCCATTAACACGCAGTGATGCAACGCTTTCATCGCGGGCAAATCTTTTTGCAGTGTGGAATGGCGGAAGGTGGCCAGTACGCCGGTCACGAGTGCGCGCAGCCCTGCGGGTGTGGTCTGCTGTGGGGATTGAGATGTCATCCCGGCTCCTTGAAAGGGGGTTATCAGACTATTTATCTATCCATAAGCATAACAGAACACACGTAAGGAGATCCCCCGTTTGTTTACGCGGGGCGGCGCTTTCGGTTAACATCAATGCCCCTGATTTCAACTACAGAAAGCAAGCTCTTACTATGGCTCAAGTCGCGAAAAAAATTTTGGTAACCTGTGCACTTCCGTACGCCAACGGATCCATCCATCTCGGTCACATGCTCGAGCACATCCAGGCTGACGTCTGGGTCCGTTACCAGCGAATGCGCGGCAATGAAGTGCATTTCATCTGTGCGGACGATGCACACGGCACCCCGATCATGCTGAAAGCGCAGCAGCTCGGTATCAGGCCGGAAGAGATGATTGCCGAAATGAGCCAGGAGCATCAGAAAGATTTCGCCGGCTTCGGCATCAGCTACGACAACTATCACTCCACGCACAGCGACGAAAACCGTGAGCTGTCTGCGCTGATTTATGGTCGTCTGAAAGAAAACGGTTTTATCAAAAACCGCACCATTTCGCAGTTGTACGATCCTGAGAAAGGCATGTTCCTGCCAGACCGTTTCGTTAAAGGCACCTGCCCGAAATGTAAATCACCGGATCAGTACGGCGATAACTGTGAAGTGTGTGGCGCAACCTACAGCCCGACGGAACTGATTGACCCGAAATCTGTGGTCTCCGGTGCGACGCCGGTGTTGCGTGATTCCGAGCACTACTTCTTTGACTTACCTAAATTCAGCGCGATGTTGCAGGCGTGGACCCGTTCGGGCGCGTTGCAGGAACAAGTGGCAAACAAAATGCAGGAGTGGTTCGAGCATGGTCTGCAACAGTGGGATATCTCACGCGATGCGCCATACTTCGGCTTTGAAATTCCTGATGCGCCGGGCAAATATTTCTACGTCTGGCTGGACGCGCCAATCGGCTACATGGGTTCATTCAAAAACCTGTGCGACCGCCGCAGTGACCTGAATTTTGACGAGTTCTGGAAAAAAGATTCCACCACCGAGCTGTATCACTTTATCGGTAAAGACATCGTTTATTTCCACAGCCTGTTCTGGCCTGCCATGCTGGAAGGCAGCGGTTTCCGCAAGCCGACCAACCTGTTTGTGCACGGTTATGTCACCGTCAACGGCGCAAAAATGTCCAAGTCGCGTGGCACGTTTATCAAAGCCAGCACTTATCTGAACCATCTGGATGCGGACTGCCTGCGTTATTACTACACCGCGAAACTGTCTTCACGCATCGACGATATCGACCTGAATCTGGAAGATTTCGTGCAGCGCGTTAACGCTGATATCGTGAACAAAGTGGTTAACCTGGCCTCACGTAATGCCGGTTTCATCGCCAAACGTTTTGACGGCAAACTGGCTGACACGCTGGCCGATGAAACGCTGTACAAAACCTTCACCGATGCCGCTGAAAGCATTGCTCAGGCGTATGACAGCCGTGAATCAGGCCGTGCAATCCGCGAAATCATGGCGCTGGCTGACCTGGCAAACCGTTATGTCGATGAACAGGCACCGTGGGTTGTCGCAAAACAGGAAGGCCGTGATGCCGACCTGCAGGCCATCTGCTCAATGGGCATCAACCTGTTCCGCGTACTGATGACCTATCTGAAGCCGGTTCTGCCTTCACTGTCAGAGCGCACAGAAGCCTTCCTGAATACCACACTGGACTGGGACGCGATTGCCCAACCATTGTTGTCGCATCAGGTAAATCCGTTCAAAGCGCTGTTTAACCGTATCGAACTGGATAAAGTCACCGCGATGGTTGATGCCTCGAAAGAAGACATCGCAGCCGCCAAAGTACCGGCAACCGGTCCGCTGGCCGATGACCCGATTCAGGAAACCATCACGTTTGATGATTTCGCCAAAGTGGATATGCGTATTGCCCTGATCAAGAGCGCTGATTTCGTGGAAGGTTCAGACAAACTGCTTCGTTTGCAACTGGATCTGGGCGGTGAAACCCGTCAGATTTTCTCCGGTATCCGCTCTGCGTATCCTGATCCGAAAGCACTGGAAGGCCGTCTGACCATCATGGTCGCTAACCTCGCACCGCGTAAAATGCGCTTCGGCATCTCTGAAGGGATGGTGATGGCGGCGGGCCCAGGCGGAAAAGACATCTTCCTGCTCAGCCCGGATTCCGGCGCACAGCCGGGTATGCAGGTGAAGTAAGAAAGCTTTGAGTGACGAAAAAGCCCGATAATTTGATCGGGCTTTTTTTTATACCTGAATAAAGCCAATACCCTATAGCTTTCGGGTGCCCGGAAGGCGGCAAGTGAGAAAGTCCCCGGTCACTTACATCAGTAAGTGACCGGGGCGCATGAGCGCAGCCAACGCATCTGGCGCACGAAAGATGACGGGTATTTCATTTAGGCCAGTTCGGCCAAATGGCTTTCGGATACTCTCTGTCGATATCCGATTTCGCCAGCCCGATATCTTTCAATTGATCAGCACTCAGCGAATGCAAAATCTTGCGGCTGACGCGGCGCTCATTCCAGCCATGCACGATAGCAAACAACTGTTTTATCCATCCGCTCTTTTTTTGCGGCATCTGTACTGCCCTATCCGCCCCCAAGATATCAGCACAAGCGCGTGTCTCACATCCGGCAAACTGCCGTTCTTCAATGATATTTTTCATATTCTGCTCCCGTTGACGACCTGACATCAGGATCTTACAAACAGTAAAAACATTACAGATTCAGTTTTTTTATATTTCGACCATACAGATCTGGATCTGATGACAGATTCAGCGTTAGATTGTGTCCATCTGTACTGCTTTCTTTGCGCAGGCGTTGAGGAAAAGATAATGAATCGTTACGAAAATCTGGCAAATGTCTTGAGTGACCGTATTGAGCAGGGGCTGTATCCGGCGGGTATCCGGCTGCCTTCGGTGCGGGTGTTAAGCAGTGAACATGGCGTCAGCGTCAGCACGGTTCAGCAGGCCTACCGCGTGCTGGAAGAAAAACAGCTGGTGGAGGCACGACCAAAATCAGGCTACTTTGTCAAAGATGCACGCTTGCAGGCAGCGCTTCCGGCGGTTTGCCGCCCGACGCAACGTCCGGTGGATATTTCCCAGTGGGATCAGGTACTCGAACTGATTACTTCCCCGCACCGTCCCGGCGTGGTGCAGCTCGGGCGGGGCTCGCCGGATGTCACGGCTGCCACGCTCAGGCCCCTCAGCCGCCTGATGGGGCGCGCCGGCCAGCATCAGAATCTCAACGCGTTTCATTACGACAGCATTTACGGCTCAGAAGAATTACGCGAACAGATCGCCCGTCTGATGATTGACAGCGGCAGCCATATGGATGCCAGCAATATTCTGATCACCACCGGTTGTCATGAAGCGCTGTCTATCGCCATCCGTTCGGTCTGCGAACACGGCGATATCGTGGCGGTGGATTCGCCGAGTTTTCACGGGGCGATGCAAACCCTGAAAGGTTTTGGCATGAAAGCGCTGGAAATCCCGACCGATCCGGTGACCGGGATCAGCCTCGAAGCGCTGGAAATGGCACTGGAACAGTGGCCGGTCAAAGCCATACAACTGACGCCCAACTGCAATAATCCGCTCGGTTACAACATGCCTGATGACCGTAAGAAAAGCCTGCTGCGTCTGGCGCAACGCTACGATATCGCCATTATCGAAGACGATGTTTATGGTGAACTGGCGTATCAGTATCCGCGCCCTGCCACCATTACCTCTTTCGATGAAGATGGCCGCGTATTGCTGTGCAGTTCGTTTTCCAAAACACTGGCGCCCGGTTTACGCGTCGGCTGGATCGCGCCGGGTCGCTATCACGACCGTGCGCTGCACATGAAATACATCACCACCGGCGCCTCGGCTACGCTGCCACAAATCGCTATCGCGGATTTCATCAAACAGGGGCATTATCTGCAGCACATGCGCCGGATACGTAACCAGTACCAGCGCAATCTGTGCACCATGACTGACTGGGTGATGAAATATTTTCCGTGCGGCTCCCGGGTTAGCCGCCCTCAGGGCGGTTTTTTGCTGTGGATCGAACTTGATGAACGCGTGGATACGCAGCGGCTGAACCGGCTGCTCGAAGAGCATTTAGTGCAAATTGCCATCGGTTCGATATTCTCTGCTTCTGGCAAATACCGCAATTGCCTGCGCATCAATTATGCACAGCCCCTGACAGCAAAAACTGAACGCGCCATCCAGCAGGTGGGCCTGACGATTTCTCAGATGCTGGAAAACTGCTAAACGTCCATCCGGAGACACTTTTACCGTGCAGATAGAACCGTTACCGCCACTGAACACGCTGGTGGCTTTTGAATGCGTGGCGCGTTATTGCAGTTTTTCCCGGGCAGCCGACGAGCTGAATCTTACCCAAAGCGCCATCAGCCGCCAGATCATTCAACTGGAGGAAATGCTCGGCTGTAAGCTTTTCCAGCGCGCCCAGCGTAAAACGACCCTGACGCCGCGCGGTGAAACCTATGCGCAACAAGTGCGTAAATTACTGGGCGATATTTCGCAATCCACGGCGGAAGTCATGGGCTGGAACGGTTTGCCGCAGGTCACGCTGGCCTGCACCAGCGCCATGAGCGGCCTGTGGCTTTCGTCGCGTCTTTCCTCGTTGCGCCAGTTGCTGCCCGACCTGCAAATCCGCATGAAGATTTCCGACAGCTTTTCAGATCTCAAGTCATCAGAATTTGATCTGGCTATCTTCTATCTGCGCGAGCCACCGCCCGGTTATCACGTACAGGCGCTGTTTGACGAAGTCTGTTATCCGATGTGCTCGCCGGCATTCCTCAGCCGTATGCCACCTGACGCCAGCGCCGCCGATTTACTTGAACAGACATTGCTTATTCAGGATGACCCGCAACGCGAATGGACCGGCTGGCGCGACTGGTTTGCGTCGCAGGACGTCAGCTTCGTCACGCCGCGCAGAACATGGCGGGCCAACAACTATCCGTTTCTGGTGCAGTCGGCGGTGCTGGGAGATGGGATTTTGCTGGGCTGGGAAGGACTGGTGCAGGATTACATCAATAACGGCCAACTGGTCGCCGCACATCCCGGCAAACTGGCTGCCGCCGGAAAATGCTACATGCTGACGCCGCAGGACCGGTTCCTCAAACCTGTGGTGCATAAAGTCATTAACTGGTTAAAACAGCCGTAAAGTGAATGAATTTGCCAGGCCGGATATCCGGTCTGGCAATGAATATTCAGCAGGATTGACGAGATCATGTTCACAGTGATTTATGAAAAATAATAATAATCCGACGTCATAATAAAATATTATGAATTGACATCGGCTGGCGGTATTTTGTTTTTCTCCAGATATCTGCGTTTTCTCGCAGAATTCATACCAATTAATGTGAATAACAGCCAGCATGACTGCGAAATACAGGATGCAAGGTTGAAATCATGACTTAACGAATACAGGCCAAACACGCCGCCGATTATATTAAGATAGGCGTAACTGTTAGCATCAACCGCTAGCCTGCGCATTTGAACCAGCGCATAAGCCAGAAGATAGCAAAACACGCCAATTAAACCGACAACCGTATGCAGTTCCACCGGTCACTTCCCTTTCCAGACGTTGATAGCTGAGAAAAATAAAGCTTTTCAGGGTGTTCTGCCGCGCATTTTTCGCATACCCTCATGATAAATTCTCATGCAAGTTCAACAGGGGGTTTTGATATAAATCATCAAGGCAATCCATTGCGCCAATTTAGAAACACCCGGGGTATTTCGCCTGCACCTATAAAATTCCAGCACGTACTATGGAGATAATTAATGAAAGATAATAATTCCCCTTTGACGAAATTAATGCAGGATGCACAACTTAGCCGTCGCGGCTTTATTACCAGCGTTTCCGCTGTGGGTATTACCAGTGCTATGGGCTTTTCACCATTCTCTGCTTTTGCTGCTGAGCCGAAAAAAGGCGGCATATTAAAACTGGGTATGTCAGGGGGAAATACCAGTGATACGCTGGACCCGACATTATTCAGCGACTGGGTGCCATTAAATCAGGCATATATGCTGATGAACGGCCTGATTGAAATTGATGAAAATAACAAAGCCACGCCTGAATTGTTCTCCGCCTGGGAAGCCAAACCCGGTGCCACCGAGTGGGTGTTTACCGTTCGTGATGGCGTCACCTTCCATAATGGTAAAAACCTGGATGCAGATGACATTCTTTATTCCATCAACCTGCATCGCGGCGACAAATCCAAAAGCGCCATCAAAACTCAACTGGCCCCGATTACCGGTCTGACCAAACAGGGCGACAACCAGATCCTGATCACGCTTGAAAGTGGCAACGCCGACCTGCCGTATCTGCTGGCGGATTACCATCTGGTGGTGGTACCCAACGGCTTTACCGACTGGTCGCATCCGATCGGTACCGGCGGTTTTATCTTTGATCAGTACGAACCGGGCGTGCGATCGCTGTTCAAACGCAACCCGAACTACTGGAAGCCGGATCGCGCCTTTGTTGATGCCGTGGAAGTGCTGGTCATCAACGACCCGACCGCCCGCACCAATGCCCTGATTTCCGGCCAGGTTCACGCGATTAACCGTGTCGATTTCAAAACCGTCGATTTCCTTAAACGCAGCCCGGCACTGAACATTGTGCGTTCATCCGGCGGTCAGCATTTCACCTTCCTGATGGATTGCAGCGTCGCACCGTACAACAACAACGATGTGCGCATGGCAATTAAACACGGCATCGACCGTCAGAAAATCCTCGATACCGTGCTGCGCGGCTACGGTTCGCTGGGCAACGACCATCCGATCCCGAAGACAGACCGCTTCTTCAATCACAGCCTGGAACAGCGCGTTTACGATCCGGACAAATCGAAGTTCTACCTGAAAAAAGCCGGTCTGACGGATCTCAACATCGAACTGTCCTCCTCTGACGCCGCTTTTGCCGGTGCGCTCGACGCCGCCGCCCTGTTCCAGGGGCAAGCACAAAAAGGCGGCATTCAGGTCAACATCAAACGCCAGCCCGCCGACAGCTACTGGGACGATGTATGGATGAAAGCCCCGTTCAGCATGGGTTACTGGGGCGGACGTCCGACGGCTGACCAGATGTTCTCCACCGCGTATCAGTCGACTGCCAAATGGAACGACACCCACTGGAAAGATGAGAAGTTTGATGCCCTGCTGTTGCAGGCCCGTTCCCTGCTTGATGAAGGCAAACGCGCTGAAATCTATGGTGAACTGCAAAGTATCGTGCGCGACGACGGCGGTGCAATGATCCCGCTGTTTGGCGATTATCTTGATGCAGCCAGCAAAAAAGTCGGCGGTATCAGGCCACATCCGATGTTCAACTTCATGGGTGGTCGTCTGGCCGAGCGCGTCTGGCTGGAGGCATGATGAAAAAACGGATTTTACAGCGGATCCTTTTAGGCATTATCACGCTGTGGCTGGTTTCTGTGCTGATTTTTATCGGCACGGAAATGCTGCCCGGCGACGTCGCGACGGCCATTTTAGGCCAGAGCGCCACGCCTGAAACCGTTGCCGCGTTGCGCCTGCAACTCGGGCTGGATGAACCGTCTGTGCTGCGCTATCTGCACTGGCTGGAGGGTATTATGCACGGCGACTTAGGGCATTCGCTGGCGAACGGTCGCGCCATCAGCGACGAACTGCTGCCGCGTCTGGCGAACACCTTGTTCCTCGCCGGGTATGCCGCGGTGATCGCTATTCCGCTGGCTGTCGGTTTGGGGATCGCATCAGCCATCTGGCGCGGTTCCGTTTTTGACCGGCTGGCAAATACCCTGACGCTCATCAGCATTTCGGTGCCGGAGTTTTTTGTCGGCTACATTCTGGTGATCGCCTTCGCCATTCGTCTGACCTGGTTCCCGAGTCTGGCAATGGTCGACAGCAGTTCGTCGTTCATCGACCGCCTTTACGTCTGCACCCTGCCGATGCTCACCCTGACGCTGGTGGTGCTGGCACACATGCTGCGCATGACGCGCGCCTCAGTCACTGCGGTGATGGCCAGCCCATATATTGAAAGCGCGGTGCTTAAAGGCATTCCGCGCTGGCGCATCGTGGTCGCGCACGCGCTGCCAAACGCCCTTGCACCGATCATCAACGTGGTGGCATTCAATCTGGCCTATCTGGTGGTCGGTGTGATCCTGGTGGAAGTGGTGTTTGTCTATCCGGGCATCGGGCAATACATGGTGGATGCGGTAACCAAGCGCGACCTGCCGGTGGTTCAGGCCTGTGGCCTGCTGTTTGGCGGCACTTACATTTTCCTCAACACCACCGCCGACTTACTGGCGATCTGGTGCAATCCACGCCTGCGCCATGCGCGCTAAAAGGGGGACACATGAACCGATATTTCATTAACATCCCGCTGTCGGCCTGGATAGGGATTGTGATTATTGCGGTGAACCTGCTGGCAGCTATTTTTGCGCCATGGCTCGCCCCGCACAGCGAAACCGAACAGGTCGGCGACATCTGGCTGCTGCCTTCCGCCGCCACGCCGTTTGGCACTGACAGTCTCGGGCGCGATATGCTTTCCCGCATTCTGTTTGGCGCACGCACCACCATTGCCATCGCGCTGACCATCACTTTCAGTTCTTTTATCATCGGCATTATCACCGGATTTACGGCGGCAATTTACGGCAAATGGGTGGATGTGGTGCTGTCACGTATCGTCGATACCGTGATGTCGATTCCGGTGCTGATTTTCGCGCTGATCGTATTGTCGGTGATGGGCACGTCCATTCCCGTACTGGTGCTGACCATCGCCCTGCTCGACGCCACCCGCGTGTTCCGTCTGGCACGGCTGGTGGCGCAGGCGATTGTTTGTCAGGAATACGTCGAAGCTGCGCGTCTTCGTGGCGAAGGGTTGCGCTGGGTGCTGTTCAAAGAAATTCTGCCCAACGCCCTGCCGCCGCTGCTGGCGGAATTCGGGATGCGCTTCTGCTTTACCTTCCTGTTTATTGCGGGCTTAAGTTTCTTAGGTCTGGGCATTCAGCCGCCATATGCCGACTGGGGCAGCATGGTGCGCGACAACGCGCAGGCGATTAACTTTGGTCAGTTCGCGCCGTTGTATCCGGCAGCGGCGATTGCCCTGCTGACGATTGGGGTCAATCTGGTGGTCGACTGGCTGCTGGCGCGGAATAGTCTGCCGCACGGAGATGAAGCATGACACGCACAATTTTAGAAATGCGCGGGCTGCGCATAGAAACCCTCGACGGTTCGCCGCTGGTGCAGGATATTTCCCTGAAACTGGCGGCGGGTGAAGTGCTCGGTCTGATTGGTGAATCCGGTGCGGGCAAGTCTACCATCGGGCTGGCAGCGTTAGGCTACGCGCGTCAGGGCTGCCGCATTGCCGGTGGCGAAGTTTTCCTGGATGGCACCGATATCGTTTCTCAGCCTTCCAGCGTAAAGCGCGAATGGCGCGGCAGGCGCGTGGCGTATGTGGCGCAAAGCGCGGCGGCGTCATTTAATCCGGCGCTGACCATCGAAAAACAGGTCTGCGAAGGCCCGATCCGCCACGGTCTGATGAACAAAGAAGAAAGCCGCCAGTGGGCAATTTCACTGTTCCGCTCACTGGATTTGCCGGATCCGGAAAACATCGGCAAACGCTATCCGCATCAGCTTTCCGGCGGCCAGCTTCAGCGCGCAATGGCTGCGATGGCGATGTCCTGTAAACCTGATTTGCTGATCATGGATGAACCGACCACCGCGCTGGACGTCACCACGCAAATTGAAGTGCTGGTGATGCTGCGCAAACTGGTGCGTGAATTCAACACCGCCGCGCTGTATATCACCCACGATCTGGCCGTTGTCGCACAACTTGCCGACCGCATTATGGTGCTGCGCCACGGCAAAGAGGTGGAAACCGGCAGTACGCAAACCATTCTGGAAAACCCGCAGCAGGAATATACGCGGCGTCTGGTGGCAGAGCGTGAACACGCACTAACACCGCTGGCCGATGGTCATGAATCTGCCGGTCAGCCGCTGCTGACCCTGCGAAAACTGAGCACCGGCTACAATGGTAAACGGGTGGTACACGACGTCAGCCTGCAACTACCGCGTGGCAAAACGCTGGCGATTATTGGCGAATCCGGCAGCGGTAAAAGTACGCTGGCGCGGGCGCTGGTCGGATTGCTACCCGACACCGAAGGCACGGTAGATTTCGACGGCATTGCGCTTTCGCACAATTTTCACCAGCGCAATAAAGAAACGCTGCGCCGCATGCAGATGATTTATCAGCTGCCTGACGTGGCGCTGAATCCGCGTCAGACGCTGCTGGATATCATTGGCCGTCCTCTGACCTTCTACTTTGGGATGAACAAAAAACAGGTGCGCGAGCGCGTGGAAGAGTTACTCCGCCTGACTGAACTGCCGCTTAAACTGATCGACCGTCGTCCCGGCGAGTTTTCCGGCGGGCAGAAGCAGCGCGTCTGTATCGCCCGCGCACTGGCCGCACAGCCGGAACTGATTATCTGCGATGAAGCCACGTCGGCGCTCGATCCGCTGGTAGCGGAAGAAGTGTTGAATCTGCTGCGCCGCTTACAGCAACAGCTCGGGCTGTCGTATCTGTTTATCACGCATGATCTGGGCACGGTAAAACGGATCGCCCATCAGGTGGCGGTGATGTATCAGGGTCAGGTGGTCGCCAGCGGCGATACCGACGTGGTCTTCAGCGCGCCAATGCACAGCTACACTGAAAAACTGCTGACCTCCGTACCGGAAATGCGCACCAGCTGGCTGGACGAGGTTCTCGCCCTGCGCGGCACGGCGCTTCCTGCGGCAGCCATTTCTTCGACAGGAGTCTTATGAGCACCAAACGCATCGTGACTGAATTCCCTCACGCCGTCACCGTGACTGAACATCTGTGGATCCCGCTGAGTGACGGCACACGTCTCGCTGCCCGCCTGTGGCTGCCGGATGACGCTGAACACCAGCCGGTTCCGGCCATTCTCGAATACATTCCTTACCGCAAACGCGACGGCACCCGCACCCGCGACGAACCGATGCACGGCTTTTTCGCCGGTAACGGCTACGCCGTGGTGCGCGTGGATATGCGCGGCAGCGGCGAATCCGACGGATTGCTGGCGGATGAATATCTGTTGCAGGAACAGGACGATGCGCTGGAGGTGATTGAGTGGATCACCGAACAACCCTGGTGCAGCGGCAACGTCGGTATGATGGGGAAATCCTGGGGCGGCTTTAACAGCCTGCAGGTCGCCGCCCGCCGCCCTGCCGCCCTGAAAGCCATCATCACCGTGTGTTCAACTGACGACCGTTACCGCGACGATATTCACTACAAAGGCGGCTGCCTGCTTAATGACAATCTCTGGTGGGGCGGCATCATGCTGGCGTACCAGAGCCGACCTTCCGACCCCGCACTGGTCGGAGAAAGGTGGTACAAAGACTGGCTGAACCGTCTGGAAAACATGCCATTCTTCCCGGCATTGTGGATGGAACATCCGCTGCGCGACGCATACTGGCAGCATGGTTCGGTGTGCGAAGACTGGTCCGCCATTCAGTGTCCGGTGATGGCCATCGGCGGCTGGGCGGATGCCTACAGCAATGCAGTGTTCCGCCTGATGGACAATCTGAAAGTGCCACGCCGCGCCATTCTCGGTCCGTGGGCGCATATCTATCCGCAGGACGGCACACCGGAACCGGCGATCGGTTTCCTGCAGGAAGCGGTACGCTGGTGGGATCACTGGCTGAAAGGCGAAGACAACGGCGCGATGGCAGGCCCGATGATCCAGACCTGGTTGCAGGACAGCCAGCCGCCCTCGGCGATGCGTCCGGTCAGCCGTGGTGAATGGGTGGGATTTGATCGCGGCACCGCCAGCAATATCAATCACATCCCGCGCTGGCTCACACGAGGCCAGCTCAATACTCAGCCGGATGTTGATGCAGGCGTTATCAATATCTGTTCACCGCAGAATCACGGTCTGATGGCCGGTGAATGGATGGGGGCCGGTGTGCCCGGCGAAATGCCGCCGGATCAGCGTGTCGATGACGGCATGGCAGAAATCTTTGATGGCGAACCGCTGGCCGAGCCGCTGACCATTTTTGGCTTCCCGGAATTTAGCGTCGAACTGAGCAGCGATAAACCGGCTGCGATGTTGTACGTCCGGCTTTCTGACGTTGCACCGGACGGTTCGGTAAACCGTGTCACGCACGGCTGGCTGAATCTGTCGCATCTGCACGGCCATGATCAATCTGTGCCGCTTATCCCCGGTCAGAAAGTCAAAGTACCGGTACAACTGGATGGTATCGCGCACCGCTTTGCCACCGGTCACCGGATGCGACTCTCGCTGGCGACCACCTTCTGGCCGATGATCTGGCCGATGGCAGAGGTCGCCACGTTGACGCTGGATTTGCACAGCGCGCAGCTCAGCCTGCCGGTGTGCGAACAGCCGGTATCCATCGACGGCCCGATTGCTGAGCCACAAAGCGCGCCGCTGACACCGCAAACTGTGCTGTCGCCAGGGCGCGTGGATCGCAACATCACTTACGATTTCCTCACCGACAGCTGGACCAGCGTGACCAACGGCGTGGGTGGCGTTTTCGGTGAAGGCGTTTACCGCTTCGATGATATCGACACGACGGTCGATCACAATCTGCGGCGCGAGCTGACGGTCAGTAACAGTGATCCGTTATCCGCGCGCTATCTGCTGACGCAGACTATGAAGATGGGACGTGAAGGCTGGTGGATGGAAGCAGAAATCACCCTCGAACTACGCAGCGACCTGACGCACTTTATCGTCAGCGGCGATATGGTGGTCAGCCTGAACGGCGAAGAGGAATTCACCAAATACTGGCACGAGAGGATTGCGCGGTAATGTTTTTTTGCTCCCATAAGCCGTGATTTTGCCTTGCTCCTCCCCCTGCGAAGGGGGAGGCCGGGAGGGGGTTTTAAGGGCTGACACCTCGTTTAAGTAAACTTCAACTTATTGATTTAACTTTAATACCCCACCCCAACCCCCCCTTCGCAGGGGAGGGAGTCGACCGAATTCTCGATCAAGATTCAGGAATAATCGCCTTTATATCCCGGCTTTCGAGCACCCGCCCGTCCTGCGCATGGATTTCCAGCTTACGCAGCGGCTGGCGATTTTCGATATCTACCAGTTGCGTGCAGGCTTCGCCAGCTTCAAACAAATATTCACTTCCCCACTGCCCCAGCGCGACCAGCACCGGTTGCAGCGCCAGCCCTTTTTCCGTCAGCACGTAATCCTGATACGCCGAACCATCTGCCGCCGGTTCAATCTTCATAATGCCTTCGGCAACCAGCGCTTTCAGGCGGGAACTGAGAATGTTCTTCGCCGCCCCCAGACTGCGCTGAAATTCACTGAATCGTGAGAGGCCGTACATCGCATCGCGGACAATCAGCAACGTCCACCAGTCGCCGATTAAATCCAGCGCACGGCCAGCCGGACAAGGCGTGTTTTCCAGACGGGTTCGTTTCATGGCACTTCCTGCTCAATGCGGTTTAAAAAATCTGGTTGCATTATAAAACCACCAGTGCTAAAAATCACCTGGTTTTATTATTAAACCACCCTATCCAACACCGAGGTTCTACTATGTCAGATACAATTCGCACTCAGTCCGTGGCCTTAATCACCGGCGCATCAAGCGGCATCGGGGCCACTTACGCCGACCGTCTGGCGAAACGCGGTTATGATTTAGTGCTGGTTGCCCGTGATGCAACGCGCCTGAAAACACTGGCTGAACGCCTGCAGGATGAAACCGGCGTAAAAATCACCGTGTTACCCGCTGACTTAACCCGCAGCGAAGATCTGGCACGGGTAGAAGATTTTATCCGTGCAACACCGCAGATTTCCCTGCTGATCAATAACGCCGGGGCTTCGCTGAAAGCCGGTTTTGAAAACAGCGATGCGGATGCCATCGGGAATCTGATCACCCTGAACGTTACCTCCGTTGCCCGCCTTTCCCGCGTGGCCTTCGACGGTCTGATCAAGCATAAAGACGGGGCGATTATTAATATCGCCTCGGTAATGGCGCTGACGCCAGAACTGCAATCTGCGGTGTATTCCGCCACCAAAGCCTTTGTGCTGACTTTCAGCCAGACGCTGCAATTTGAAATGGCCGAGCGCGGTCTGTACGTTCAGGCCGTATTACCTGCCGCAACGCGTACAGAAATCTGGGAACGTTCGGGCAAAAATATCGATGAAGTGCCGGGTGTAATGGAAGTGGGTGAACTGGTGGATGCCGCCTTGCTGGGCTTTGACCGCAAAGAAAAAATCACCATTCCACCATTGCAGGACGAAAAACAGTGGGATGAATTTGATGCCCTGCGCAGTGCAATGGTACCGAACTTCCTGCAGGCTCACGCCGCACCGCGTTACAAGGCCTGACAGTGACACATTGACCAGTAACATAAATTTACTGGTCAATGTTGATTCGCTTTGCAAATATGTTAATTCGATAACTTTGTGAAGTGAATACGATGACTGAATATGTAATTGCTGCACCCGAAGTTCCGTCTCTCGCCGTCGAAGGCCAGAGCGCCCGCTTTCCGTTGCGCCGCGTGTATTGTGTTGGCCGTAACTATTCCGAGCACGCCCGTGAGATGGGTCATGATCCTGACCGCGAACCGCCTTTCTTTTTTGGCAAACCGGCGGATGCCGTGGTTCCCGCCAGCGGCAATGTGCCGTACCCGACGCTGACCGACGATCTGCATTATGAAGTAGAACTGGTCGTTGCGATTGCCAGAGGCGGTAAAGATATTGCCGCTGAAGACGCACTGTCACACGTCTGGGGTTATACCGTGGGCGTAGATTTAACCCGTCGTGATATTCAGGCGCAGGCCAAGAAACTGGGACGTCCGTGGGATTTCGCCAAAGGGTTTGATGATTCCGCACCGGCGAATCCGCTGCAACCCGTGAGTCAGACAGGTCATCCGGCTGCCGGTAAAATCTGGCTCGATGTGAACGGTGAAAAACGTCAGCGCGGTGATTTGAGCGACCAGATCTGGCAGGTAGCGGACGTCATCAGCTATCTCTCTCAGGCGGTTGAACTCAAGCCCGGTGATCTGATCTATACCGGTACGCCAGCAGGTGTGGGTCCGGTAGTGCGCGGTGATGTGATCACCGGCGGCATCGAAGGTCTGAGTGATTTCAGCTTCACTATCGTGTAATGCATGCAGGACGCCTTATTTCAGGCGTCCTTCTCACCAATTTTCCGGGCCATTTCTTCTTCAACCAGCGGAATAAGCTTCTCGAACGCACAGGCACTTGACGGGTCAAACAGCGACAGCGTTTCTATCTGGCTCAGTAAAATCACCTTACGAAACTTCAGCGCGCTCACCGGATCTGACACCGGCGTGATGCCATGTTCCTGATAATAGCGGGCATAATTATGCTCAACGCGCAGCTCCAGTGTGTCTTTATCGCGATAACCGCTGACCATCGGGATCACGACCACATTGTCCGACGAACTTGTTTCACACCTTGCGGTATGCACCATGCCGATATAAACACGCCGCGACTGCAGGGTGATGAATACCATATCGCCCTCTTCCATACACTGATACAACAGTCCTTCCACGCCGTTGGCGCGGGTAAGTTGTTTGTACAACTCTCTGCGTCCGGCAGTATTAAGGCGTAAGCCCGGTGACCAGGTAGTGCGGACCAGACACAGCATCACGGAGACGGCAAGCATAATCACCACCGGTGCCTGAATGCCTAAGAAACTCCAGTTGATGAAATCACGCTGGTAGTGCACATCCTGATGTAAATGCGGCAAGGCGGGCAGCCAGTTGATGACACCGGAAATCCCCCACAGCGCCAGATATAGCAGTGCTATGACCAGTACACCCTGCAGGACAAAAATACAGCCATACAGCGCCACCAGAAAATAGACGTCCCAGCCAAAGGTGCGTTTAAGTTTGAAGCGCGATGAAATGTCGCGGGTGGTATACCAGTAGCCGCAGACCATTAACACCATGAAAACGGCTGTCGCCATTACAGCACGCTCATGCGTTTGACGTGGCGGGCAAAGTCTTGCTGCATCTCCTGATTAGCCGGATTGACTGATGCCGTCCCGTTTTCATCAATCAGAATACGCTCGCCCTCTTCCAGCGTATTTTCCATGTCTGCGGCGCTGAACAGTCCGAGGAACTTTTCCGGGCTGGAAAATATTTGTAAAACAATCTTCAACATAGGTTTGCCTCTCCTCATAAAAGAATAAGCCTAGTCAAAGGAAAGAGACATTGTGGCTGTTTCAGATTTTTTACGGGCAGGAATGAAAAAGGGCCGCCATGACGGCAGCCCTTTGCTGGAATCTGCGAAACGAATTACTTCGCTTCAATACTTTCCTGATGTGCTTCTTCCTGCGCAGCCTGTTCGGCATGCACTTCAGCAGCACGTTTGCGCAGACCCATCCAGCCCAGTACCAGCAGAATGATCAGCACCGGAATGGTCGCCACCGTGTAGGTGCCGTTCGGGTAGTCAAACGCCATCAGGATCAGAACGCCCGCCAGGAAGGCCAGCGTCAGCCACGAGGTCACCGGTGCCCACGGCATTTTGAAGGAAACGTCTTTCGCACGACCTTCTTTGATCGCAGTACGCAGTTTCATCTGACAGACAATGATGAAAGCCCATGAACTGAGGATGCCGAGTGAGGCGACGTTCAGGACAATCTCAAACACCTGCGAAGGCACGTAATAGTTGAGCACTACACCGATCACATAAATGCCGACAGTGACCAGAATACCGGCGTACGGCACCTGCTGCGCACTCATCTTCGACATGAATTTCGGTGCTGAACCGCCCATCGACAGGGAACGCAGAATACGACCGGTGGAATACAAGCCGGAGTTGAGGCTCGACAGCGCTGCGGTCAGAACCACGATATTCATGATGGCACCGATG
Organism: Rahnella sp. RcJ3; assembly: GCF_009498575.1. Classification (NCBI taxonomy): domain Bacteria; kingdom Pseudomonadati; phylum Pseudomonadota; class Gammaproteobacteria; order Enterobacterales; family Yersiniaceae; genus Rahnella; species Rahnella sp. RcJ3. The sequence continues at coordinate 242,386 of NZ_QSNX01000008.1, forward strand.
TAAGGCACGCCCAGCTTGCTGAAGAAGGTGACAAACGGACTTTGGCCCGCCTGATAGGCATTCCACGGCAGCAACAGCACCAGTAACACCACGGAGCCGACGTAGAACAAAGCGATACGCCAGATAACGCTGTTAATGGCTTTCGGCAGCACTTTCTCAGGATCTTTGGTTTCGCCCGCCGCCGTACCGACCAGCTCAATGGCCGCAAAGGCAAAGACCACGCCCTGCACCAGAACCAGCGCCGGTAACAAACCGTGCGGGAAAATACCGCCGTTGTCGGTGATCAGATGCAGACCGGTGGTGTTACCGTCCAGTTGTTTGCCGGTGCCGAGGAACACCACGCCAACCACCAGGAAGATAGCAATCGCCGCCACTTTGATCAGCGCAAACCAGAATTCCATCTCAGCGAACCACTTCACGCCGATCATGTTCATGGTTGCCACTATCGCCAGTGCGCCCAACGCAAACATCCATTGCGGAACATCACCGAAGGTTCCCCAGTAGTGCATGTACAGAGCCACTGCGGTGATATCGACAATGCCGGTCATCGCCCAGTTCAGGAAGTACATCCAGCCTGCTACGTAAGACGCTTTTTCACCCAGGAATTCACGGGCATAGGATACGAAGCTGCCACTGGTCGGACGGTGTAAAACCAGTTCGCCCAGTGCACGCAGGATAAAGAATGAGAAAATACCACACACCGCATACACGATAGCCAGCGCCGGACCCGCCATCTGTAAACGCGCACCCGCGCCGAGAAACAGACCGGTACCGATAGAACCACCAATGGCAATCATCTGAACCTGACGGTTGCCCATACTCTTGTGATAACCATGATCGTGAGAGTCCAGCCAGCGCCGTTTAGCCGCGTGCTTCGCCTCTGCCGTTTTTTTATGAGACTTCATTATGAGTTGTTCTCCAAAATAACCTTCACCTGACGCCGGGTGCTGCAAGCAAACGATTGCAAGCCTCGCCGTTTATGGGGTTTACCCACTGTAGTTTTTTTAGCCGGAACTGTTTTGGTGCAATAACGGCGAAGGATGCTACCTGTTCTCACTAACCGTGGCAAAAAAAACCGTCATTAAAAATTGTGAACAGTCATATTTCGCGCAGCAAATTTTGCGCTTGCGTGCGCTCAGGACGATTCTTTCGGCAGACACTCTTTTCTCACCCGTTCGATATTAATGGAGAGATACATAATTTCTTCCGTGGTCAGTTCGCGCTGATATTGCGCGGCCAGATAATCGCCGATTTTTTCCGCGCACAGCCACGCCTGTGGGTAATTTTCTTTTACCGCCACGTGCAGGGTCATGTCATCGTCGGCCACCACCGTGCGGCTGAGCATCCGCTGGGCGAAGAATTTAAGATGGGTGACGAAGCGCTGGTAGCTCAGCGACTCCTCGTCGTATTCAATACGCAGCTGGTATTTCACCAGATTGAGGATTTCCTGCATCACGCGGGTAATCTGCGCCACTTCCGGCATTTCGCCGTTAAGCTGCGCATTGACCAGATGCAGGGCAATAAAACCGGCTTCATCCACCGGCAATCGCACGCCGAGGCGCGAATCGATGATCTCCAGCGCTTCCAGCCCGAGGGCATATTCCTTCGGGTACAGACGGCGGGTTTCCCACAGCAAGGCATTGCTGACCGGCACGCCCTTCTTCTGCCGTTCGATGGCAAAATTGCAGTGATCGGTGAGTGCGATATACAGGTTTTCCTGCAATTTCCCCAGCCGTCCCCGCGCCAGCGAAATAATCTGATCACAGGTGGTCATCACTTCCATCGGAATATGCGACAGCAACTCCGTCAGATGCGCGACCAGTTCGTCATTCTGCAGGGCAAAAATTTTCTCGATTTTGCTTTCATCCAGCTCATCCCCGGCTTTCTTCATAAATGCCAGCCCGCGCCCCATCACCACCTGTTCGCGTTGCTGCCCGCTGACGACAACCACCACATTATTATTGAGTATTTTGGCGATTTTCATTGTAACTCCCTGAAAAGAAAAACCTGATCGTCCGTATGGATGATCAGGTTTTGTCTGCCGCAGTCTTGGGATCTGCCTGATGATTTTACCAGATCCGATCCTCAGTCAGACGTAAATTTTGCCCTCAAAACGTGACGATGGCCTTAAGTCCCTTCAGACCGGATCAGATCAGGATGTTAATGACGCACCGTTTGAATTAATCACTTCCTGATACCAGAAGAAACTTTTCTTACGGCGGCGCTCCAGCGTGCCATTGCCCTGATCGTCGCGGTCTACATAGATATAACCATAACGCTTGGAGAATTCCGCTTTCGAGGCGCTGACCAGATCAATCGGTCCCCAGCTGGTGTAACCCATCACTTCCACGCCGTCTTCAATGGCTTCACGCACCTGAACCAGATGGTCATTGATGTACTGAATACGGTAATCATCATTAATGCTGCCGTCAGCTTCGACTTTATCCCGCGCACCCAAACCGTTTTCCACAATAAATAGCGGTTTCTGATAACGGTCATAAAGCTCATTCATTAAGAAGCGCAACCCTTCCGGGTCAATCTGCCATCCCCATTCGGAACTTTGCAGATGCGGGTTCGGCACCATATTTAATATATTGGCACGCGCTTTAATATTTTGTTCTTCATCCGTGGTGACACAACCGGTCATGTAATAACTGAATGAGATAAAGTCGACGGTTTCTTTCAACGCGGCTTTATCTTCAGAAGTAATATTAATTTCCATGCCGCGGTCTTTAAAGAAACGCGGCATATAAGCCGGATACGCGCCACGCACCTGAACATCGCCGAAGAATAACCAGTCGCGGTTCTGCTGCAAGGTTTCCATCATATCGGCCGGTTTGCAGGTCAGCGGATACAGCATTCCGCCAAGCAGCATATTGCCGATTTTGCCGTCAGGAATGATCTCGTGACAGGCTTTTACCGCTTTGGCACTGGCAACCAGCTGATGGTGAATGGCCTGATAGATGTCCTGTTTGCTGCTGTCTTCCGGCAATCCGACGCCGGTAAACGGCGCATGCAGCGACATATTGATTTCGTTAAAGGTCAGCCAGTGTTTGACTTTATCTTTATAACGGGTGAACACCGTGCGGGCGTAATTTTCAAAGAAACCGATGGTATCGCGGCTGCCCCAGCCACCGTGTTTTTTTACGATGCCGTACGGCATTTCGTAATGGGAAAGCGTCACCAGCGGTGTAATACCGTATTTTGCCATCTCATCAAACAGTCGGTCGTAGAATGCCAGCCCCGCTTCGTTCGGCTGCGATTCATCCCCCTGAGGGAAGATACGCGTCCAGGCGATTGAGGTACGCAATACGGTAAAACCCATTTCAGCGAACAATTTCATATCTTGCGGATAACGGTGGTAGAAATCGATGGCGACATCTTTCACGCCGAAATCCCCTTCCGTGCGTTCCTGCACCGGGCCGAAAACACCCTGCGGTTGCAGATCCGATGTGGATAAGCCTTTACCGTCGGTCAGGTAAGCCCCTTCAACCTGATTAGCGGCAACGGCTCCGCCCCATAAAAATCCGTTTGGAAATGGCTTGTTCATATGAACCTCCTGGCTCTGTTCGTTAGCGTAATAAAGTCAGTAAAAGGGTTTGTTCGCTGGCGTCCTGTCCGACACCGGCCGGAATGACGTCGAGATAATCGTCGCTGTTGGTGACCAGCACCGGCGTTGTCAGGTCGTAACCGGCATCCGTGATCCCCTGCACGTCGAATTCCAGCAACAAATCGCCCTGCTTCACCACCGCATCGACGTCAACGTGTGGCGTAAAGAATTTGCCGTCGAGCTTCACCGTATCGATGCCGACGTGGATCAGAATTTCTGCGCCGTCTGCCGATTCAATTCCGATGGCGTGATGGGTTTTGAACAGTGAAACCACCGTGCCGTCTACCGGTGAGACCACCCTTCCGGCGACAGGCACAATGGCCACACCTTTACCCAGCAGGCCGCTGGCGAATGTCGGATCTTTCACTGTATCGAGTGCGATACACGGTCCGCTCATCGGGCTGGCGATCAGCGTTTTGCCGCGCGGCGCCTGTAACGCATCGGCCTGAGCCTTTTCGCTGACTTCCGGCGCGACCGCTTCTTGTTTTACACCGAAGAAATAAGTCGCCAGTGCGGCAAACAACAGCGCAATCAGGGTGCCGGCAATCCCGGCGGTCACTGTTTTATCAAAACCAGTGGGCGGAATAATCTGGGTAAACGTGAAGACACTGGGGAAACCGAAGGAATACGCCGTGGTCTGGAAGTAACCGAGCACCGCAGCGCCGAGCGCACCGCCGACGCAGCCGAAAATAAAAGGACGCCGATGCGGCAGGGTGATGCCATACACCGCCGGTTCCGTGATACCGAAAATCCCGGCGCTGATCGCCGACCCTGACAATGCTCGGGTACGGACATCTTTGGTCCGCAGCATCACACCCGCGACCGCACCAACCTGTCCCATCACCGCAGGCAGTAACAGCGGCAGCATGGTGTCATGGCCGAGCACGCTGAAGTTGTTGATCATCAACGGCACCAGCCCCCAGTGCAGACCGAAGATCACACAGACCTGCCACAGTGCGCCCATAAAGGCACCGGCGACCATCGGGCTGACGTGATAAACAAACTGGTAGCCATGGGCCAGTTGCTGACTGGCCCAGGTCGCGACCGGCCCGATAACCAGGAATGTCAGCGGCACAATCACCATCAGGCAGATCAGCGGTGTGATGAAGTTACGCAGCGCGCCGGGTAAAATTTTCATCGACTGCTTTTCCAGCCAGCTCGATGCCCACGCGGCCAGAATCACCGGAATGACCGAAGAGGTATAATTGATAAAGACCAGCGGGATGCCTAAGAAATGCTCGCTGTGCGCGCCGGACTGCTGCACATCAAATGCGGCGATCATCAGCGGGTGCACCATCGCGCCGCCAATCATCATGGTCACAAACGGATTACCGCCGAATTTTTTACCGGCGGTATAACCGATCACCAGCGGGAAGAAATAAAACATAGCGTCGCTGGCGGCGAACCAGACTTTATAGGTACCGCTTTCCGGCACCATCCAGCCACAGGCCAGCGCCAGTGCCAGAAAACCTTTGAGGATCCCCGATGCCGCCATAATGCCGATAAACGGCGTGAAAATGCCGGAGATGACATCTATCGCACGGGCAAACACACTGCCGTTATCACCCCTGTCGTCATCGCTGCCGTCTGAAAGCGCGCTGCCTTTCACCAGCGCTTCATAGACGGCACCGACGTGATTGCCAATCACCACCTGAAACTGACCGCCGCTCTCGACCACCATGATCACGCCCGGATTTTCTTTCAGCCCGGCAGCATCGGCTTTGCGGGTATCTTTTAGCTTGAAGCGTAAACGGGTGGCACAATGCACCACACTGTTGACGTTGTCTTTTCCGCCCACTCCGCGGAGAATTTCGTCGGCTAATGTTCTGTATTCCATAGTGTCATCTCATCAGAGTAAGGGCGTCGTGCACGACATTGCCGTTGTATTTCAAAGGGGCGGCCTGCCCCTGAATTCAGGCCAAAAAAAAACCTAAACGTCCGGTCTCTTCGTCATACACGAAGAAACGAGAAGTTTAGGTTTTGCCTGTCAGACAGTAACAATCCTGCTTTCTGAAACGGATTCTCGGGCGAATCGGAAACAGAAACAAGTCGTAATATTCGCCGGATGATGAAACTGTGATCGGCTTCAGACTTTGTGCAGACTGACGCCCGTCCCTGAGCCTCGGTCTTTTTTGTCCTGACTAACGCAGCCCCGCCACCGTAAATCCGCCATCGACCAGCAGATTCTGACCGGTCACAAATCGCGCTTCATCACTGCACAACCACGCCACAACATCCGCGACATCTGCCGGTTCGCCCACGCGCCCTGCGGGTGTCAGGCGTACAAAAGGGATCAGCGTTTCTTCATTTGCGCCCATCCGCCGCGCCATCGGGGTATCGATAATGCCGGGATTAACGTTATTGATGCGGATATTCTGCGCACCGGTTTCCAGCGCTATAGCGCGGATCATCGCGTCAAGCCCTCCTTTGCTGGCGGAATACGCAGCAGAGCCAATACTGGCTCCGTGCGCCAGCCAGGAAGAGGTATTCACAATCGCACCGCCACGCCCTGCGGCGGTCATGGCTTCCAGCTGATATTTCACTGACAGCCAGACGCCTTTCAGATTGGTGGCAATCACCCGGTCAAATTCCGCTTCTGTCATGTCACTGACTGGCGCAAAACCTTCCACACCCGCATTATTAAACGCGGCGTCCAGTCGCCCGTAATGCGCCAGCGTCGCGGCAATAAGATGCCGGACCTGTGCGCTGTCTGACACATCGGTCGGCACCGCCAGGGCATCACCGCCCCGTTCACGGATCATCATCACCGTTTCCTGGAGCGCCGTTTCCCGTCTTCCTGCCACCACGACTTTCGCACCATCGCGTGAAAACGCCAGTGCGGCTGCCCGCCCGATGCCTGAGCCACCGCCCGTGACCAGCGCAACCCGCCCCTGTAACCGTAATGTTTGCGACATATTTTTCTCCGTTGATGAATTTTCCAAACCGAGGCCTGACTATAAGCGCATTGATTATTGTGAATAAGCCATGTTATATCGCATGCTTTACTGGCTTTTATTCATCAATAGGAAACTGATGCGCACCCACGAATTCGGAGAACTGAGAGCATTTGTCGCCGTAGCGGAAGAGAAGAGTTTCCGCAAAGCCGCGGCGCGGCTAAATTTAACCGCTTCAACGCTGAGCCATTCCTTACGTTCGCTGGAAGAGCGTCTGGGCATCAGATTGCTGAACCGCACAACGCGGCAGGTATCGCCCACCGAAGCGGGTTACGCATTGCTGGCGGAAGTGGTGCCGGCATTATCAGTCATCTCTGATGCGATGGAGAAAGTGAACGCTTTGAGGGGGATACCCAAAGGCACGGTGCGTATTAATACGCCACGCATCGCTGCTGACATGGTTTTCCTGCCGCAGTTGCCCAAATTTTGTCAGACGTTCCCGGATATCACGCTGGAACTTGCCACCAATGACGGTTTCGTGGACATCATCAGTGAGGGGTTTGATGCAGGCGTACGCATCCGGGGCGATGTTCAGCAGGACATGAGTGCGGTACGCCTGACCGCCGATTTTCACTCTGCGGTGTACGGTTCGCCGGATTATTTCGCCCGCTGCCCGCAACCACAAACGCCTGCCGATTTGAAAAACCATGCCTGCATTGGGCGTCGGGAAATTGCCAGCGGTTCGCTGTACCGCTGGGAGTTCGAAAAAAATGGGCGACAGATTACCGTGCCCGTCAGCGGGCCGCTGGTGGTCGACAGCGTCAGCATGATGACCCGCATTGCGCTCGATGGAATCGGGCTGGTGTACAGCGCGCAGAGTGCTGAACATGATGCGCTGGTGGCGGAAGGTAAGCTGATCCGGGTGCTTGAAGACTGGTCGGTCACCTTTCCCGGATTCTTTCTCTATTACCCCGGCCACCGCCAGTTACCCGCCGCATTAAAAGCGGTGACCGGTTATTTCCGCTGGCGGGAAGAGTGATAAAAACCCTGTCTCAGCCCATTCACCGGAGATGGCATCCCGCTCAACGCGGGCCTTTGCCAGTCCGGATCCACGCGCCGATGAAGCAAACACCGCCGTCAGTTTGATCCCGTTCACAAATAAAAAACAAAATCAAAAAACGTAAATTGCATATTCATTTCCTCAATTGTTTACCTGAGTTCTATTCACAATACTTTTGGCACCATTTTACTTCCCAGGCTGTTTATCTTTTTTTCCGTTAAAGACATGAATTATTTTCCGTCGGTTATCTCTCCTTACAGAAAGCAGGTAACAAATAATGGTGATCACTCCGGTTCTTTCAGTAAAAGATAAGATTGGCTACGGACTCGGCGATATGGCCAGTGCGCTGGTCTGGCAAACTGCGACTTTATTTCTCGCTTATTTCTACACGGATGTTTTTGGTTTACCCGCCGCGATCATGGGCACACTATTTTTAGTGGTACGCGCCGTGGATGCCTGCGTAGATCCCTGCATCGGTGCGCTGGTTGATCGCACCACAACACGCTATGGAAAATTCCGTCCGTGGCTGCTGTGGTTTGCAATACCGTTTGGGGTCTGTTGCCTGATCACATTTTATGTACCAGACATATCACCGACCGGTAAAATTATTTATGCAGCAGTCACTTATACATTACTCAGCCTGGTGTATTCCGCTATCAATGTGCCGTATTGTGCCATGCCGGGGGCGTTAACACTCGACCCGCGCGAACGCCATTCGCTGCAGTCGTGGCGCTTCGGACTGTCATTTGTCGGGGGGCTGGTGGTGACAGTGATCGCCCTGCCGCTGGTGGCAAAACTCGGCGCAGGTAACCCGCAGAAAGGCTATTTCTATGCCATGAGCCTGATGGGTTTGCTCGGTATCGTATTATTTTTCTGTTGTTTCGCACTGACGCGTGAGCGTTATCAACCGCGCAATGACACCTCCGGTTCAATGCTGAGCGACCTGAAATTACTGTGGAATAACTCACAATGGCGCATTGTTTTTATTTTTAATATCTTACTATTATGTGCCGTCGTTATCCGTGGTTCCGCCACCATGTATTATGTGAAATATGTGCTAGGCCGCCCGGACCTGATTTTTAATTTTATTGTTTTTGGCATGATCGCCTCGTTATTTGGTGCACTATTGTCTGAGAAAATACTGGGTAAATTCGACCGGATTAAATCCTATCAATGGACAATTCTGACTTTTGTGGTGTGTAATGCAGCGATTTTCTTTATTCCCTCCCCTTCCGTCAGTCTTATTTTCGCCCTCAATCTTGTGTTCAGTTTTATCCAAAACCTGACCACGCCGCTGCAATGGACGATGTTCTCCGACGTTGTGGATCACGAAGAATCCCGCACCGGCCGCCGGCTTGACGGGCTGGTATTCTCCACTGCGCTGTTTGCCATCAAATTCGGGCTGGCACTGGGCGGTGCCATCGTCGGCTGGGTGCTTGGTATGGTCGGTTACCTGCCGAACGGCGCCACGCAAAGTGCTTCGGTGATGTTGACCATCAATTCACTGTTCACACTGGTGCCCTGTGCGTTATTCCTGCTGATGGCCGCGCTGCTTTTTACCTACAAACTCAACAGCCGCACCATGCAAACTATCGCCTTATCCCTCGCAACGCGACGTTCTTTCGGGGGCGACGATGACCCCGTGCTCAGCGGTTCACGCCCTTTGATTAATCAAGGAGATGTAAGATGACTTATCTTTATCAGGATGCTTCACAGCCCGTTGCCAGCCGCGTCGCCGATCTTCTGGCACGCATGACGCCGGAGGAAAAATTCGCGCAGATGCATGCGTTCTGGCTGATCCTCGACAGCAACGGCAATCACAAAGAACGTACCGATCTGAGCGATGATTTTTCCGGTCACAAACAGAGTCAGGCGCTGGAACAGCAACTGGCATCTGGCGCCGGGCAAATCACCCGTCCGCTCGGCACGCACGTGGTCAGCCCGGCAGAAGGCGTACAGGCGCTGAACCGGCTGCAAAAAACGCTGGTAGAAGACACCCGGCTGGGTATTCCGGCGATGTTCCACGAAGAATGTCTGGTCGGCTTATTGTGCAAAGACGCCACACTGTTTCCCTCGTCCCTGAGCTACGCCTCAACGTGGGATCCGCAACTGATGGAGCAAATTGCAGGTGCTATCCGTCAGGAAGCACAAAGCGTTGGTTGTCATCAGGGGCTGGCACCGGTTCTGGATGTGTCGCGCGATGTGCGCTGGGGACGTACCGAAGAAACCTTTGGTGAAGACCCGTATCTGGTCGGCGTGATGGCGACCGCTTACGTGCGCGGATTACAGGGCGAAGCGCGGGACCTGCTGGCCACGCTGAAACATTATGTCGGGCACTCTTTCAGCGAAGGCGCGCGCAACCATGCGCCGGTTCATCTTGGTTTTCGCGAGCTGAATGACACTTTCCTGCTGCCGTTTGAGATGGCGGTGAAGCTGGCGAATGCCGGTTCGGTGATGCCTGCATATCACGACATTGATGGTCAGCCTTGCCACAGCGATCACTTCCTGCTGACCGAAATCTTGCGTGAACAATGGGGGTTCGACGGTCTGATTGTTGCCGATTACGGTGGTGTCAGCCTGCTGCATCAGCATCACGGTGTCAGCCATGACGATGCCGAATCCGCCGCGCTGTCGTTCAATGCGGGTCTGGATATTGAATTACCGAAAGGTGACTGCGCACAACATCTGGCGGATGCCGTTTCGCGTGGCCTGATTGATATGGCGAAAATTGACGAAATTGTCGCACGCGTGCTGACTGAAAAATTTCGCCTTGGCCTGTTTGAACAGCCTTACGCCATTGAGCCTGAGCCGCAGCTTCAGCAACCTGCCACGCGGGAACTGGCCTGGAAAGCCGCGGTCCGCTCAATCACTCTGCTGGAAAATAATGGCATCCTGCCGCTGAAACCCACATCCGGCCAAAAAATCGCGGTGATCGGCCCGACGGCAGATGATCCTCTGGCGTTGCTCAGCGGTTACAGTTTCCCGGTGCATCTGATCATCAGCGAAATGGAAGCGCAGACGGAACAGATCACCACGCCGTTACAGGCCTTGCGTGACGCCTACGGCGAGCAAAATATCCGTTATACCAAAGGTTGCCATATTCTTGAAAAACGCACAGCGAGCGCGCCGGTCTTCCCCGGCGATGCCGCAACACCCATGCAAAACTCGCCGGTATCACGAAGTACCGCGCTGATCCCGCAGGCCGTAAAACTGGCGCAGGAAAGTGACGTCGCGCTGGTGTTTGTCGGCGATCTGGCCGGTTTATTCCAGAGCGGTACTGTCGGCGAAGGCTCTGATACAGACAGCCTGCAACTGCCGGGCGTTCAGCAGCAGTTGCTGGAAGCCGTGATCGCAACCGGCAAACCGACCATTGTGATAATGACCGGCGGTCGTCCGTATTCCCTTGGCGGGCTGGAAGAAAAAGTCGCCGGATACCTGATGGCATTTGCACCCGGACAGGAAGGGGGACGCGCCATCAGCGACATTATCAGTGGCAAACAGGCTCCGTCCGGGCGGCTGGTGGTTTCCGTACCGAAAAGCGCCGGTGCGATGCCGTATTACTACAATCACAAACTGAAAAGTGGCGGCACGCCGATCGCCTTCCACTTTGGCGCAAAATACCCGTTTGGCTACGGACTGAGCGGCACCACGTTCCGCTATCACGACCTGCAACTCAATCAGCAACCGGTCGCCATCGAAAATGGCGATATTGCAGTACAAATCAAAGTCACCAATACCGGAAATCAGGCGGGCAGCGAGGTGGTGCAGGTTTATCTGCGTGACTGTGTGGCATCACTGGTACGCCCGATGCAGGAACTCAAAGCCTTTGAACGCGTTGAACTGGATGCCGGACAAACTGCGACGCTCAGTTTCAGCATTCCGACCGATATGCTGAATTTCACCAGTCACGCCGGTAAGCGCATCGTCGAACCGGGTTCTGTTGAAGTTCAGGTGGGCTCTTCAAGCGCCGATATTCATGCAACAGGAAAGGTGATTCTGGCGGGTGAAGTACGCGAGTTGCCACGTAACTGGCGGATGGTCAGCCGCTGTGAAGTCAGTCGTTAATACCTGATGAGGGAAAGCAAAACGGACGCTCAGGGCGTAATGCCGATCGTTTAAGGATCAGTTGACCGATCCGGTGGCTCGTGTAAAAAGGGTTCATGCTCATCATGGAC